>JAYTNX010000235.1:0-8688 GCA_043748075.1 Pseudomonadota bacterium
AACGTCCCCAAGCTCGCCAACCATCTGCACCTCCCCGTGCAGTCCGGGTCCGACCGGATCCTCGCCCTGATGAAGCGCGGCTACACGGCACTCGAGTTCAAGGACAAGATCCGCCGCCTGCGCGCGGTGCGGCCGGACATCACGATCACCTCCGATTTCATCGTCGGCTTTCCGGGCGAGACCGAGCTCGATTTCGAGGCCACGATGCGCCTGGTGCGCGAGGTCGGTTTCGACCTCTCATTCAGCTTCCTCTACAGCCGCCGCCCGGGGACTCCCGCGGCCTCTCTGCCGGATGAGGTGGACCCGGCCGAGAAGACCCGGCGCCTGGTGGCGCTGCAGGCCCTGCTCGAGGCGCAGTCTCAGGCGATCAACCGTTCGATGGTCGGCAGTCGCCAGCGGATCCTGGTGGTGCGCGCGTCGCGCAAGGACACGGCCGAGCTCGCCGGGCGCACCGAGAACAACCGCTGGGTCAATTTCCCGGTGCCGGTGCCTGTCGCCGGCGCGGAGTCGAGCCGCCCGGAGTCCAACTCGGAGTCCAACTCGGAGTCCAAATCCCAGTCCACAATCATGGGCCGGTTCGTCGATGTCGTCGTCACGGAGGCGCGCCCGCACTCGCTGCGGGGGCGGCTGGCGTCCGATCAGCCGGCGCCTGCCCATGGCTGATCCTGCAGGCGGCACGCCCGCGCCGGAACGCGAGTTCGACCTGGAGCCCGCGGACAATGAGCGGCTCGCAAGCCTCTGCGGTCCGCTCGACGAGAACCTGCGGCTGATCGAGTCGCGGCTCGGCGTGCAGCTGCGGCGCCGAGGCAGCACCTTCCGGATCGTCGGCGGCAAGTCGGCCGTTGCCCAGGACCTGCTGCGCGAGCTGTTCCACATGACTCGCAGCGGCGAGGTCACGCCCGACATCGTCCATCTGGCACTGCGCGATCACCAGGGCGATGCGCCGGCGCCGTCGGTGCTGGCGGGGGCGGACGGCGCGCCGGTGCCAGCAGGCACGGCCGACGAGTCGGGCATCCGGGTCGCGCGCGGCGTGATCCGCGCGCGGGGCCCGAACCAGCGCGAATACCTGCGCCGCATGCACGCCAATGACTTGACCTTCGGCGTCGGCCCGGCCGGCACCGGCAAGACCTACCTGGCGGTGGCCTGCGCGGTCGAGGCGCTGCAGGCCGACCGGGTGCGGCGCATCGTGCTGGTGCGTCCCGCGGTCGAGGCAGGCGAGCGGCTCGGCTTCCTGCCCGGCGACCTGTCGCAGAAGGTCGATCCTTACCTGCGTCCGATGTACGACGCGCTGTACGAGATGATGGGCTTCGACCGGGTCGCCAAGTTCATCGAACGCAACGTGATCGAGGTGGCGCCACTGGCGTTCATGCGCGGGCGATCGCTGAACGATTCGTTCATCATCCTCGACGAAGCGCAGAACACCACCATCGAGCAGATGAAGATGTTCCTCACGCGCATCGGCTTCGGCTCGCAGTCCGTGGTCACCGGCGACGTCACCCAGACCGACCTCCCCGCCGGTCGTCCCTCGGGGCTGCGGCACGTGATTGACGTGCTGCGCGGTGTCGAGGGTGTCGGGTTCCAGTTCTTCGAGGCGCGCGACGTCGTCCGCCATCCGCTGGTGCAGCGGATCGTGCAGGCCTATGAGGCGCGCTCGGGCGATACGCAGCAGAACGGCTTCCGTGACCAGTCCTGAACCCCGCCGTCGCCCGGACGTCGCCGTCGACGTGCAGCGTGCCGTGCGCGCGTGGGCGCCATCGAAGGCGCGCATCGGCGGCTGGATTCGTGCGGCGGTCGGCCGGCAGGGCGCGGGCCGCGAGGTCGCGGTGCGGGTGGTGGGGTCGGCGGAGAGCCGTCGGCTCAATCGCGGCTGGCGCCAGCAGGACCACGCCACCAACGTGCTGTCGTTCCCGGCGCCGACGGCGGCGCCGGCCATGGCGGCGGCGCGCAGCCTGGGGGATCTCGTGATCTGCGCGCCGGTGCTGGCGCGCGAGGCGCGCGAACAGCGCAAGTCGCAGTCCGCGCACTGGGCGCACCTCGTGGTACACGGCAGCCTGCACCTCGTGGGCTTCGACCACGAGCATGACGCCGATGCGCGCCGCATGGAGCGTCGCGAGACGCGCATCCTCGCCGGCCTCGGTTTTCCGGATCCGTATGCGGTTCCCCACGCGAATTCCCGGCAGGGTAGGGCATGACGACGACACGCGGCAAAGCCTCGAAGACCTGGGTCGGCAAGCTGGCGCGGGCCATCTCCGGCGAAGCCCAGGACCGCGCCGACCTGGTCGTGCAGCTGCGCGAGGCACGCGAGCGCGGCCTGATCGATTCCGAGGCGCTGGCGATGCTCGAGGGCGTGCTCGGCGTCGCCGACATCCAAGTGCGCGACATCATGGTGCCGCGCGCGCAGATGGTCACGGTGCAGCGCGACGACCCGTCGTCGACGCTGCTGCCGGTCATCGTCGAGTCGGGCCACTCGCGCTTCCCGGTGCTCGACGCGGACCGCGACGACGTCGTCGGCATCCTGCTCGCCAAGGACGTGCTGCGCGTGTTCGCCGACGGTCGCGAGGGCGAGTTCGACATCCGCGAGTGCATGCGCCCCGCCGTGGTGGTGCCGGAATCGAAGCGCGTGAACGTGCTGCTGAAGGAGTTCCGCCGCAACCGCAATCACATGGCGATCGTGGTCGATGAGTACGGCGGCGTCGCCGGGCTGGTCACGATCGAGGATGCGATCGAGCAGATCGTCGGCGACATCGACGACGAGTTCGATGTCGAGGACGACCAGAACATCCGCAAGGAAGGCGAGCGCGCCTTCAACGTGCGTGGCGCGACGCCGATCGAGGAGTTCAACGAATACTTCGGGGTCGAGCTCTCCGACGAGGAGTTCGACACGGTGGCGGGTCTCGTCATGAAGCAGCTCGGTCGGCTGCCGCGGCGCGGCGACCTGCTGCATATCGGCGAGATCGAGTTGCGCGTCACGCGCGCCGACCGGCGACGCGTCGACAGCCTCAAGGTGATCCCGCCGCACGACGTGGTGCCGCCGGAGGAGCGCGAGGTCGCCGACTGAACGCGCCGGCGCCACGAGGCCTGCTGCCGCTCGCCATCGCGCTGCTCGCCGGCGCGCTGCTATCGTTGGCTTTCGCGCCGGTCGGCGTCTGGCCGCTGGCGGTCGCAAGCCCGGCGGTGCTGATCTGGCTCTGGCAGGGCGCCACGCCACGGCTCGCGGCACGACTCGGTTTCGCGTTCAGCGTCGGCACCTTCGCCGCGGGCACCTGGTGGCTGTACGTCAGCATCCACGGTTTCGGCCAGGCGCCCGTCTGGGTGGCGCTGCTGCTGATGCTGGGCCTGGTCTCGATCATGGCCGCCTACCAGGCGCTGCTCGGCTGGGTGGTGGCGCGCTGGCTGCCGCGCACCGGCGCCTGGCGTTGGATGGTCGGCATCCCGGCGCTGTGGCTGCTCGCCGAGTGGTGGCGCGGCTGGTTCCTCACGGGCTTTTCCTGGCTGTCGCTCGGTTATTCTCAGACCGACACTTGGCTGGCCGGCCTGGCGCCGGTCGGCGGCACCTACTTCGTTTCGGCGCTGCTGTTGCTCGGCGCCGGCAGTCTGGTCACGCTGCTGCAGGCGGGCGTCCCGCGCCGTGTCCGCGCCGTCGCGGCGGCTGCGCTGCTGCTGCCCTGGCCGCTCGGCCTCGCCGCCGGGCGCGTCGAGTGGACACGGGACAGCGGGCCGCCGGTCGGCGTTGCGATCGTGCAGGGCGCAATCCCGCAGGACCAGAAGTGGCTGGACGCCAATCGTGATACGACGCTCGCTCTGTATCGCGACCTGACGAGCCAGGTGCGCGGCGTGCCGCTGATCGTCTGGCCCGAGGCCGCTGCGCCCGACCTCGCCAACAATCTCGTGCCCTACCTGCAGCAGATGGCCACGCAGGTCGGCGAGCGCGGCTCGACGCTGGTGATGGGCGTGCTGCGCGCCGACCGGCCGGAGGGCTCGCGCGAGACGCTGTACTTCAACTCCGTGCTCGCGCTCGGAGCGGAGTTCGCGTTCTACGACAAGCACCACCTCGTACCGTTTGCCGAGTTCTTCCCGGTGCCGGCTTTCGTGCGCAGCTGGCTGCGGCTGATGAGCCTTCCCTATTCCGATTTCAACCGCGGCCCCGCAGTGCAGGCGCCATTGCCGGCCGCGGGCCTGAAGCTCGCGACCACCATCTGCTACGAAGACGCCTACGGCAGTTCGCAGCTGCCGGCGCTCGCGACCGCCACGGCACTGGTCAACGTCACGAACGACGCCTGGTTCGGGCGCTCCAGCGCACGCTACCAGCACCTGCAGATCTCTCGCATGCGCGCAATCGAGGCGCAGCGCTTCATGGTGCGTGCCGCGAACGACGGCGTCTCAGCGGTGATCGGACCGCGCGGCGAGCTGCTCGCGATAGCCCCCGAGTACCGAGCCGCCGTGCTGCGCTCGACCATCGTGCCGCGGACCGGGCTGCCGCTCTATGCCCGGACCGGCAATTGGCCGGTGCTGCTGCTGGCACTGCTGTTCGGTGCGGCCGCCGTCTGGCGCAGGCAGCGCCCGCCCACTGAACTTCCCTCCACATCGACGGTCTAGGAGCCCAACACCATGCGATCGTCCCTGACAGCCCATCGCTTCTTCCGCGAGGTCCTCGATATGTCGACTGAACCCGTGGTCCGGCGTACTGCCGGTGCCGCATTGCTCGTTCTGTGCCTGACAGCCTGCTCGCCGCAGGCCTCGACCGCGGCTACCGCGCCGTCCAGGGAATCTGCCGCACCGGCGATCGCCCAGGTACAGCCCGCCGCGCCGCGGGCCGCGCCCGCGGCCGAACTGCCGCGCAGCGGGATCTCGGGGCGTGTCCTGCCGGACTTCACTGGCCTGGTCGATCGCTTCGGCCCGGCAGTCGTCAACATCGCGGTGGTCGGCAAGCGCCAGACCGCCGCGGCGGGCCCGGGCGGCATTTCGCCGGACGATCCGTTCTACGAATTCTTCCGCCGCTTCGGCATCCCGCAGCAGGGCGGCCCGCGTGGCAACGCGCCGCCGCCGCGCGGCGAAGGCTCCGGCTTCGTCGTCAGCCCGGACGGCTATATCCTCACCAACGCCCACGTCGTCGACGGGGCCGACGAGGTCACGGTGCGCATGACCGATCGGCGCGAATACACGGCCAAGGTCGTCGGCCTCGACAAGCGCAGCGATGTCGCGGTGCTGAAAATCGACGGCAAGAACCTGCCGGTCGTCACGCTCGGCGATCCGTCGAAGCTGCGCGCCGGGGAGTGGGTGATCGCGATTGGCTCGCCGTTCGGCTTCGACAACAGCGTCACGGCCGGCATCGTCAGCGCGAAGTCGCGCTCACTGCCTGGCGAGGACAGCAACTACGTGCCGTTCATCCAGACGGACGTCGCGGTCAACCCCGGCAACTCGGGCGGTCCGTTGTTCAACCTCGACGGCGAAGTGGTCGGCATCAACTCGCAGATCTACAGTCGCACTGGCGGCTACATGGGCTTGTCGTTCGCGATACCGATCGACATCGCGAACAACATCAAGGACCAGCTGGTCAAGACCGGCAAGGTCTCGCGCGGCCGCATCGGCGTCAGCATCCAGGACGTGAACGCGCAGTTCGCCGAGAGCTTCGGCCTCGACCGACCGCGCGGCGCGCTGGTCGGCTCGGTCGAGAGTGGGGGACCCGCCGACAAGGGTGGCGTGAAGGCGGGCGACATCATCCTGTCCGCGAATGGGCGGTCGATCGAGCGCTCGAGCGAGCTGCCGGCGGTGATCGCCGCAGTGCGCCCTGGTTCGCTGGCCAGCCTCGAAGTGTGGCGCGATCGCGCGGTGCGCAAACTCGACGTGAAAGTGTCCGAGCTCGCCGAGACGACCGAGAAGGTGGCGGCGAGCTCGCCGGAGTCGGCCAACCCCGCGGACAAGCTCGGCCTCGTGGTGCGTGAACTGAACAGCGCCGAGCAGCGCCAGGGCCAGACCGCCGGCAGCTTGGTCGTCGAGGACGCCGAAGGCCCGGCGGCCGATGCCGGCATCCAGCAGGGCGACGTGATCCTCGGCGTCAACGGCCGCAACGTGAAGACCCTGAAAGACCTGCGCGAGGCGAGCGGCAAGGCCGGCAAGACGGTCGCGCTGCTGATCCAGCGCCAGGACGCGCAGATCTTCGTGCCGCTGCGGTTGCCCTGATTGTGCGCAGCGCCAGGCCGGGGCGCAGTCCCCCGACCGGGCCTGGTTCGACGCAGCGCCGGGGTCAGCTGCGCCGGTCGTCGGCACCCGACTGCATCGCGCGAAGCGATGCGAGGCCGTACCACAGCAGTGCGGCCGCCAACGGCGCTGCGATCGCCGCGACGACAGACACGCCGTCGCCGATGCGTCGGTCGTCGTGCAGCAGGTAGTCGCTGACGGCCGAGGCGGCAGTGGCGCCGAAGCCGATGCCGGTGAGGTTGATCACCAGCAGGTAGAGCGCGGAGGCGCGGGCGCGGAACTGGTTCGGCGTCACGAGCTGGATCGCGGCAGCGGCGGCGCCGAACGGGAAACTCGACAGAAACAGCAGGGGCGCGAGGCTGGCGATCATCAGCTCGGGGTCGTTCACCTGGAACGCGAACAGCGCGACGGGCCCGAGTGCGAGCGCGCTCCAGGCCCCGACGCGCATCTCGGCATCGAGCACGCCGCGGGCGCGCAGGCGGTCCGCGAGCCAGCCGCCCGAGAGGATGCCGAGTGCGCCGAACACGAACATGACGGGACCGTAGGTGAACGCGATCCGTACGGGCTCGAAGCCGTGGACGCGCGACAGGTGCGCCGGAACCCAGAAGGCCACGGCGTTGAACAGCATCGTCAGCAGCGAGATGCCGAAGGTCAGCGAGGCGTAGAAGCGCGCGTGATCGCGCATGTAGCGCAACACGTCGCCGATCGACGGCTGCACGGCGTCCAGGCGGCCGCGGCGCTGCGGCTCGCGCACCGACAGCATCCAGAGCGCCACCAGGATGCCCGGCGGGCCGAGTACGAGGAATGCGACCTGCCACGATCGCACCTCGCCGAGCAGCGGCAGCTGCACGACGGGCGAGGCCGAGACCTGCTGTACGACCAGGCCGGTGATCATGATGGCGGCGCCGATGCCGAAATAGACCCCGGTGGCGAACAGGCTCAATGCACGGCCGCGGCGTTCGGGCGGGAAATAGTCGGCGATCATCGAATACGCCGAGGGCGTCAGCGCCGCCTCGCCGACACCAACGCCGATGCGCGCGGCGAACAGCGCGCCGTAACTGTTGGCGCGCCCGCACAGCGCCGTCATCAACGACCAGAGGAACACGCCGCCGGCGATCACGTTGCGCCGGTTGCCGGTGTCGGCCCACTTGCCGATCGGCCAGACGCCGAGCAGCGTGTAGCAGACGGCGAAGGCCAGGCCGTGCAGCAGCGTGACCTGGGTGTCGCTCAGCCCGAGGTCGGCGCGGATCGGGCCGACCAGCATCGAGAGGATCTGGCGGTCCACGTACGAGAACAGATACGCGACCATCAGCACGGTGACCGCGTACCAGGCCTCGCGGGGCGCCGGCCAGGGCTTGTGCGACGCCGGGGTCAACTCAGTAATTGGGCGCGAACGGCAGCGGCCGGCCGTAGGGCTGCAGCTCCGGCGGGAGCACCGGATGATGCTCCGGATTCCACGTGAAAGGCTTCTTCACCGTGTCGAAGGTGTTGACCAGCGGGCCGTTGACGGTGCGGACGAACAGGTTGTAGCCCGTGTCGGTGCCGGAAGGGCCGTGATAGACGTCCTCGCGCCACCAGCAGTAGCCGCCACGCTGCATCCGGCCGACATCCCCCCAGACGTAGTCGCCCTCCAGCGTGTAGAGCTCCTCGACCATCGGGTGGGTCCACTGCGGCTTCGCCATGCCGGGCGGCACGCGATGCGGGGGGGAGCAATACAGGAACGAGGTCTCACCGCTGTACGGGTCGGTGCGCAGCGGCTTGATCATCACGCCGCGCGCGAGTTGCGGATCCACCAGGCCCGGGTCCCACTCGATCTCCAGCGGGTTGAGGTACTCGACCAGCAGCTTCGGGTCGAAGCCCGGCGATGCACCGCGACCCAGCGTTGGTTCGCCGTAGAACATGGTCAGCAGTACGGCGCCGTGCTTCGTCGAAGCACTCTCGCGTACGTGGCCGGCCGGCAGGAAGCCGTAGCAGTGCCGGTCATAGCTGCGACCGCCGATCGTCAGCGAGCCGTCGAGCACCAGGAACTCCTCGTGCGTCGACAGGTGCTCGGGCGCGCGGCGCGACCAGCCGGCCGGATAGCGGACGATGCAGGTGGCGCTGTGGTCCGTGTCGTCGCGGCTCAGCAGCTTCGACTCGACGTCGTGGCGTGCATCGCCATGCAGGCCCCGCGCCCAGGGGATCATCTGCGCCTGGACGAACAGGATGTGCGGGCGTGCCATGGAGATGCCTGCTCAGTTGCCGAATCGGTAGGTCAGCTCGAGGCCCCACTGGCGACCGGGCGCCGCGTAGCCGAGCGCACTGCCGATGTTGAACGGATCGCGACGGGCGTCGCTGGTCGAGGTGAACTGCACGACATTCTGGAAGTAGTCCTCGTCGCCGAGATTCTTGCCGAAGGCCGCCACCTCGAGCAGGCCGCCCTCGGCAGTATAGGCAACGCGCGCGTCGACCAGCGTGCGGGCCTTTTGCGAGACCACCGCCGTGTTGGCG
>JAYTNX010000236.1:0-2246 GCA_043748075.1 Pseudomonadota bacterium
CCGCTGAAGGTCCAGCGTTCGCCGCTGTCGGCGGTCCGTCGCTCGGCACGGCTGGTCAGCGTCCAGCGCTCGTCGTGGTACTGCGTGCCGAGGAAAGTCGCCCGGAAATCCTCGCCGGTGGAACCCGAGGCGAGTGGCGCCTGCGCTGATAGCAGGGGCGCCACTCCAGGCCCGCGCAGGGTGTTGCTCTGGTCGAGGCCGACGTCGAAGGTCCAGCGTTCGGTGAGCCGGAAGCCCTGGGTCAGCCCGAAGTTGGCGAAACTGCGCGGGCCGTACTCGGTGACTGCCTGGTTGACCGAGGACTGCAACTGGGTCCGCTCCCAGGGACGGGCGCGCACGCCGACCCGCGACATGTCGGACTGCAACGCCTCGCCGCTCGCATGCTCCCATTCCGCGAACAGGTCGACCTCCTCGCGCAGATGCCAGTCCGCGCCGAGCAGCGTCCGCGCCGGATAGTCGATGCTCGCGTCGCGACCACGCAGGGTTGCATCGGCGGCGGTGCGCAGCGTGACGCGGCGATCCAGCACATCGACCGCGGCGGTGACGAAGGCCTGCTCCGAACGCTGGCGGGCCTGCCCCGGCAACTCGTCCGCCACCTGTCGCAGCCCGACGCCGACGCCTGTCCCATCCTGCTCGTAGCGCAGCGCGGCCGACGCGAGCGCTCGGTCGGCCGCCGTCTCCAGACTGCGCTGCGCCAGCACCTCGCCCTCGAGCGACCAGCGTGGGCTCATCTTCCACCGCAAGTCCAGCCCGGCCTTGCGCGTGCCGTCCTCCGCGGAGAGCTGCTCGCCGACGCCGAAGTCGGACTGCTGCTCGCGCAGGTACAGCAGCGCGTCGAGCCGGTCCGTCACGTGCGAGAGTTCGGCGAGCCAGGCGCCTGCCGCGTCGCGCCGCGACGGGTCGTCGCTGCGGCTACGCGCGAGCTCGGCGCGCAGTTCCGTGGCGGGGCTCGCGAGCCAGCGCAGGTCGAGGCCCGCCAGGTCGGTGTCCCCCACCAGCGCGCCGTCGCGCACCAGGCTCGCGCCTACCTCCAGACGCCCGTCGGTCGAGCGCAGCGAACCGCGCGCACCCGCGGTGGTCACCTCTTCGCCGGTGCCGACCGTCTCGTAGTCGGCCACGATGAACACCGGATTGAACTCATCGTCGCGGCTCGGCACCGGTTCCTTGAAGAACAGCTCGCCACTCGCGTAGTCGAGACGGTAGTCGAGGAAGCGCGCCAGCTCGCGTCGCTGCAGCACGCGCTCGGTGCGGAAGCGGTCGCGGACCTCGATGCGCAGCTTGTCGCTGCCGACCAGGATCGGCGCGCGCGAGAGACGGTACAGGCCCGAGGTGCCGTCGCCACGCAGCTCGTCGCGGCCGGCGCCGAGGTCGGTGCGGGCTGCGAACGCGCTCGCGCCGAGACGATTGCCCGCATAGTCCGCCTTCAGGCCCGTCAGGCTGCGGCTGTAGCGCGTCAGCTCCGTCACCGTGAGGCCAGTGTCGAAATCGCCGAACAGCGCGACGAACTGGCGCCGTTCCAGCTTGATGAAGACCTTTTCCGCCGAGGCCGCCTCGGCCCGCGGCTCGGCGCCGTCCGCATACAGCAGGTAGTACTCGTCCGGATCGATCACGCCCTGCAGCCGCTGCCGCGCCGCGCGCGAATCGCGCGCCGAATCGTAGGCGAGCGTCAGCAACGCATCGCCGCGCACCCGCCCCTTGGCAAAGAATGCGACACGACCGCGGCCATTGAAGCCCTCCTCCAGCCGTTCCCCCGACTCATCCAGCGCCTGCAGGTTGCCGGACAGGGATTTCCAGGCGGCCGTGCCCGAGGCGACGCCGACCATGATCCAGTCGCGCGCCGCCGGCTCGAGCCAGGCGCGCACTTCCTGCGACTGTCGCTCGTTGAAGCGCAGCGCGAGAACCGCGGTGCCAGCCTGCGTGGTCGGCTCGAGCTCCAGGCGCGCGACGCCACCGGGCCCCACTTCGAACGTCGGTTCGCGGGTGCCGGTCGCGAGCAGCGGGTTGTCGTCGAGGGCCTGGACCTCCCACCACGAGCGATAGGGCGGATTGACACGGAACGCGCCGATCGTACCCGGCCGCGCCGGTTTGCCGTAGGCGTCGAACAGGCGCAGCACGACCACCGGTCGCGTACGCCCATCGGCCACCAGCGCCGACGCGGTGCGATCGAACTCGGCGCGCACCGGTCCACCACCGTAGTGCACCGTGCGCGAGAGCGTCGTGATGGTGGCTCCGGCGGCATCGCGGAC
>JAYTNX010000237.1:0-4635 GCA_043748075.1 Pseudomonadota bacterium
ACCCGCATCACCAGGCCGTTGAGCTGGGCCAGCAGGTCGCGACGGAATGCGCCCGGCGTCGAGCCGGCGCGGTTCTCGATGCCCGGCTGGGCGGCCGAGACGAGCCGCGCGGTGAACGGCAGCTGGCGGGTATCGCCGACGCGACTGAAGGTGCCGGTCTCGAGCACGCCGAGCAGCGCGCGTTGGGCGTTGGCGGGGATGTCCTCGATCTCGCTCAGATAGAGCGTGCCGCCAGCAGCCTGCTCGAGCAGCCCGGGGCCGGCACCTTCGGCCTCGGCTCCCTGGCCGTCGCGACCCGCCTCGCCCGTGAGCGGGCCAGTGCCACGACCGAACAGCACCAGATCGGCGTCCGCGGCGCGCAATGCGCTGCCGACGACGGAGACGAACGGCAGGCTCGCCCGCGGGCCGGCCTCGTGCATGAAGCGCGCGAACGCCTCGCGGCCCGCGCCGTGCTCGCCGATCAGCAGCACCGGCGTCGGCGCGCCGGCGAACTGCTGCAGGTCGCTGCGCAGCTGCTGGATCGCGCGGCTCTTGCCGACCGGGGCAACGGCCGAGGCAGCCAGCAGCTTGCCGGAGGAGCGGCGCTTGCGCCCGGCGTCGAGCGCCCGTTCGACGGTGCGCAGCAGCTTGGCGAGGGACAGCGGCTTCTCGACGAAATCGAACGCGCCGAGGCGCGTCGCCTCGACGGCCGTCTCGACGGTGCCGTGACCGGACATCATGACGACGGGGCTGCCGTCGGCGGCGGTGACCGACCACTCGCGCAGCAGGGTGATGCCGTCGGTGCCTGGCATCCAGATGTCGAGCAGGATCAGGTCGGGCGCCTGGCGTGCGCGGCTCGTGCGCGCCTGGATCGCATCGGCCGCGACCTCGACCTCGTAGCCTTCCTCTGAAAGGATTTCCTTCAGCAGGCCGCGGATCTCGGCCTCGTCGTCCACCACGAGAATGCGCGCTGCGCTCATGCCCGCTCCCTCCGCAACTCCGTCCTTCGCTCGCGGACTGCGGCGGTCCGGGAGCGATCCTTGAGCGGCAACATAACACGGACGCGCGCCCCGCCCTCGGGGCGATTGTCGGCCTCGATCCGACCGCCGTGCTCCTCGACGATCTTCTTGACGATCGCCAGCCCGAGGCCGGTCCCCTTGGGCTTGCTCGTCACATAGGGCTCGAAAATCCGGCCCAGCAGTTCCTGCTGGAATCCGGGCCCGTTGTCCTGGACGGCCAGCGCCGCCATGGGCTGGCCGTCGGCCTCGCCGAGGCCGGTGGCGAGCTCGATCCGGGCGCCGGGCACCCCTTCGAGTGCCTCGAGCGCATTGGTCACGAGGTTGTTGAGAATCTGGCGGACCCGGCCGCGGTCGGCCTCGAGCGATTCCAGACGTTCGTCCAGCACCGGCCGGATCTCGACCGACGTGTCCTGCGAGCGGTACAGGTCGGCGACCTCGGTGACCAGCTGGTTGAGACTGAAGCGGGCGACGTTCATGTCCGGCGCGCGCGCATATTCGCTGAACGCGTTGACCATCTGCTTCATCGCCTCGACCTGCTGCACGATGGTGTGGGTGGCGCGGTCCATCACCTTCGCGTCCTCCTCGTTCATCGTGGCGAGGAAGCGCCGGCGCATCCGTTCGGCGGAGAGCTGAATCGGCGTCAGCGGGTTCTTGATCTCGTGTGCGAGGCGCCGCGCGACCTCGCCCCAGGCGGCGTCGCGCTGCACCTGCAGCAGCTGGGTGATGTCGTCGAACACGATCACGTAGCTGCGCTGCTGCGCGCCTTCGCCGGCGAGCGGCACGCAGGCGCAGGCCAGCGTGCGCGTCTGCCCGGGCGATGCGCCAGCGGCGCCGGCGGACAGTGCGACCTGCTCGCGCCACTCCTCGCGCCCCGAGGCGAAGCGCGCACCGAGCTCCGCGACGAACTGGCGCAGGCGCTCGTCGCCGCCGCTCAACTGCGGCAACGCCTGGCCGATATGGGCGGCGAAGTCGATGCCGAGGATGCTGCTCGCCGCTTCGTTGGCAATCAGCACCTGGAGCTGCGGATCGACCACGATGACGCCAGTCGAGAGCCGCGCCAGGATGATCGCGAGCCGCTCGCGTTCGCGCTCGACGGCGTGCCGGCTGCGCTCGGTCTCCTCGCGGGCGCGGCGCAGGCGCTTGGTCATGTCGTTGAACGACTGCACCAGGAAGCCCATCTCGTCGCGCGAGGTCAACGGCAGGCGCGTGCCGAAGTCGCCCTTCGCGACCGCGCGCGTGCCGGCCATCAGGTCCTGCACCGGCTTGAAGAGGATCTCGGCGGAGAAGATTGCGCCGTAGATCGCCGACAGCATGGTCACCAGCAGCACCAGGGTCAGCGTCAGGCGAAAGCTGTACTTCAGCGGCTCGCGCAGCGCGGCGAGGTCGCCGTACTGGGAATACGCGCGCTGCACGGCGTCCGTCAGTGCCGCGAGCTGGCGCGGCACCTCATAGATCGCCAGCACGAAGCGCCCGTCGCGGTTGCCGCCGCCGAGGTCGCCGAGCGGCGCGGCGGTGCGGATGAGGTAGAGACCCTCGGCAACCGGCTCGAGGCTCACGTAGGTGCGCCCGTCGGCGACCTGGCGGATCACGTCGGCGGGCGGCCGTTGCGGCAGCGCATCGGGCACGTTGCGACTGCTCGCGGCGACGATGCGCTGCTGCTGGCCGTACAGCACCAGCTCCACCGCGCCGGACGCGCGCCGCTCCTCGTCGAGGGCGACGATCGCCTCCGGCACCGGCAGCGCGGCGATGCGCTGCGCGAAGCGCTCGGTGCGCTCCGAGTATTCCCGCATGCGCAGGTCGAGCGCGGCGCGCGACAGCACCAGCGCATCGTTGAGACCCTGGCGGATCTCGACGCGGAACCAGCTGTCGATGCCGCGGTTCAGGAACTCGAGCGAGAACAGGTAGACCGTCAGCAGCGGGATCGAGACCAGGATGCCGAACACGGTGACGGTGCGGGTCGTGAGGCGCGAGCCGGGGACGTGGTCGCGCCAGGCGCGCACCAGCTGGATGATCTTGCGCGCCAGCAGCACGCTGAGCGCAATCACGCCGAGCACCGACACCAGCAGGATCCACGGCTGCAGCCGGCCGAACTGCGCCGAATTCTGCGCCGACAGCGCCAGGGTGAAGAGCGCGCCGAGGACGACGACGCTGGAGATCGCGATCAGTGCCGGCGTGCGGTACTTCTTCAGCGCGGCAGCGACCATGCGTACCACTCGCTCTCGCGCTGCCAGCCATCGTTCCAGAACAGGATCACGCGCAGCGCGTCGGTGAGCTTGCCGCGGCGTACGCTGGCGCGGACGCTGACGCGATAGTCGCCTTCGTTGGGCACCTGCGAGGCCACGAGAATGGGCCAGCCATCGACGGTGCCGAGCGACTCGAGCGCCTCCTCGAGGCTCGCGAACGAGGACTGCGCGCCGCTGCGCGGATCGCGCACCACGTAGCGCTCACTGATCGCGTGGAAGGTGAGCTGGCGCCGCAGCGTGACGGCCGTGATGCCGGCGTCGAACCAGAAGCGGCGCGCGCGCGCGATCTCGACGTCGAGGTCGTAGGAGAGCGAGACCCCATCCTGCAACGCCATCGCCGTCTCGTCGTTCGCCGGGTACTTCACCCGGGCATGCAGCTGGTACACGCCGTCATTGAGGTTGACGAAGGCCGACTGCACCTCGAGCACGCCGTCGAGTGCATCGGCGCGGGCAGCCGCGGCGCCGGCCGCGAAGCACAGGGCGAGGGTCGCGGCGGCCAGCAGCCGCGCGACGCCCCGGGCGCAACGCTGGATCGACGTCGACATGTCAGCGGGGTCTCCGTCCGAGGCAAGCATAATAAAAGCCGTCGGTGTCCGCCTCGCTGCCCGGCAGCAATTGCACGCCGGCCTCCAGAGGCTGCGCGCCCGGGGCCAGCGGCACCGCGTCCGGCCAGGGCAGCAGCATCGCCTCGGGCTGGGCCGCGAGCAGGCCCAGCACCTGGGCCGCGTTTTCCTGCGGCAGCAGCGAGCAGGTGGCATAGACCAGCCGCCCGCCGGGGGCGAGCGCCGAGAACGCCGCGGCGAGGATCGCGCGCTGCTGACGCGCCAGTGCGCGAATGTCCTCGGGACGGCGCAGCAGCTTGATGTCCGGATGACGGCGGATCACGCCGCTCGAGGAACACGGCGCGTCGACGAGGATGCGATCAAAGAGTCCGGCGTCAGCGAGCGCGCCCGGACGTGCGAGATCGTCGACGACGCATCGGGCACGACGACCGAGGCGACGCAGGGTCTCCTCCACCAGCTCGAGGCGTCGCGGCTCGACGTCGACCGCGACCAGCTCGCTCAACTGCGGCGCGCACTCGAGCAGATGGCCGGTCTTGCCGCCGGGCGCCGCGCAGGCGTCGAGGACGCGCTGCCCAGGCTGCACGTCGAGCAGCGGCGCGGCGAGCTGCGCGCCGGCGTCCTGCACCGAGACGCGACCTTCACGAAAGCCCGGCAGCGCCGAAACCGGCGCCGGATGCGCCAGCACGATCGCGCCCGCGCACCACGGCAGCGCGCGCGCCGGCCGGCCCACCGCGGCGAGCAGCACGAGATAGTCGGCAACGCTGCCGCGCGTGAGATCGACGCGCAGCACCATCGGCGGATGCTGGTTGCCGGCCCGCAGGATCATTTCGA
>JAYTNX010000238.1:0-29913 GCA_043748075.1 Pseudomonadota bacterium
GCTGACTCCAGTAGTAGCTGATCTCGGCCATTGCACCATCAGGTGTCAAACTCGTATACAACGTGGGCGCCTGGTCCGGAATCATCCATCGCCCTCCGCGGGTAGAAGGTGCAAGGGGGTCGAGCCCTCGACGCGTCGTTCTGAATACGTCGCCGTCAAAGGCGACACGCGGAAAGGACGCGAGCCGGTCGAGCAGTACGCGATCGTGAAGCATTCGAAGGACCCGGCAGTCGGCTGACTTCGGTCCTCAGGGGTGAACGCCGTCCAGCACTTGCCCGACCACTCGCAATACCTCGTCGGTGCGTCCATTCTGGATGAGATCCGCGGGTGTTTCGCCGCCGAGCAGCTTTTGACGCGAAAACAGCCAAAGCCGAGCCTCCGATGGTTCGTACAGATCCGCGAGCTGATCGACAACGTACTCGAGATCCAGCAACTTCCGTTCCGCATCAGGCCGCGGAAACGCATGGCCTTGGTTCCATCGGGAAACGGTTTCCTGGCGAATGCCAAGGACGTTTGCAACGTCGACGGCTCGAATCGCGCCTTTCTGCAGAAGCATTTCTAGTTTGCGTGCGATCACATTGGCGTTCATGCGGGATTACTCCATCTTCGCGTCAACCGGTGTGTATGCATCACAGCCCCGGCCGTGACTCGCGCATGATTCGACGGCGGGGGAGACGAGACTGCACGGCAGGTTCGATGGCGATATGATTTGCAAGAGCATTGCGAAGACTATCGAGTCTGGCACGTTGCGCACGGACGGATTTCGCCAGGTCGTCGTTCTTCAAGTCCCAGTTGCTGACCTGCGCAGCTCGATCGCTTGCTGCGCGAACAGAACCTTCGAGGAAGTGGCTTGCACGCCGATGGATTGCAATCCGCCCCAGCTCGCTCACTTGGCGCGCGCGTTGTATCAAGAAATGACGTCGGGGATTGTCCAGCATGTCCTGCACGCCACGCGGGCAGCACCGAGAGTCGTGGCAAGCAAACTGGGCCTTCGCACGCGTCGAGGAACCAAAGAATTGGCTCGCCAATTTAGGTTCAAGTAGCAGGTCGAGTTCTGGAACATAGACTCTCGCCGCACGCCCAAAACCCTTCCCGTCGCGGACACGACGCCAGGCCGCTGTACTCACGCGCTCGCCTATCGTCACACCATGACACAAGCCGCCAGCGACCCCGCAAGCCAATAGGGTGAGTCCGGCAAGTCCGCCTATTCCATCTGCAATGACAGGTAGATTCAGTCGCGAGAATGCGGCGGCCCCCGAAAGATAGTTGCGGACACCATTCGCTGTGGCGTCAGCACCAAGTCCATCTATTCGTAACCAAATGCCATCAACAGGCAGCTCAGCTACCGCGTCAATCAGCGTCGAGCGCTGCTCCTCATCTCGAAACACCGAGTAAGGAATCGCCATCGAATAGAGCAACTGAATGTCCGAGCCACCATCCTTGTCCAGGCTGCTGCGAAGCTGCGCGGTTGTTTCGCGATCTATGTTGAGCCATGGATCGGCGCAATCTGAGACGATATGGGTGGGCGCCAAAACCTGCGTATAGAGGTTGGATACGGCGAACTCGGCAACTGCTGCGACCCGGCGCCGACCTTCCCAGCCGGAAAAATCACACCGTTCCATGGGGCGCTTCGCGCCCCATGGAAGAGCGGCCAGTTCCTCAGTGAAACCGCCGACCGTCGCTGCGGGCTGCGTACGAGGATCCAGGATCACTTCAAGGCCGGCACTCAACGCGCGTTCCCGAAGTTCCTTGTGCCGCTTTGAGTTATTCGCCTCAATCACAAAGCCAAAGCAATGTGCGTCGTCGCGCGCGATGAGATCCAGCAAGGCGACGTGGTCATTTCGACCGACACGCAGAAAGAGTCCCAGAGGGTCAGGTACGGGACGTAGCAACCGTGGCGAAAGGGATGAATGGCGGGAGTCGCGCAACATGGCATTCTCATAGCGTTCTAAATAGAGTTTAGGCTTGCGGTTATAGTTGCGCAAGAGCTAGGTGTTTTAGTTGCGTCGAGATTCGCCTCTGCATTGCCAGGGATCCAAACTTTAACTTAATGCTTATTATACGCACTACGAAGTTTCGCAGCACAATAGCCGTAAATAGCCGATTTTTCGCCGACGTTCAGAATGAAATCGTGTTCAGCGGGATGGCCTTGAAGCGTCCATCGTCCTCACATGATACTGTGTAGACATAGTGGTAGCTGTAGGGATTCTCGATGGCACTCAACATTCGTAGTCGCGAAACGGAAGCTCTGACGGCGGAGCTCGCGCGCTTGACCGGCGAGTCCAAGACCGAAGCGGTGACGAAGGCGGTGCGCGATCGGCTCGAGCGCGTGAAACGCGCACGCCAGGGGCGCCCGCTTGCCGATGAAATCGATGCGATTGGCCAACGATGTGCCGGCCTGCCGGTGCGCGACGGTCGCACTGCGGAGGAGATCCTCGGCTATGACGAACACGGCGTGCCACGCTGATGGTGATCGATACCTCTGCACTGCTCGCGATCCTGTTCGATGAGCCGGAGCGCCGCTCATTCAGTGAAGCAATCGAGGCTGCGGAGCGCCGGATGATGTCGGCCGCGACTCTGCTCGAGACGTCCATGATCCTGGAGTCGCGACACGGAGCGGACGGCGTTCGCGAGCTTGATCGCCTTCTGGCCGTCGCGAACATCGAAGTGGTAGCCGTCGACCAGGAGCAGGCTCTGGTTGCACGCGAAGCGTTTCGTGCCTATGGCAAGGGGCGCCATCCTGCGGGATTGAACTTCGGCGACTGCTTCGCCTATGCGCTCGCGATGACGATCACAGAACCGCTGCTCTTCAAGGGTGCGGATTTCGCTGCCACCGACGTATCACGCGTTTAGGCCAGGCGCGCGGGCTCAGATCTAACGTCAAAGCAGTGTTGGCGGTCTGTCGCGGTTGCTGCGATAGCAATAGATTCGTAGGGTTCGAAGTTGTGGCTAGCGGTGTTGACGAGTTTCGGCAAAAAGTAACAGTCTCCTGTGGATCACGCGCGCGTGCGCGAGTTCGAGGAGGCCACGCGGGTCGACGAGTCGACGCGCGCTGCGGTGGCCCGTCGGCTCGCGGTCCCCTCGCGCTGACGCGTGCGGATCTTCCTCGACGCGATCATCCTCTTTCTCGCCGGTTACTCATCGCCTAGTCCCGTTCACGATCTGATCGCGCTGGCGCAGCACGGCGATTGTGATTTGGTGATGTCGGCCTATGCGCTCGAAGAGGCGCGGCTCGGCGATCACGGGCCATAGACGGTCTGGCGCGGGGCCGGCCGCGTTCCCTCTCGTTCTCCGAATCGAAGCCCACGACCATAGACTCGACCCCGTCGCGCTCCGGCGGAGCACTATGATGGCGCTATGAGCGCGGACGATGAGGAAGCGTTGCTACGTATGCGATTGGTCGCGCTCGAACGGGAACGGGCGCAGATTCAGCAGCAGCTGTCGCAACGTCGGCTCAACCCGGCGTTAGTCGGAGCGCGACAAGGCAATCTGGAGATTGCCGCGTCCCCGGTGTCTCATGACTCGCCGATCCGCGAGAAGGTCGCGCTGTTTCGACGTTACTTCGCGGGTCGCGTCGATGTGTACCCCATACGGTGGGAAAGTCCGACGTCTGACCGCGCCGGCTACGCGCCGGCTTGCGCCCACGAATGGCAGCCGCTGATCTGCGCGAAACCGCGCATCAAGTGTGGCCAATGCCCCCATCAGGCGTTCTTGCCGGTGAACGACGACTTGATCGAGCGTCATCTGCGAGGCGCGCCGCGCGCCGGAATTCGGGAACGGGAGTTCGTCGCCGGGGTGTATCCGCTGTTGCCCGACGACACGTGCCAGTTTCTCGCGCTCGATTTTGACAACGAGGGATGGCGGGAGGACGCCCAGGCGCTGCGCACTGTCTGCCGCGACGCCAGCGTGCCGGTGGCCTTTGAGCGTTCGCGCTCGGGGAACGGCGCGCACGTCTGGATGTTCTTCACTCGGCCTGTGGCGGCGCGGGATGCTCGCGCCCTTGGCGCGCATCTCGTGACGGCCACCCTGGAGTTGCGGCCCGATCTTGGGTTGCAGTCCTATGACCGCTGTTTCCCGAGCCAGGACACGCTGCCGAAGGGCGGCTTCGGAAACCTGATCGCCCTCCCGCTGCAGCGCAAGGCACGAGATCGCGGTCACAGCGTGTTCCTTGATGACCACCTCGAGCCGTATGCGGACCAGTGGGCGTACCTGTCGTCGCTCCCTCGTTTGACGCCGCGCGACCTGGCCGAGCGCTTGAGTGTCGCCGAAGCCCGAGGGCCGGCGATTCCGGTCCGGCTGCCAGTCGATGACGAGGCGGCCCCGGAGCCCTGGCAGCAGCCGCCGTCGCGACGTCGGGTGCACTCACTGCCGACGGGTCCGTTTCCGGCGCAGATCCGAATCGTGCTGGCTGACGAGGTCTACATCGATCGTTCTGCGTTGACTCCCTCTCTGGTTGCAGCGCTCGTGCGCCTCGCCGCCTTCCAGAACCCGGAGTTCTACCAAGCCCAGGCGCTCCGCCTCTCGACCTACGCGACGCCCCGAATCGTGTCGTGCGCGACCGTCGACGCCCGGCATGTCGTGCTGCCGCGCGGGTGCCTGGACGAAGCGCTGCAACTGCTGAAGTCCCTCGGGATTGCCGGACAGATCGAGGATCGCCGCGAGGTGGGGACGCCGCTCGAAGTCCAGTTCCTGGGGACACTGCGTGACGAACAGCAGCGGGCGCTGACGGCCCTGAAACCCCATGATTTCGGCGTGCTCGCCGCCACCACGGCGTTTGGCAAGACGGTTCTCGCGGCGGCGCTGATCGCCCACCGGCGCTGCAGCACCCTCGTCCTGGTTCATCGGCGGGAGCTGCTCGAACAATGGCGCATGCGGCTACCTCAGTTCCTGTCAATCGAGCCGAAGGCGATCGGGCAGATCGGCGGCGGCAAGCGCAGGCCTACGGGGCAGATCGACGTAGCGATCCTGCAGAGCCTCGTGAGTCGGGACGAGGTGTCGGATCTGATCGCGGGCTATGGACATCTGGTGGTCGACGAATGCCATCACGTGTCAGCAGCCAGCTTCGAGCGCCTCACACGGCGATCCAAAGCACGCTACGTGCTTGGCCTCTCCGCGACCGTCACGCGCAAGGATGGTCACCACCCGATCATCTTCATGCAATGCGGCCCGGTGCGACACCGGGTACTGGCCCGATCGCTCGAGTCGGCGCAGGGGGTCGCCCATCGAGTGTGGTTGCGCGACACCCGCTTCGCGGCGCCGACGGCGACCGCAAATGCGACGGAGCGACCGTCGATGCCCGCGTTGTACGCCAGCCTGGCGTCCGACGAGGCCCGCAACGACCTGATATTCGAGGACGTCCTGGCGGCTCTCGAAGAAGGGCGATCGCCACTCGTACTGACCGAACGCCGCGATCATCTGGAGTTGCTGCGTGCGAAGTTCGAGCGGTTCGCCAAGAACCTCGTTGTGCTGCGCGGGGGACTTTCGCGACGTGAGCGGCAGGCGGCGCAGGAGGCCCTGGTCGTCGGCAGGGAGCAGGAACGACTGGTGCTCGCGACCGGGCGCTATCTCGGGGAGGGCTTCGACGATGCGCGGCTCGATACGCTGTTCCTGGTCCTGCCGATCGCCTGGCGCGGCACGCTGGCGCAGTATGTCGGTCGACTGCATCGTGCGCATCACGGCAAGACCGAGGTGCGGGTGTACGACTACGTCGATGGCGCGGTGCCGGTGCTCGCCCGAATGGCTGCGAAGCGGCAGGCCGGCTATCGTGCACTCGGATATTCGATCGAGGTGCCAAAGGCCCCGGAGACGGGTCGGTCGGGCGTGCTGTTGTGAACGCAGCGGGATGGCCCTATCGAGAGTGCGTCTCCGGACCGTCCACATGGACGCCCCCGCATTGCAATCCTCGGAGCTGCTGCGGCAAGAGCTGTGTTTCAAGTTGGGATTTGATCGTGAGACGACCTGGGGTGACATAGAGGCGACGCTCGGCAAAGTCGGGGACGTGAATGCCCGCTTGCCGCGGCACGATGAGCTGACACCCGGGCAACGGTGGGTGTGGCGGGTGGCGGGCATTGGTGCGGGAACCACCGAGCCGGAAATATTGCGGCATTTGCTGACACTGGTTGCGCGCGTGAATGCGGTCCGCAACCGCAGCCGACTCCCGTGCCCGATTTGGATTGAGCCCATGCCGTGAGGACTCATCTTTCCGATCGAGACAGGCGGAGGCGGCAGTTCTCCAAAACGCGGTGTCGAGGAGCGGCCGATGGCGGACGACCTGCGTGAGATCGTACAAGTCCTTGACCCGAATAGCGCCGCCGGACCGGCCGCTCTTGCGTTGGTAGTCCGGCAGGCTGGAGAGGAACGCACGGACTTTCTCGCCGGCAATCCGGGGCAGCGAGTAAGTGTGCACCGCGTGACCCCCAACCTGCAGCGTCGTCAGGGAGTCCGCGCTCATGGCCTCCGGCGACGCGACGTCGAGTTCCAGGGTAGGCACGCCAAGTTGCGACGGCCGCGAACGGTCCACGACTCGGATCCGCACCTCGAACGCGTTCCATCCTCGAGGGTGGCCTTTGGGAGGCTTGGTGAAGACTCGGATTTCACCGAGTTCGAGAGTGACGGGCGACTGCGCTTCGAAATGTGCGTTCACTGCCTCGGCGAGATACTCGTGCAGGACCGCTGCTTGCCGCTCGCGATCGATGAAGGTGTCGAGGAACGCGCGGCGGCAATTGGCGTCGAGATCGAGCGATTGGCGAGTGACCCCTGGCAGATGATGCGCCAGTATTCGCGCCCCCTTGAAGATCAAGATCTCGGTCAGCGCCGGGTGCGCCGCGATCGCCGCGAACACTTGATCGAGCAACCGGTCTTGCCAGCGTGCGTTGTCCGCAGCATTCATGGCTACGGGAACTGAACGTTCCAGATCGAGTCGAGCTGGGTGCCGGGAATCCCGAGGAATAGGGGAATCACATCATCATCAGTACGGGCAGCCACTCGACGCCGCGCAGTCGCTAGGAGAGCTGCGAGCGGGTCGGACGGGTCATGACCGAGCTGCTGCAGCACGTGACCGACGCGACGCATCAGCCGCAGGTCGTCGATATCGCGCAGGTGATCGAAGAGTCGATTCGGGTCGACGTTCTCCACGCCGCGCTTCCACGCCTCCCAGACGATGCTCGACCCGCCACAGCGCGCCGGGTGTTGCAGCGTATCCAGCAGGGTCTGCTCTCGTGTCGTGATCCGAGCCAGCGTCTTGTCGTTCAACTGCCGCAACTGAATCCCGGGAACGGTGTGAGCGCTGCGGTCCGTGCGAAAGTACGGTTGGTCCCGGTATGAGAACAACAGCGTGCCGAGTGCGTGCCGTCGACGAAGTGCTGGCGCCTCGGTCGGAGGTGACCGATCGATGGCGGTGCGCCCCGATTGTCGAGGCCGCGGTACGAGGCGTGCGATGTGATGGAAGCTCGCCATCTGGGTGGTGAGCCCATAGAACTCGAGTGCTGTGAAGTAGCAGATCACGCCGTTCGGGTGCGCCGCTTCCAAGAGTTCGATGGGCGCTAGCGTGGCGGGCGCTTGCGGACCGATAGCGAAGAGCGTGGCAGGACGCACACCGCCTTCGAGTTCGAGTTTCACCAACAAACCGCTGGTGACAAGCGCCTCCAAGAGCGACTCGGCGGGTTCGTGCCGTATTTCAGGATCATCAAGGACGTCGCGCGCGTCCCGGATCAGTGCGAGCGCGTCGGCACGGCCAATGCAGCGCACCGTGGGTCGATCACTCGTCGGCGCTGCCAGCTGGCGCAAAATCATGCCGGTGAGCTCCGCCAAGACGTGCCGGCTGCGTCGTCGACGGTGTGTGGCCGAACGCCTCTCCATCAATTAGCCTCTTACGCTTGCTGTGCAAGCGTAAGAGGCTAATTGATGGTCGTCAACGCTACGCTGTTTCTTGTGCTAGCGTCTCTATGCTTTGCAAAGCAAAGCATAGAGACGCTAGCACAATCTGTCAATAGGACTCACTGACTTTGTGGGACACCGAAGGGTACGTTGTTGCAATACTGGCCCGCAACAGCCAGATTCCGTTGCATCTATCTCGCCCTTTCGCCCGATGCACCCCGGCGCATCTGCCTACATCGGCATCTGAATTCGAGTGCTACGCCGTTGGAGGCGCCCGCCTTCGGCGGTGCGCGCTTGAAATCGACGTTGCCGTTGAGGCAGAAGTCTGAAGCTCGCGACGGTGACCGAATCCGCACACTCCTTGCTGCTTTAGCAACCCAGGAACACAGATGCTGTTCAGCTCAATCACGGACGAATTCCGACTGCACCGGCCAAGCTCAAGGTCGATAAAGGCTTTCAGCGCTGCCGTGTCGACGCGGGCGACGAGCTCTAT
The DNA here is from genome assembly GCA_043748075.1 of Pseudomonadota bacterium. GTDB lineage: Bacteria > Pseudomonadota > Gammaproteobacteria > Steroidobacterales > Steroidobacteraceae > UBA964. Next base: position 8,369 of record JAYTNX010000238.1, read on the forward strand.
CCGAACGGGATCTTCGAGTTCAACATCACTCGGCTTCTGGCCATCGCCGGGGTGTTCCAGCCCGGTATACCGTTCGAGCGCATGTCGCTCGCGCAGTGGCGCCATCACATGGACGTCAACCTTGACGGCAGCTTCCTCGGCTGCAGTCTCGGCGTGCGCGAATTGGGCCGCACCGGCGGCGGTTCGATCGTGAATTTCTCGTCCGGGCTTGCCGAGATCATGCTCAGCGACGGCGGTGCCTACTGCGTGTCGAAAGCCGCAGTGCTTGCGTTGACGCGTCTCGCCGCCAAGGCGGGAGGAAAGCACCGGGTACGGGTCAACGCCGTCCTGCCCGGGGCCATCGACACCCCGATGCTCTGGAGCAACCTGCGTGAGGGCCAGGCGCCGCAGGAACTGATCGACATGCTGGTCGAGCAGCACCCGATCGGGCGGATAGGCCAGACTCGAGACGTCGCGCAGGCCGTGCGCTTCCTGCTCGATCCCGAAAACAGTTTCGTCAGCGGCGCGATGCTCGCGGTCGACGGTGGCCAGCTGGTCGATTGACGGCTATGTCGTCGACGCTACAGCTGAGTTCACTGAAGCGTGGCCTGCGGGCCTTGTCGCTGCTGAACGCACGCGGCACGCTCAGCGCCAGCGAACTCGCGGGCGAACTCCAGTTGCCCCGTACCACGGCGCGGCGCGTGCTCGATACCCTGGTGGGGGAGGGCTACGCCGAAAAGGTGCCTGGCGGCCACCAGTATCGGCTGACGCCGATGGTCGGAATGCTCTCCAGTGGTTTCTCCGACGAGAGCTGATGCTGCACGGCACCCGCGGTCACGTGATGCTGGCCTATATGTCCTCGAAGCAGCGGCAGTTGACACTGGAGGTGCTGCGCAGCTCGCCGGATCCGAAACAGCAACTGGCCAAGGACGAGGCCCAGATCAGTGCGATGCTGCGAACGGTCCGCGAACGTGGCTACGCCCACATCGTCTAAAAGTAATATCCCGAGGCGAGTCTGGGTGTGCCGGTATTCCTGAATCAATCGGCGCGGGCCTGGCTGTTGATCAGCTATCTGAAGGTCGCGATCAAGCCGGGACTCGTCGTCGAGCGTTACGTGCCGAGGCTGAAGGACCTGTCGGCACGGATCACCGCGGGCGTGTGCGAGCTGCGAGCCGCCAAGCGCGATAATCCACGGCGTGACGTGGGCGTCGTCACCGCCGCGACTGCGCCACGACCCTAGCGTCCACGACAGGCCGAACGCCAGCGCGCCGGTCAGTCGGCAAGGACCGCGTCGATCAAGTCGGCGTAGGAACGATGGCTCCTCATCACTTCGCAGGTCCAGTCGTGCAGGGTCCGCGCGTCCGCCATTTCGGGGAGACGGCGCAAGGCCAGGGGCGACGTCTCGAACCAGGGCCGGTAGATCAGGGAGCGCCGCAGCATCCGCCAGGTTCGATACCAATGATGGCCGTCGTCCGCGATTTCGATCGGGGGTGCCAGTTGATCGCGCAGGCGCGCGCGCTGCCGCAACTCCGTGGGCGGCTCCCCGTCGAGCGTGAGGCCTGCCGTGAGATGAGGGTGGCGTGCCTGGAACGCGCGGGCGAGCGCAGCGCCGAAGCCGTTGGCGCGGATCGCCACGGGACCCTGTCCGTGGTAGGCCACCAACGCGGCGAGCGCATCGGCGTAACAGCATAGGTCAGTCCGCCGGTCGTGCTCGACCGGTTCGGATTCACCGCAACCGGGGAGATCGGGGAGCAGCACCGTCGCGGCGCGGCCGAGGGACTCGGCCAGCGGCTCCAGCCGTTGCCCGGCGCCGGGCGCATCGTGAAGCAGCAGCAGGGGCGGGCCGTCAGCGCCGTAGCGACGCACCATGATCTGGCGGTCGTTCGTTTCGAAGAAGTACCTCGATGACGACTGTGCCGCGGTGAACTCGAACTTCGGCAGCGACGCCATGCCGGCGACCTCGTCCACGAGGAGTTCGAGTCGCGCCAGGCAGTCGCGCATCGCGCAGTCCATCCGCTCTATCCTCTGACCGCGATTGAGGGTCGGCAGCCTGTCGAGGTGCGGGTACAGCATGTCGCTGGCGTGGGTGGCATACACCCCAGGCACGGTGACGGCACGGGCCGCCGCGACGGCTCGACCACCGTAGCTAATCGCCGCGCGGTACGCGGGGCGGTAGGTTTCGGCGCACTGAAAGTACATCTCGACCCAGAGATGGATGGCCTCGGCCGAGCCGCTTTCGGCGTCCAGCAGGTTCGACGGCTCGCGTCGGAACCACGGGAACCAGATGAACTGGTCGTGGAAGCGTGTCCATAGGCGTGAATAGTGCCCGCCCAGTTCATCGATCTCGATGGGCGGCATGTAAGCGGGCGAAAGCAAGGGCTCCTGTTCCGCCGGCGTGAAGATGGGTACACCCTCGAGAACGAAGCCTCCGACGCGCCCTGGATCGCGCTGCGCGAGTTCTAGACCGATGGCGGCACCGGTGTGAGTGCCAAACACCAGCGCCTTTCGCACACCCAGTGCGGCGAGAAGCGCCGAATAGCTGGCCGCGATGTCGGCCACCGAGAGGCACTCTCCGGGCAGGGCCGCCGACATGCCGAAACCCGGGGTATCCGGCGCAATGACCGAGTAGCGCCTGGCCAAGGTACGAGCCAGCGGCAGTACCAGCGCAGCGTTGCCGGGGGAACCATGGATCAGAACCACGAGCGGCCCGTGGCCCCCGCACCAGGCGTGTACCTGACGCCCCTCGACGTTGAAGAGCCGCCGGCGCAGGGTCATTGCTGTCGAGAGGGGTATCGATGTCATCGGAGGGTTTCCGGTCGGTCGCCTTGTCTGGCGCAGAACTTAAAATTCAAGGTTTGCGTGCGCCCCGGATGCCGCTGACCTGGTAGACCTCTTCCAGGTAGAGGCCCGGCTGCGCCAGTACGAAGACGTCGTCGACGGGGAATCCGACCGCCGCGCATTCGCGCGGAAAATCGAGCGTTCCGCTGGCGCGTTCATAGGGCTCGTTGTTGTGCCGCGTCGTCCACGACATCATGAACGAGTCGAACGGATCTTCCGGCCATCGCAGCAGGTCGTGGTGCAGCATCACGCCGCCGGGACGCAGCAGGCGATGGCACTCCTTCAGCACCGCGAGGATCGCCTTGCGCGGCAGTTCGTGCAGAAGCAGGGTCGAGGCGATCAGATTGAAGCTGCCATTCGGAAAATCGGTCCGGGTCGCGTCCTGCTGCGAGAGCTGGACGGTGTACCCGAGTGCCGCGGCGCGTGCGGCGCCGTACCGGACCATCGGCGCGCCGAGGTCGACACCACACCCGAGGTCCAGGATCCGTCCGGGCTTCCAGCCGGGAAACTGTTTCGAGACGGCTGACGCGGTGGCGGATCCGAGCTCATCTTCCGTGTGGTAACCGCCAGGCATCACGTGAATGTCGACGGCCCTCGTGTAGTCGGGCAGGTCGAGCTGGGCTGCCAGCCGTGGCGGGACCACTGAGGTGCTGAGCTTTGCGACAGTGCGGACCAACTCCGGCAGCTGCCGCTCAACGACCTCTCCCACCATGTCCCAGAGCAGCTCCTGCGTTCCGCGCGCCAGCACGCTGAAGCCCTGATAGAGCGGTGAGCGCTCCATCAACGTTCGAACTTGGTCGGATGTCGCCGGCGGGCTGCCTCGTGACGCGACAAACGACGGAACGAGGGAAGCCTCGTAGTGGGGTCTCAGGCGCGGGTAGACCTGGCTCGCGATGAAGTCACGAAGCGTGCCCACATACTCGTGCCGCGCCCGATAGTCGTGCGTTTCCGCGGGAAGCATGGCGTGTGCGTGCTGGGTCATGCGCAGGAACTCAGGCGTCCGGAATGCGCCCGGACTGTGCAGCGTCCACTGCCGCATCGTCGAGCAGGACTCGTGTCACACGGTCGACCATCGCTTGGCGTCTGGTCGCGCGCGCCTGGCCCACCACCGGCGAAGGTTCATAGCGCTCGATGGCTTCCGGTGTTGCCACGATACCGAGTTGTGCAAGCTGCTCGTGAGTGTCCAGGCGGTCCCGCAGCGCAGCGACTTCCGCGCCGAGCGCGAGCACCATGATCACGGCGCGATCGGCTCCACGGGAGTCCGTGTATCGCGGGCGTCGGGGACCTCGGGCATGGCGCAGTCGCGGCATCGTGATGTCCTGGTCAGGCCAGGCCGAGCGCGCCGGGGTTGATGAGACGCTGCGGGTCTACGGCGTCCTTGAGGCTCTGCAACAGCGCGGCGGCTCGCGGTTGGCGCGTTTCGAGATAGGGACAGGCTTTGCCTATCTGCAGGTGGGCACAGCCGAGTTCGGAGAACAACCGGATGAGATCCTCGCGTAGCGCAGAAACTGCGGCGGTCGCCCCGGGATCGGGCGCGAACCGTGGCAACTTTGCAAGGTGATGCGGCTCGATCATGCGTTCATGATAGGCGGTGCGCTGGTCAGGCCAGTAGAAAAGCGGCTCGATCAGAGTGGTGCGCAGCGAGACGGCGAAAACGAGGTAGCCCCATTCGATGCCGTGCGCCCGCAGAAGTTTTTCGCGATCGCCGAGGTAAACCTCCATCGCCGCCACCACTTCGCTGGCGCGAGAATGAGGCGCGAGACAGTGGGTTGGAACCCAACGCTCGCCCCGATCGCGAGACGTCGGCCAGCGACTGCAGAAGTTCGTGGGCCTGTTCGTAGGCGAAGGACGCGTACCGTGAGAACGCCGGAAACGGGATCAGAGCCAGGGACAGCGTGCTGTCAGCTGTCGAGCGGTATTGTGTCGAGCCCAGAAACACACTGCCCTGTGACAATGCGCCGCCCACGGTCGACGTGTGTCCGGACATCGGACCGAAATAGGGCGTGCGCAGGTTCTGGGCTCGAAGGCTATCGAACAGCGTCTTCCAGGTGCAGCCGGCTTCAACGCTGACGTACATGTCCTCACGGTTGATCTCGAGCACCCGATCGAGCTGGCCGGTGTCGATGACGATGGAGCGTGTCGTCGTGGGGAGATAGCCGCCGGTGTAGGAGAGCCCTGCGCCCCTCGGGACGACGGCATACCCCAGGGAGCCACAGAGGCGCACGACCTCCTGCAGCGCTTCCACGGACTCCGGCGCGACGACGAGGGCCGCCGTCGCGCCCGACGAGTAGACGTCGCTCGAATAGAACTCACGATCCGCGGTTAGGTGTCTCTAGCGAAGTGGGACCTGGACCTGGCCGATATCTGGCCAACGGTTCCACTGCGGGGTAGCCTGAAAGGGACAGCGAACGGGGGGCGGTATGACCAAGGTGAATCGACGTCGCCGGCCATCGGCCGGCGTGATCCTGCTGGTGGCGACCCGAAAGGGCGCCTGGCTGTTGCGGGCCGATGCCGCGCGCAAGACCTGGCGCGCTGACGGTCCGCACTTTCTCGGTCACATCATTCACCACCTGGTGCTCGACTCTCGGGACGGTTGCACGCTGCTCGCCTCTGCGAGCACCGGTCATCTCGGGCCGACGATCTTCCGCTCCACGGATCTGGGCGTGACGTGGATGGAATCGAAGCGTCCACCCGCGTTTCCCAAGGCGGAGGACGTCGCGGCGGCGCGGACCGTCAATCACAGCTTCTGGCTGACGCCCGGGCATCCGGACGAGCCCGGTGCCTGGTATGCGGGTACGTCGCCGCACGGGTTGTTTCGCAGCGAGGACGCGGGAGAAACCTGGGAGCCCTGTGCGGGGCTCAACGACGATCCGCAGTACCGTGAATGGATGGGCGGGCCGCAGGACGGGACACCCGATGGCCCGAAACTGCACTCGATCCTGGTCGATCCGCGGGATGCCCGGCATCTGTATCTGGGCATGTCGAGCGGCGGCGTGCACGAGTCGCTCGACGGCGGGCGCAGCTGGGCGCCGCTGATCGACGGGCTGGAAGTGGTGGAGGGCTTCGATGCGTCCCAGGTCTGGTTCCACGATCCGCACTGCGTGCGGCTCTGTCCGAGCCGACCGGATCGGCTGTATCAGCAGAACCATTGCGGGATTTATCGTCTCGATCGGCCGGGGCGACGCTGGAAGCGCATCGGCCGGAACATGCCGGCCGAGGTGGGCGACATCGGCTTCCCGATGGTGGTGCATCCGCGCGAGGCGGACACCGCCTGGGTGTTCCCGATGGACGGCACCTCGGTGTGGCCGCGAGTCGCGGTCGGTGGCCGGCCGGCGGTCTACGTGACGCGCGACGGCGGCGGGAGCTGGAGCCGGCAGGCGAGCCGTCTGCCCAAATCCCAGGCCTGGTGGACGGTGAAACGCCAGGCGATGAGCCACGATCACGGCAATCCGGTCGGGCTCTACTTCGGCACCACGTCGGGTGAGATCTGGGCGAGCCGCAATGAGGGCGCGCGCTGGGACTGCATTGCGCGGCATCTGCCGGAGATCTATGCGCTCGAGACGGCACAGATCGAACCGCGATGAAGGTCTTGATCCCCAGCCCGCTGCTCTCATACACGAAAGTGCGCGAGCTCGAGTCGCGGGCGGGCAGCCTGCACGAGTTGTTCATGGATCTGGAGCAGCGTTTCCCAGGGATCCGATTTCGCATGATCGACGAACAAGGTGCGATTCGTCGACACATGCGCGTGTTCGTGAACGGATCGCAAGTGGTCGATCCCGGCACGCCGCTCGATGCGCGCGATGCCGTGCAGATCGTCCAGGCCTTGAGCGGGGGCTGAGCGTGGGCGCCGGCGCGAACACGCCCTTCGAGATCGACGCGCGGGAACTCGCCGCCGCGCTCGCCAATCCGGGCGCGCCAGTGCTGGTCGATGTCCGTACGGCGTCCGAATGCGTCACGGGGACACTCGCGGGCGCACGGTGTGTGCCGCAACGGGAACTGGCGGCGCGGATCGGCGAACTCGTGTCGGACCCACGCGGCTCACTCGTGCTGTATTGCGCGAGCGGCGTGCGCTCGGCGGCGTGTGCCCGTGAACTGCGGGCGCTGGGGTACGACGGCGCGCGCAGCCTGTGTGGCGGCATCGTGGCCTGGCAACGCGAAGGCTTCGCGATCGAGGTCGCCGACGATCCCGCATTCACGACCTCGCAACGCGAGCGCTTCTCGCGGCAGCTGCGCCTGCCGGAAGTGGGGGTCGCGGGCCAGCGGCGGTTGCTCGAGGCCCGTGTGCTGTGCATCGGCGCCGGCGGGCTGGGATCACCCGCGCTGCTCTATCTGGCCGCGGCGGGCGTCGGGCGAATCGGCATCGTCGATGACGATGTCGTGCAGTTGAGCAATCTCCATCGTCAGGTCGTGCACGCCACCGCGCGAATCGGGATGGCCAAGACCGACAGCGCATCCGCCCACCTGCGCGCGCTCGATCCCGACGTGGTCGTGGTGCCGCACCGCCTGCGACTCGATCGGAACAATGCGCCGGCGCTGTTCGCGGACTACGACGTGATCGTCGATGGCAGCGACAATTTCACGACCCGCTATCTGGTCAACGACGTGGCGCTCGCGGTCGGCAAGCCCTTCGTCTCGGGCGCGATTCTCGGGTTCGAGGGGCAGGTCGGGGTCTTCGAGGGCGCGCCCTGCTATCGCTGTCTGTTTCCCGAGCCGCCGCCGGCGGAATTCGCACCGTCCTGCGAGGAGGCCGGCGTGCTCGGCGTGGTGCCGGGAATCATCGGCGTGATCCAGGCCGCCGAGACGATCAAGCTGCTGCTCGGCATCGGTGAGCCGTTGCGGCGCAGGCTGCTGGTGGTCGATGTATTGACCATGCGCTTCACGGAGCTGGCTATCGAAGCCGATCCGGCCTGTGCCTGCCACGGCCGACGCGCTGCTGAACCGCAGCGGGTCGTCTGAAGCGAGGTCGTGCCGCGGGGCCAGGTCTGGTGCGGCGGTGCCGCCGAAGAGTCTCAGGAGCGGCGGAGCTCCGGCGGTGCGGTGAAATGCGCGAGTACGAGCTTCGCGCGCTCGATCGACGCAGCCGGTCGCGGCGCGGTGGCGCTGCGGCGGAGGCGCTTTTCCACTTTGGCGGTCCACTGATAGCGGACGTCGGCGGCGTCGTGCAGCAGCAGCACGGGCTGAGTGACGGCATCCAGTGCCGGCTTGACGTCGTATTCGAGTGCCGCCAGCGCGGCGTCGCCATAGCTGGCGGGCTGCAGCGCAAGGTCGGTGGCGATGGCGGTCAGGCGCTCGCCGGCGATCGGCGCCTCGCGGCGGCGAATGCCCTGTCGGCTGCGTTCGAACCAGGGCCAGCTCAGTTCCTGATCGCGCAGGCGGTGCCAGAGCGCGATCAGGTGCGTGCCATCAGCGCGCGGCGGCAGCGGCGGGCAATACTGTCGCCACAGGGTGCGGCGCTCGGCGGCGCCGAGTAGCCAGATGCCGTCAAAGGCCAGCGCATGGACGCGGTTCGCGGCGACTCGGGCCAGCTCCAGCGCGAACGGCGCGGCGCTGAACTGCGCCACCACGTCCACCTGGGCGAGGCCGAGCGCGTCGAGCATCTGCACCAGCACGGTGGCGAAGGCCGCGACGTCGGGCGCAGAAAGCGCGTCGGACTCGCCAACGCCGGGCAGGTCCGGCGAGTAGACGCTGCGGTCGTGCGCGAGCGCCTCCGCAAAATCTCGCACGCCCACCGACGAGCCGGGGCATTCGTGCAGCAGCAGCACGGGGCGCTGGCGGCCAACGCCGCAGCGGCGCAGATGCAGCTGTCCATGCGGCAGGTTCAGATAGCCGCGGGTTTCGGCGGCGCGCGGACGCGCCAGCGGGTCGGGCAGCCGAATGCCCGACGGCGCGGTGCCACCACCACCACCGCCGGAGGCCGCCCCTTCACGCAGCAACGCGGTGACCCGCGCGGCCCAGGCCTCGGGATCACCCGAGAGTCGTTCGACGCTGCAACCGGCCGGCAACGGGTCGGGCAGTGAATCGAGGAACACGTACAGTGGATCGTTCTCGCGGCACATGAACACGGTGCGGGCGCGCACGCGCCCCACCTGCGGCAGCGCGAGGTAGCGCATCGCGGCGCCGTAGGCAGCGGAGTAGTGTGTGCCGGACAGCAGCATGTCGAGCACGTAACGGTGCAGCGCGCGCTCGTCGGGGAAATCCAGCGGCAGGCGGGTGGCCGCGCGCGTGTCGAACCAGGGGAAAAAGCGGAACAGATCGCGGCCGCGAGCCCAGGTGGCGGCGAGGTGGCTGCCGTCGTCCTGGATCACGTAGGGCTTCATGTAGCGCGTGATGAACTCGTCCGATGGACCGCCGGGCGGCAGGTTCAGGCCGTCGATGATGGCCAGCGAGACCCGTCCCGGATGGTCGATCGCGAACTGCAGATTGATCTTCGAGCTCGTGTGAAAGCCATAGACGGGGCAACGCTCGATGCCGAACGCCTGCAGTGTCTCGGCGAGGGCGCGCGCGAAGTCGGGGATTTCGGGGCGCGGCTCGGCGGGCAGCGGGGTCGAGTGGCCGTAGCCCGGCGTGTCGATTGCGATCGCGGTGAATTCGCGGCCAAGCGCCTGCAGCATCGGCACGTGCATCGACGAGGAGCGCGGGGAATCGTGCAGCAGCACGACGGGCGGGCCGAAGCCGGCGGTGCGGTAGTGCACCTGCCCGTGCGGGACATCGACGAAGCCCTTGCGGACGGGAAGCTGGCCGGGGTCGGAGCTCAAGGTGGGTGCAACGATCGAACGGGTCAACGTCCGGGCACGAAGCCCGGTGTGGTGGCGCGCTCGTACAGCAGGCGCATGTAGGCGATCGGCGCGAGCGGTGATTCGACGTACTGCGCGAAGCGCCAGCCTGCGCTGGTGCGGCGCAAGGTGGCGCAGACGCGATTGTCGCCGCCCATAGGGCGCGCATCGCCGCGGACCACCGCGTCCCAATGCATGCTGTAGACCGCGGTCACGAGATCAGGGGCGAGCGCGACCAGCTTTGGCTCATCGAGGATCTGCATGCCCATCTTCTCGATCATCCTGCCGGTGAGGTCCCAGTAGTCCTGCAACTGCTTCCAGTCGAGCAGCGGATGGGGTGCTTCCTCGGCGAAGTAGATCGGATCGCTGGAGGCATCCCAGAGTGCGCGGATGCGGGCGAAGTCGAGTCCCCGCCAGGCCTGCTCGAGTTCGGAGAGCAGCTTGAGGATCTCGAACCTGTCGGCGGCGTCGATCATGTAGCGGCCGTTATTTTAGCACGCGCCCGTCCGCGCCCGGAGAGGGGGCGGCGAGGGCGGATCGCAGGGCGAACCAGGCGGCAAGGCAGGCGAGGGTGAGGGGGATGGCGGTAGTACCGGGTGTGCCGTCGTACATCGCGCCGGTGAGGATCGCGCAGGCCATCGACACCAGCATCGCGATGGAGCTCGAGAGGCCCGCAGCGACGCCGGCGAACGCAGGGTGATCGCCGACCGCGCCGACGAGCGCCAGTGGCGAGACCAGGCCATTGGCCAGCGTCTGCAGGGCGAGCGCGAACACGAATGCGGGCAGCAGCGGCCGTGGCCAGGCCGCCGCCGCACAGAAGGCGGCCGCGGCGAACAGGTTGACGTGGATGCCGAGCAGCGCGATGCGCCGCGTGCCGTAGCGGCGCGCCAGCGCACCGGCGGACGCCGCGCCGAGCACGTAGGCACCGGCGAGCGCGGCCCAGATGGCGCCGAACGCGGTTGAGCTGATACCGAACAGCTTCTCGAACAGCGCGGCACCAATCGTCACGAAGATGAACGAGCCACCGCTGATGAAGCTGTAGGTCAGGGTATAGCCGAGGAAGCGTTGCTCGCGCACCAGCGTGCCGAAGGCGCGCACCAGTTCGGCGAGCGACAGCGGCTGCAGGGTCGAGGGCCGCGTCTCGCGCAGCTGGAAGAACATCAGCACCAGCAGGCAGGCGGCCATCGCGGCGTGCATCCAGAACACGGCGCGCCAGCCCCAGTAGCCGGCGACCAGGCCACCGGCGAGCGGCGCGATCACCGGCGAGATGCCCATCACGGCGGTGATGAAGGCGAAGGCGATCGCGGCGGGCTCGGGCGCGTAGGAGTCGCGGACGATCGCCCGCGAAACGACGGTGGCGACGCTGACGCCCATGGCCTGCAGGAAACGCGCGAGCACCAGCAGCGGCAAGGAGGGCGCGACGCTCGCCAGCAGGCTCGCCACCAGGAACACCGAGAATCCGCCGAGCAACACCGGGCGTCGTCCATAGCGGTCGCACAACACGCCCTGCACCGGCTGGAACAGACCGAGGCCGAGCAGGTAGGCGGACACGACGAACTGCAGCGTCGCGAAGTCGGTCGACAAAGCGCGTTCGAGCGACGGCAGCATCGGCACGACGCTCGCCATGCCGAAGGCCGAGAGCCCGCTCGCCGCGCCGAGCAGCGCGATGAAGCCCCAGCGTGGCCGCGTCTCCCCGGACGAGGTCACGGGCGCCACGCGAGGCGGAAGACTACTTGCCGACGCCGACCAGGCGCTCGAGCTCGGGCACGATCGCGAACAGGTCGCCGACCAGGCCGATGTCCGCGATCTCGAAGATCGGCGCTTCGGCGTCCTTGTTGACCGCCACGATGGTGCGCGCGTCCTTGATGCCGGTCAGGTGCTGGATGGCGCCCGAGATGCCGACGGCCAGATACAGCTCGGGCGAGATGATCTTGCCGGTCTGGCCGACCTGCATGTCGTTGGGGGCGTAACCGGCATCCACGGCGGCGCGCGAAGCGCCGACGGCCGCGCCGAGGCGATCGGCGAGGCTGTAGAGGATCTTGAAGTTCTCGGCGCTGCCGAGCGCGCGGCCACCGGAGACCACGCGAGAGGCGGTCTGCAGGTCGGGGCGATCGGTGCGCGCGGCGGAGACCGTGATGAATCGGGTGTGGGCGGGCAGCTCGACCGAGACCGCGACGGCCTCCACCGGCGCGGCAGTCGCTCCTGCGGCGGCGGCCTCGAACGACGCGGTGCGCACGGTCGCGACGATGCGCGTGCCCGCGGGTACGTCGACTGTGACAATTGCATTGCCCGCGTAGATCGGGCGACGGAAGCGCGTGGCGCTCTCGGCCGCCATCACGTCGGAGAGCTGCGGCGCATCGAGCAGGGCGGCGACGCGCGGCATCAGGTCCTTGCCGAAGGTGGTCGAGGGACCGAACACGTGGCTGAAGCCGGCGGCGACCTGCACCACCTGCGGCGCGAGTGTCGCAGCAACGGCGTGCTGGCTGGACGCGTGGTCGATGCGCAGCACCCGTGAGACGCCGGCGATCTGCGCGGCCTGGGCGACGACGGCGGCGCCGTCGACCGCAAATACGGCGACCACGATCTCCGCGCCGGCGATGGCTTTCGCGCAGGTGACGCACTTGGCGGTGGCCGGGTTCAGCTTTGCGCCGTCGTGTTCGGCAACGATGAGGATCTTGCTCATGGGGAATTCCTTAAAGCAGGCCCTTCTTCTTCAGGGCGTCAACCAGTTCCTGGGCATCCTTGACCATCACGCCGCGGGATCGCACCGGCGGCGATTCGTACTTCACCATTCTCAGCGTCGGTTGCAGCGTCACGCCCAGCGTGGTCGCATCGACGGTTTCCAGCGGCTTCTTCTTCGCCTTCATGATGTCCGGCAGCTTCACGTAGCGCGGCTCGTTCAGGCGCAGGTCGGTGGTGATGACCGCGGGGAGGTCGACCTCCAGCGTTTCGAGGCCGGCGTCGACCTCGCGCGTGACCGTGGCCTTGTCGCCGGCGATCTCGACCTTCGACGCAAAGGTAGCCTGCGGGCGGCCCCACAATGCGGCGAGCATCTGGCCGGTCTGGCTGCAGTCGTCGTCGATCGCCTGCTTGCCGAGAATCGCGAGGATCGGGGTTTCCCTCTCGATCAGCTTGTGCAGCAGCTTCGCGGCGGTGGGGGGCTCGATCGCGGCGTCGGTCTGCAGGTGCACGGCGCGGTCGGCACCCATTGCAAGCGCAGTGCGCAGTTGCTGCTGGCAATCAGCCGGGCCGATGGTCACCACGACCACTTCCTCGGCGAGCCCCTTCTCCTTGATGCGCAGCGCCTCTTCGAGTGCGATTTCGTCGAAGGGATTGATGCTCATTTTCACGCCATCGGTGATGACGCCCGTGCCGTCGGGTTTGACGCGGATGCGGACGTTGTAGTCGACGACCCGCTTGATCGCTACGAGGATTCGCTTCATTGCCACGGACGCTCCTGCCGAAGCTACGCGAGGTTTACTCGACAAGTAGCTGATAAATATTTGAAATCAATGGCATTGCCCGCTGCGGCGAGCCGCGTTTGGGCGGAGCATCATAGCGGCCGCGGGCGGCGCCGTCAGCCCCGCGCGCGCCGCCACGGCGAGGCGCGCGAGCCAGACCTCGTGCCGCGTCTCAGCGAGCGGGCGCCGAGCCGCTGCGCAATCCCTGGTGCGGCGGGTCGCGTTGCTGGTCGGCGAAGGTCTGGCGGATCTTCTGCGCCGTATCGCGCAGCTTCGGCAGGAACCGGTCGACCGCCAACTTCAGTGGCACCGCGGTGCCGGAGAAGCGGATGGTCACGGCCGCGAGCACGCGGTCGTCGATCATGATGGGCACCGCCATGCTGATCTCGTCTGAAACGCGGCGCGGGCGCACGGCGGTGGCGTAGCCCTGCATGCGGGCGTCATTCAGCAGCTTCATGACCTCGACGCGATTGCGCGCGAGCTTGTCTTCCTCGCGGGTCGAGCGGGCGAGGATCTCGAGCAGGGACTCGCGCTGGGTCGGCGACGAGAACGCGAGATAGACGCGGCCCGACGAGGACGTCAGCAGCGGGATGCGGAATCCCGCGGAGAACCGCTCGACGGCGAGCGGGCTGCGATGGTCGGTCGATTCGCGCACCATCATCGACGTGCCGGACAATGACGCGATGGCGACCGGCCAGACAATGTCCTTGCCGAGCTCGTAGATGTAGGGCCGGGCGATCTGCGTGACCCAGGCCTCGTCGTCGTAGCCATCGGAGAGGCCGCGCACCATGATCGTCAGCCGGTAGCGATCGTCGGTGGCGTCGCGGTAGACGAAGCCCGCGTGGCTCAGCGTCTCCAGGATGCGGTAGGTGGTGGTGCGCGGCAGCTTGATTTCCTGCGCGACCTCCGAGACCGTCGCGCCGTTTCGAAGGTTCAGCACCGTGAGGGCATCGAGGCCGCGGATCAGGGCTCGGATCGGTCGGGTGGATTCCATGGGGCGCGAGAGACTCCGGACACGGCGAAGGGCTGGGTAAGCCTGAAGAGTCGACAGTGTAGGAACGCGGGAATCACTTGTCCAACCAGCGGTCGTTGTCCGGACGGTGGAATGGTGACCGGCGGCGGCGCACTGGTGCCGCTCGCAGCCGGGCGGCATATTGGCCGCCGGCACGGTCGGAGGGCTTCGCCGCAGTCCCGGCACCCGTCCTCCCTCCGCCGCGCGAGCTTCCCCTCACCTCATCGCAGTACTGTTTCACCATGCACTACGACTACGTTCCCATCACCCATCGCCGTCCCTTGAAGTGGCCGGGCGGCAAGCGCGTCGCGCTGATCCTCACCATCAATCTCGAGACCTGGGATCTGATCAAGGACACTGACCGCCCCTACTACGCCGGCGGCCCGGCGATCCTCCCGGACGTGTTGCCAGGCAATACGCCGGACTTCCCGAACTTCACCTGGCGCGAATACGGGCAGCGCGTCGGCGTCTTCCGCATGTTCGACCTGTTCGACGAGATGAAGGTGAAGCCGTCGTGCACCATCAACGCGGTCACGGCGCTGCGTCGCCGGCCGATGCTCGACGCGGCGCTGTCCCGCGGCTGCGAGATCCTGGCGCACAACTACGAGCAGGGCGAGTTGCTGACGGACTTCGCCGCCCACCCGGCGAAGGAACGCGACGTCATCGAGCGGACTCTGAAAGTCTATGAGCAGCACGTCGGACGCAAGGCGCGAGGCTGGCTGTCCTCGTCGCTGCGCGGCACGCTGAACACCGCGGACATCCTCGCGGAACACGGACTGCTGTTCTATTGTGACCTGATGAACGACGACCAGCCCTACCTGGTGCAGACACCGCACGGGCCGATCGTTTCGACGCCCTACACGAACGAGATCAACGATTTCACGATCCTGACCCGGCGCAACCACACCACCGACGAGTTCCGTGATGTGCTGATCGAGGAGCTGTCGGTGCTCTACCAGGAATCGGCGGCGACCGGCAAGATGATGAACGTCGGGCTGCACCCGCACGTCAGCGGGCGTGCGTATCGCATCCGCGCGCTGCGCGAGTTCATCCGCTATGCGAAGTCGTTGAAGGGCGTGTGGTTCGCAACGCGCGAGGAAGTGGCGAGCTGGTACCTCGCCAACCATGCCTCGCACATCCCGCCCGGTGGGGCCGCCGCACCGCCGGTTGCGCCGGGCCGCAAGGCGGGTGGCCGCAAGGCCGGTGGCCGTAAGGTCGCGGCCCAGCGCAAGAAGTAGGGCGCCGCGTTGCCCGGGGCCGTCGCCCCGTGCCGCGTCGCCGATTCCCAGCCGATTTCAGGAGCACAGGCCATGACACTGGACGTTGCGCAGATCGAACCCAAGTCCGAAGGCACGAAGCGTTTCCTCGCGCAGACGCAGCGCAGGATGCTGATCGACAACCAGTGGGTCGACGCGGCCTCGGGCCGGACTTTCGACACGGTGAACCCGGCGACGGGAGCCGTCTTGGCGTCGGTGGCCGCCGGCGAGGCGGTCGATATCGATCGCGCGGTGTCCGCGGCGCGCGTGGCGTTCGAGTCCGCGGCCTGGCGCGACATGATCCCGGCGCAGCGCGCGCGGCTGCTGTGGAAAATGGCCGACCTGATCGAGCAGAACCTCGAGGAACTCGCCGAGCTCGAGACCCTGGACCAGGGTAAGCCGGTGTGGGTCGGCCGCTATGCGGAGATCCCGGGCGCGATTGAGCAGTTCCGTTACTTCGCCGGGCAGGCGATGCGCATCGAGGGGACCACGATCCCGACCTCGATCAACTATCAGCCGGCCGGCAAGAAGATCTTTGCCTATACGGTGAAGGAGCCGATCGGCGTGGTAGGCGCGATCGTGCCTTGGAACTCGCCGATCGTGCTGACAGCGATGAAGATCGCGCCGGCGCTGGCGGCGGGCTGCACGATGGTGCTGAAGCCCGCGGAGGACACCTCGCTGACGGCGCTGCGACTCGGTGAACTGATGGTCGAGGCGGGCTTTCCGGCCGGCGTCTTCAACATCGTCACCGGTCTCGGCGAAGCTGCCGGTGCGGCGCTGGCCGCCCATCCGGGCGTCGACAAGATCGCGTTCACCGGCTCGACCGAGGTCGGCAAGCTGATCGTCCAGGCGGCGCGCGGCAACCTCAAGAAGCTGACGCTGGAGCTCGGCGGCAAGTCGCCATGCATCGTGCTGGATGACGCCGATCTGGATCTGGCGATCCCGGGCGCGGCCAACTCGATCTTCTTCAACAGCGGCCAGGTGTGCGTCGCGGGCTCGCGGCTCTATGTGCACGAGAAGATCTTCGATCGGGTGATCGAAGGCGTCACTGCCTACGCCAAGGGGATCAAGCTCGGCAACGGGCTCGACCCGTCGACGCAGATGGGCCCGGTGGTGAGCCGCAAGCAGGCCGACCGCGTGGCCGGCTACATCGCTGCGGGAATCGCCGATGGCGCGCGTGCGCTCACCGGCGGTCGCCAGCTCGGGGTCGCCGGCACGTTCATCGAGCCGACGGTCATCGTCGATGCGAAGTCGACGTCGCCGCTGGTGCAGGAGGAGATCTTCGGACCCGTCGTGGTCGCTGCGCCGATCCGCAGCATCGACGAAGTGCCGGCGATTGCCAACGACTCGGTGTTCGGGCTCGCGGCGAGTGTCTGGACCACGGATCTTTCCAGGGCGCATCGACTGGCCGCGCAGATCCGTGCCGGGACGGTCTGGATCAACTGCCATTCCATGTACGATGCGACCCTGCCGATCGGCGGCGTCAAGCAGTCGGGGTGGGGCCGCGACAGCGGACACCAGGCGATGGACAACTATCTCGAAAACAAGACGGTCTGCGCCGTGATCTAGCGCGCCGAGGCCGCAGGGCAGGCGCGAGAGAGCCTGGTGCGCAAGGGGAGAGTACATTTGTCGAACTCCGGAAGGCTGTCGGCCGAGCAGTTGCTGGCCTACGCGGCGCCGACTGTGGCGCTGCAGGCGATGATGGTGCCGCTGCTGATGTACCTGCCCCCGACCTACTCGCAGGTGGCAGGGCTGTCGCTGACGACGGTCGGGCTGATGTTCGCGATCGGCCGCACCTTCGAGGCGATCACCGATCCGCTGATCGGCGCGCTGTCGGATCGCACCACGTTTGCGTTCGGGCGGCGACGCACGTGGATGGCGGTCGGGACGCCGATCGCGATGCTCGCGACGTACTTCCTGCTCACACCGGGGCCCGCCACTTCCGCGCTCTACCTGCTGCTTTGGCTGGTCGTGTTCTACGCAGGCTGGACAATGGTGTTCATCCCGTACCAGACCTGGGGCGGCGAGATGAGCGGGGATTATCACGAACGCACGCGCATTGCGGGCTTCCGCGAGACCGGCTCGTTCGTCGGTTATCTTGCTGCGTCGCTCGTGCCGCTGCTCTACCTGCAGATCTATCTCGGCAAGGCGGCGCCGACGTTCGAGGAGATCGTCAAGACCATCGGCTGGTTCTTCGTGGTGTTCCTGCCGCTCGGAGTTCTGTGGTGCTTCCTGAAAGTGCCGGCGGTCAAGGCAGCCGAGGGGGAGGCGTTGCCGTCCTGGACGCAGCTGTTTGCGATCCTGAAGCGCAACAAGCCATTCGCGCGGCTGGTCACGGCGTATTTCATCGACCGGCTGGCGATGGGCACCTATTTCTTCGTGCAGCCGATTCTGATCACCTTCGCGCTCGGCATGCCGCAGCACCTGCTGTGGATCGGGCTCGCGAACACGGTGTCCGCCGTGCTGTTCTCGCCGCTGTGGGTGCCGGTGACGCGCCGCTTCGGCAAACACCGCGCCTACTGTCTCGCGAACGGCGTCACGATGCTGTCGTACCTGTTGCTGCTCGTGGCCCAGCCCGGTGAGCTTTGGCTGGTGGCGCTGGCCAATGCGGTGATGGGGCTCGGCAACGGCGGCACGATGATCACGCCGCCGGCGATGGCGGCCGACACGGTCGACCACGACGAACTGCAGTCCGGCGTGCAGCAGATGGGTGGGCACATGGCCTTCCTGTCGTTCGTGTTCAAGGCCGGCATGGCATTTGGACCGCTGATCGGCGCGGCCTGCCTGGCGTACTTCGGTTACCAGCAGTCTGGGCAGACCCTGGACTCCCAGTCGATGATGGGCATACGCATCTGCGCCTCGGTGCTGCCGGTGGTCCTGCTGGCGGTGCCGATGGCCATGATGTGGAGATTCCCCATCGATTCCGCGCGCCACGCGGAAATTCGCCGCATGCTCGACGCCCGACGTCCGGCCTGAGCGGCGGAACTGGGTCCCGGGATCGACTGCGGCGAACGACAAGAGGACTGATCAGTGCGTCTGCTTCGATTCATCGGAAAGGGGTTGCTGTGGCTGGTCGCGGCCGTCCTCGGCCTGGCCGCGGTTGCTGCGGTGGCTTCGCTGGTCGCCGACCCGGCCGTGCTGAAGAACATGTTCTTCGGCCCGAAGATGGGCGACGTCACGCAGATCACGCGCGCGCAGCCGCAGGAGGCGGTTCCCGGGACCGAGCGGGACGACATTGCGCAGGGTCCGCCCGACACCATCGATCCGCAGGCGCTGGCGGCCGCCGAGGCCTATGCTGCGCAGACCCACTCGGTCGCGCTGCTCGTCTACCACCGCGGCGCGCTGCGTTACGAGAAGTACTGGCCCGGTTTCGACCGCAACTTCCGCACTGACCCGTTCTCCGCGCACAAGACGGTGATGGGCCTGCTGGTCGGCGCGGCGATTTCCGACGCTCTCATCAAGTCGGTCGACGAGCCCGCGGCGACTTACCTGCCGGAGTGGCGCAACGACGATCGCCGCAAGATCCGCGTCAAGGACCTGCTGCAGATGTCCAGCGGACTCGAGCTGCCGGTGTTCGGCACCTGGCGCGGACTGCGCATCACCTTCGGCAGCGACCTGCCCCCGTCCGTGCTCGGACTCCAGGCCGAGAAGCCGCCCGGCACAGACTTTCAGTACAGCAATGCGAACGCGCAGCTGCTGGGTATCGTGCTGCAGAACGCGGCCGGCAAGCGCTACGCGCAGTATCTGTCGGAGCGGCTCTGGAGCCGCATCGGCGCGCCTGCCGCCTCGGTGTGGCTCGACCACGAAGGCGGCATGCCCCGCACCTTCTGCTGCATCTACACCACCGCGCGGGGCTGGCTGCAGGTCGGGCGGCTGATGATGGACGGCGGTCGCAGCGGCGGCGAGCAGGTGGTGCCCGAGTCGTGGATTCGGGAAATGACCACACCGGCAACAACCAATCCGAACTACGGATACCAGGTCTGGCTGGGCTCGCCTCCGGGCAAGGAGCGCAAGTACAACGACAAGACCGTCAAGGCGTTCCACTCCGAGCCTTTTGTGGCGGGCGATATCCGCTACATCGACGGGTTCGGAGGCCAGCGTGTCTACATGGTCCCCTCGCAGGAACTGATCATCGTGCGCACCGGTGAAGCGGTGTTCGACTGGGACGATGCCGTGATCCCGAACGCGATACTGCGCGGGCTGCGGGCGACGGTTTCGCCATGAGCGCCGCCGCCGAAATCCCGCAGGCGCCGGCGGGGCGGGTCGCGCTGGAGAAGCTGCTGTCGGTCGCGATCTTCGCGTTCGTGCTGTTCCAGATGTACATGTCGACCAAGGTCGGCGTGACCCCGCGCGGCACGCCGGCGCGAGAAGCGCTGCAGCACACGCACATCGCGGTGGGCCTGACCGTGCTGCTGTTGCTGGTTCCGCGGCTGTGGCTGTGGGCGACACTGCCGAAGCCGCTCCGTCCTGCGCGCGTGCCGGCGGCGGCGGATGCGTTGGCGCGGCACTGCAACCTGGCGTACTACCTCACGCTGCTCGGGTTCTGCGTGACGGGGCCGATATTCGCCTGGTCCGAAGGCCACGCGGTGTCGTGGTTCGGGATCATCACGCTACCAGACCTGGTGGCGCCGAGTTACCGGCTGTCGGTGACACTCGGCTACCTGCACAGCGTGATCGGGTTCTGGATCCTCTACCTCACCGGGTTCACGGTGCTGGTGGCGCTGTGGCAGGCGGTGCGCTATCGCGCGCCGCCGTGGCGGCTGCTGCCGGCCGTCGGCTGGGGGCGCTGAGCCATGAGCGACATGGCCCGCTATTCCACGGGCGCGAAGCTGCTGCACGCTGCGCTGTTCGCGGGTCTTCTGGCGATGGCCGCCTGGACGCCCTACCAGGTGTTCGGCGTCGTGCCGTTCACGACGGCAGGGCAGCTGGTCGAGAGCGGCCCGCCGCCCGCGGTCGACCCGTACGCTAGCGTTGGTGCGCCGCCGCAGCTCAGCGAGACCACACAAAAGGACTTCATGTGGTGCCGCTTCTGCCACAGCTTCGAGTCGGGTGGCGCGCATGCCGTCGGCCCGAACCTGCACCGCGTGTTCGGCCGGCGCGCTGCGAGCGCGCCCGGGTTCTACTACTCTGCGGTGTTCGTACGGGCGGGCAAGGGCGGCCTGGTCTGGGACGAGGCAAAGGTCGCCGAGTTGATCGCCGACCCTGAAAGGTTCCTCGGCGGGCAGCACCGCATGCGCTACAAGCCGATCACCGATCCCGCGGAACGCGAGCAGATCGTGCGCGCTCTCAAGGCCGCCACGAAATAGCTGACCCAGCCTCGCGGCGCACGGCGCAGGTTGGCATCATCAGGGCAGCCGGCTCAGCCCGGCTCCTGCAGTTTGCCGGAGGGCGCCATGAATCGATCCCGTCGTCAGTTACTCCACGTCGCATCGGCCTGCGCCGCCACCACTGCGCTCGGCGCCTGGCCGCGCCGCGCGCGCGGCGCGGAGAAGACCGAGGTGCTGGTGCTCGGCGCGGGCCTCGCCGGCCTGCGCGCCGCACTGCAACTGGAAGAGCAGGGCGCCAAGGTGACCGTTCTCGAGGCGAGTGGGCGCGTCGGCGGCCGCCTGCGCACGGTCTCGCTCGACGGTATCCCGTTCGACCTCGGTGGCTCGCAGATCGGCGGCAACTACGGCCGCGTGATCGACGCCGCGCGCCGCGCCGAGGTGAAGCTCGGCAGCGATCCGCGCCAGCCCGGTGAGACCAGCTTCCACATCGGCGGCGAGTTGTTGCGCAAGGAAGAGTGGCGCAGCGCCAGGGCGAACCGCACCGTCGGCGATGAGCGCGAGGTGCTGCCGCACGTGCTCGAGACGGCCTACATGTTCCGCCTGAACCCCTTCGCCGACGACGTCGGGGCTTGGCTCGAGCCGAAGTGGCAGGGACTCGACATTTCCACGGGCGCCTGGCTGATGCAGCGGGGCGTCTCGCAGGCGGCAGTCGACCTGATGAGCATCGGCACCGACTACACCGACATGTGGAACACCTCGGCGCTCGCGATGCTGCGCGACGTCGCCCGCTCGCGGCTCGGCGGGTTCTCGGGCCGGGACCGCAACACGCCGCTTTACGGCGCCGGCAACAACGACTGGTTCAACTTCGAGGGCGGCGCCGAGCGGCTGCCGCAGGCGATGGCGAAGCGCCTGGCTACGCCGGTGCGACTTGGCAAGGTCGTCACGCGGATCGTCAACGA
>JAYTNX010000239.1:0-3424 GCA_043748075.1 Pseudomonadota bacterium
GAGGAGATCGTGGTCACCGCCCGCAAGCGCGAGGAGTCGCTGCAGGACGTGCCGCTCGCCGTTTCCGCGATCACCGCCGCCGGCATCGAGGCACTGCGCATCCAGCGGCCAGACGACATTGCCCGCTTCACGCCCGCATTCTCCTACGTTTCGTCTTTCGGTCGCCTGAACCAGGAGCGTCCGGTCGTTCGCGGACAGAGCAACATCCTCGGTGCTGCGAACGCCTCGTTCTTCGTCGACGGGGTCTATGTCAGTGGCCCGGCGGTCTCCACCGAAACCTCCAACCTCGAACGGATCGAGGTCATCAAGGGGCCGCAGGCGGCGCTGTATGGCCGCGCGACGTTCGCCGGCGCGATCAACTACATCACCCGGCGACCCACCAACGACTTCGAAGGCAAGGTCAACGCGACGTTTGCGCAGAACGACGAGCGGGAATACGGCGCCTCGCTCAGCGGACCGATGGTCGAGGACAAGCTGTTCTACTACGCGAGCGTGCGTAGCTGGGAGTACGGCGGCGAATACACCAACGTGATCGACGGCAAGAAGGCCGATCGCCAGAGTACCGACTCTGGAACGCTCAAGCTGCTCTGGACGCCGACTGAGGACCTGGAGTTCACGCTGTCCGGCACGGTGTCGAAGGACGACGACAACGGCGCGCTGCCACTCGCGCTGCAGGGTCGTCAGTTCAACAACTGTCAGCAGCGGGTGCTCACCGGCACGGCGGCCAACAATTTCGCCGGCAGCCAGTTCCCCCGATCGCCCGGCTATTTCTGCGGCACGGTGCTCGGCGCCGATGACCTCGTCGTCCGGCAGCGCACCGATGTGATGCAGGACCCTGGGCTGGAGCGGACCAACAAGCGGGGGGCATTGACGGTCAAGTGGACGTTCGGCGGCGGCTACGAGCTGACCTCGATCTCCGGTTATCACGACGAGAACCAGGAGACACAGGTCGACGTTTCCTACAACGCTTACGATCCGTTCACGCAGGTCATCGCGGCGAGCCAGGCAGGCGCGTTCTGGCGGCGCGGCGAAGAGTCTCGCGACGATTTCTCGCAGGAACTCAAGGTCCGTTCTCCCGGAGACGAACGTTTTCGCTGGCTCGCTGGCGCGTACTACTTCACCGCGAACGACGACCTGACCCGCGATGACAAGTTCCTGCCGGCCGGCTCGGCGTTGGGCACAGGGCCCGGCTGCTATTCCCTCGGCGCGGCGCGCGCCTGCCCGAACGGGCAAGGCAACCTTCGTGAGGTTGAAATCGAGAACAAGGCCGTGTTCGCCGAAATCGAATTCGATCTCACCGACAAGTTCACTACGACTTTCGAAGTTCGCCGTGCGCAGGAGGTGCAGGAGCAGAAAAACATCGTCGTGCTGGCGCCGGTTTGCGATCCGATGGCGCCAACGGCCACGGGCGGCACGTTCGATGCCTGCACGTTCAACGGCGACTTCAAGAGCACGACGCCGCGCGTCACGCTCCGCTACAAGGCGACGGAAGACCAGACGTACTACCTGAACTGGGCCAAGGGCAACAAGCCGGGCGGCTTCAATACCGCGTCGGCGGTGCTGACCGGGATATCGACGGGCATCCCCGTGCGTCCGGTCTACAACGAAGAAGAATCCAAGGCGTTCGAGCTCGGGGCGAAGTGGACGTTGCTCGACAACCGTCTGCGGCTGAACACGGCGCTGTTCTATACCGAGGTCACAGGCCAGCAGCTGACGTCCTTGATCTTCGGCACGCTGAACGGCAATACGGTGCTGAACTCCTACGTCGACAACATCGGTCGCACCGAGATCAAGGGGATCGAGCTCGATGCACAGTGGCGTCTGACCGAGAGCTGGGACCTGCGCGGCACATTCTCGTGGCTCGAATCTGTCGTCAAGAAATTCAACGACAACAATCAGGCGAACCTTTACAGCCCGGTCGGCGCCTTCGCCGCGACCCAGAGCACGACGACGGTCACACTGCCCTGCAATCCCCGCGGCGTCGGCGCACCGGTGGCGGGAAGACCGTTCTGCGACGATGCGCAGAACGCCGATCTTTCGTCCTACGGCAGCGTTGCCGGGAATAGTTCGCCGCGAGTTCCGGAAGTCCAGGGATCGTTGATCGCGACCTGGACCCGCCCGCTCTCCGACTCGCGGAGGCTGCGGGTCAGCGGCGACGCTTCCTACGAGGGATCGAAGTTCGCTCAGGTCGACAACCTTGCAGAGACCGGCGCCCACACCTGGCTCGGACTGCGCATTGCGCTCGAGTCTGAACGCTGGGATGTCTCGCTGTGGGGCAAGAACCTGACCGACGACGACACGTCGCTCGACATCCTCCGCTACATCGACACCGAAAACATCACTGCAGCCCAGTTCGCGACTGCCGCGTTCGGTCGGATCCAGCCGCGGGGTTTCGTGATGACGCTGCCTCGCGGCCGCCAGGTCGGGGTCAGCGCCAGCCTGCGCTTCTGAATCAGGAGTACCGGCATCGTCATGGAATGAGGCTGCCGGATCCGAGATGCACGACGTCCCCCGCCACGCGAACCTGGCGGGCGGCGTCTATTGCGAGGCGCAACGTCGACGGGCGGCGGATCCCGTCGCCCTGATGCACTTCGCGCGATAGCGGAAGCGCCACCACTGCGGTGGCCAAGTACCAGCCGCCGAGGTTGGCGCAGGCCGACCCCGTTGCCGGATCCTCGCGCATCACCCCATCCGCCTCGAACAGGAAGCGCGACACTACCTGGCCCTCGCCCGCTTCCGCGAACACATAGGCCATGCGACGCCCCTGCCGGCTTCGCAGCCGCTCGAGTGAGGCTACGTCGGCCGCCACACGTTGGACAGCGTCGACACTGACCAGCGGCACGATCAGCTGCTCGCTGCCCGAATCCACCCAGAGCGGCCGCGGACCGTGGCCGTTGACGCCTGGCCACACGAGATCGCGAGGCGGGAGACCGAGTGCGGTGGCGATCGTGTCGCGCCCGGCTTCGACCTCGCGACTCGTCGCGACGTTGGCCGACAGCGTCCACGTGTCGCCGCGGGCGTGGACTGGGATCACGCCTGCCGGCAATTCCAATCCGACCTGGTCGCCACCGCGACCGAGCAGGCGCACGACGTGGGCCGTGCCGAGCGTCGGGTGGCCCGCGAACGCCATTTCGAAGTCGGGCGTGAAGATCCGCGCTGCGGCGGTCGCACGCGCCGACGGCAGCAGGAAGGTGGTCTCTGACAGGTTGAACTGGCGCGCCAGCGCCTGCATCTGCGCGCCATCCAGGGCGCTGCCGTCCTCGAAGACGCAGAGAGGGTTGCCGCTGAGCCGCTCGCCGTCGCGGGTGAACACGTTCAACAGATGATAGGCCAGTCTCACGACGGCGCTACGACGTCCGCCGGCCGCAGCAACGCCAGGAGCATCCACGCTGCCGTGCCGACGACCAGACCGGCCATCGCCAGG
>JAYTNX010000240.1:0-1940 GCA_043748075.1 Pseudomonadota bacterium
GATGCTGCTGTGGCTCGCCCGACACCTTGCCGAAGACGTGACGTTCTTCAACGTGTTCACGTATCTAACGCTGCGCGCGATCTTCGCATCGATCTCCGCGCTGGCCATCGCGCTGCTGATCGGGCCGTGGATGATCGCGCGGCTGTCGCGCGACCAGATCGGCCAGGTGGTGCGCGATGACGGTCCGCAGAGCCATCTCAAGAAGGCCGGCACTCCGACGATGGGCGGCCTGCTGATCCTGGTCGCGATCGCGGTCTCGACGCTGCTGTGGGCCGACCTCGGCAACCGTTTCGTCTGGGTCGTGCTCGGGGTGATGCTGGTGTTCGGCGCGGTCGGCTTCGTCGACGACTATCTCAAGCTCGTGAAGAAGAACCCGCGTGGACTGGTCGCGCGCTGGAAATATTTCTGGCAGTCCGTCGGCGGGCTCGGTGCGGCGCTGTTCCTCTGGTACACCGCCCGGGAACCCGCCGACACGACGCTCTACCTGCCGTTGCTGAAGACATTCGCGATGCCGCTCGGGGTCGTGTCGTTCACGCTGCTGACCTACCTGATGATCGTCGGCATGAGCAACGCGGTGAACCTCACCGACGGGCTCGATGGCCTGGCGATCATGCCGGCGGTGATGGTCGCCGCGGCGCTGGGCATCTTCGCCTACGCCTCGGGCAACGCCGTGTTTGCCCAGTACCTCTCCATCCCGGCGGTGCCGAACGCCGGCGAGCTGATGATCTTCTGCGCCGCGCTCGGCGGCGCGGGCCTCGGCTTCCTGTGGTTCAACGCCTATCCGGCGCAAGTGTTCATGGGCGACATCGGCGCGCTCGCGATCGGCGCGGCGCTGGGTGCGATCGCCGTGATCGTGCGCCAGGAGGTCGTCGTGCTCATCATGGGCGGCATCTTCGTGCTCGAGACCGCCTCGGTGATTCTGCAGGTGGCCTCGTTCCGTCTCACCGGCAAGCGCATCTTCCGCATGGCCCCGATCCACCATCACTTCGAGCTCAAGGGCTGGGCTGAACCGAAGGTGATCGTGCGCTTCTGGATCATCACCTTCTTCCTCGTGCTGGCGGGTCTCGCGACCCTGAAGCTGCGATGAGCGCGGCCACCCCAGGCGCGACTGCGCTGCCCGGCTCGGCCGTGGTCGTCGGCCTCGGCCGCTCTGGTGTATCGACGGTCAGGCACCTGCTGCGCCGCGGTTGGCAGGTCGCCGTCACCGACAGCCGCGCGGAACCACCGGGCATCGCCAGCCTGCGCGAATGGGCGCCGCAGGCGCCGCTGCGTTGCGGGGGCTTCGATGCGACGCTGCTCGAGGGCGCCACGCTGGTGGTGGCCTCGCCCGGCGTGTCGCTGCGCGAACCGATCTTCACGCAGGCGCGGGCCCGAGGCCTCGAGGTGGTCGGCGACATCGAGCTGTTCGCCCGCGCCACCCGCGGCACGCCGACACTGGGCGTCACCGGCACCAACGGCAAGAGCACGGTGACGACCCTCGTCGGTCGCATGGCGGCGCGCGCCGGCCGTCAGGTGCGGGTGGGCGGCAACCTCGGTCCGCCCGCGCTCGAGCTGCTCGAGCCGACCGGCCTGGCCGACCTCTACGTACTCGAACTCTCGAGCTTTCAGCTCGAGGCGACGCAGTCGCTGGAACTGCTCGCCGGCGCGGTCCTGAACCTGACGGCGGACCATATGGACCGCTACGCCGACCTGGCCGCCTACGCCGCCGCGAAGGCACGGATCTTCGCCCGCTGCGGCGTGGCGGTGGTCAACGCCGACGACGAATTCGTCACGGCGATGCCGCGGCCGGGCCAGCTCGTGCGCCGCTTCACCCTGCGCGAGGGCACCCCCGCCGACTACGCCGTCGCGCGGCGCGCCAGCGAGTGCTGGCTGATGCGCGGCGACCAGCCGCTGCTGCCGTTGTCGCGGATGCGGCTCGCCGGATTGCACAACGCCGCCAA
>JAYTNX010000241.1:0-3653 GCA_043748075.1 Pseudomonadota bacterium
TGGCCCAGCTGACCATGGCGATGATGCTGGGCACGACCATCTCGCCGTTGCTCGGCGGGGTGATCACCGAGCGGCTCGGCTGGCACGCGCCGTTCCTGATGTTGCTCGGCATCGCGGTGGTGGTCGGCTTCGCGGCCTGGCGGCTATTGCCCGAGACCCGCGCCCCTGAAGCCGGCTCGATGAGCTTTGGCCAGCTCGGCCGCTCGTCGGTGCAGGTGCTGCGCAATCCCTTGTTCGTCGGTTGCGCGATCGACGCCGGCGTCATCTATGCCGTGTACCTCGCGTTCATCACATTCGCGCCGTACGTGATGAGCGAGATGCTGCACCGCCCCGCCACGGATTTCGGCCTCTATGTGATGTTCCTCTCGGCGGGCTATTTCCTCGGCAACTTCTACGTGGCGCGCAAGGCCCGCACCGGCGACATGGACCGCATTGCGCGCTTCGGCACGCTGCTGCAGGCCGCCTCCGCGCTGGTCGCGCTCGGCTTCGTGCTGCTGGGTTTCACCGACCCCGTGTTCTGGTTCCTGCCGATGCTGCCCCTCGCGTTCGCCCAGGGCCTCACGCTGCCCCACGTGACCGCCACCGCCGTGCGTCTCGCGCCCGGCTACGCCGGTGTCGCCTCGAGCCTGATCGGCTTCATGCAGCAGGCGATCGCGGGTATCGCGGTGCAGGTCACCGGATTCTTCGCCACCGACACGCCGGTGCCGGTGCTGGCGTTCTGCGCGGCCCTGTCGCTCGTCTCGCTCGGTGCGCTGCTGCTGCCGCGCGCCGTCGCCCGGGAGGCCACGCGATGAAGCTCGGCCTCAACCTCGGCTACTGGGGCTCGAAGCCCATCGATCGTTTCATCGAGCTCGCGGTACACGCCGAACAGCTCGGCTTCGACATCGTCTGCACCGCCGAGGCCTACGGTTCCGACGTGTTCACGCCGCTGGCGGCGATCGCGGCGCGCACCACGCGCATCCGCCTCGGCACCTCGATCCTGCAGATCTCGGCTCGCACCCCGACCTGCGCCGCGACCACCGCGATGACGCTGGACCACATCTCGAACGGCCGTCTGTGCCTCGGTGTCGGCGTCTCCGGGCCGCAGGTGGTCGAGGGCTGGTACGGCCAGCCGTTCCGCAAGCCGCTGGAGCGCACCCGCGAGTGGCTGGCGATCTTCCGCCAGGTCGTGGCGCGCGAAACACCCGTGGTGTTCGCGGGACAGCAGTTCCGTCTTCCCTACCAGGGCGCGGAGGCCACGGGCCTCGGCAAACCGTTGATGAGCATCACCCACCCGCTGCGCCGGCAGATCCCGCTGTTCCTCGGTGCCGAGGGTCCGAAGAACGTCGAGCTCGCGTTCCGGGAGTTCGACGGCTGGTTCCCGATCTTCATGCCGCCGGAGCGCTTCGACGTGTTCGACGCGCAGTTGAAACTCGCGCGGCCCGGTTTCGAGATCCTCTCGACCGTCGACATGGCCCTCGCGGACGATCGCGCCACGGCGCTGAAGCCGCTGAAACGCAACATCGCGCTGTACGTCGGCGGCATGGGCTCGAAGGATGAGAACTTCCACAAACGCATGGTCGAGCGCAGCGGCTACGCCGAGGCGGCGCAGCGGATCCAGGACCTGTGGCTCGCGGGCCGCCAGGGCGAGGCCGTCGAGGCGGTGCCGGACGCGCTGGCCGAGGCGATCTCACTGGTCGGCTCGCCCGCGCAGCTGCGCGAACGGCTCGCCGCCTGGCGGAAATCGCCGGTCACCACGCTGATGATCTCGCGCTCGGGCACCTTCGAGGAAACCGTGCGCAACATGGAATTCCTCGCCGCCGAAGTTCCGGCCGCATCGCGATGAAGGGTGCACCGCGCGAAGCCAGCCCGCAGGCGTCGGGCTCCGCGGCGACCCCGTCGGCGCGCGCCGGGCGCACCGGCCGCGCAGCCGGCCCCGGCCCGCAGCCCCCGCGCGCGCCGCAGCAGCCGCACGACGTGGTCGCCCCTGCAGGCACGCGCATCGACCCCTGGTACTGGCTGCGCGACGACGAGCGCACCCATCCCGAGGTGGTCGCCTACCTCGAGGCCGAGAACGCCTACCGGCACGCGATGCTCGATCACCTGCGGCCATTCGAGGAAAAGCTCTACGACGAGATCGTCGGCAGGATCAAGCAGGACGACGCCACGGTGCCGGCGCGCCACAACGGCTACTGGTACTACACGCGGTTCGAGTCCGGCCACGAGTACCCGATCTATGCGCGCCGCCGGGGCACGCTGGCGGCGCCCGAGGAAGTGCTGATCGACGCCAACCAGCGCGCCGCCGGGCATGACTTCTATCAGGTGGCCTCGCTCGAGGTGAGCCCGGACAGCCGTCTGATCGCCTTCACGGAGGATCGCGTCGGCCGTCGCGAGTACGTCGTGCGCTTCATCGACACCCTGACCGGCGTCGAGCTTCCCGACACGATCGTCAATGTCGAGCCGGACCTGGCCTGGGCCGACGACAACCGCACGATCCTCTACGTCGAAAAGGACCCGCGGACCCTGCTCGGCTGCCGCGTCCGCAAGCACGTGCTGGGTACGCCCGCGGACGACGACGCACTCGTTTACGAAGAGCCTGACGATGCGTTCTACCTCGGCGTCGAGCGCTCGAAATCCGAACGGCATCTCTACATCGTCTCGCAGAGCACGGTGTCGACCGAGTACCGCTGGGCCGACGCGGCCGATCCGGCGCTGCGTTTCCACGTCGCCGTGCCACGCGAGCGCGACCACGAATACCAGCTGGAGCATCTCGGCGAGCGCTTCGTCATCCGCAGCAACTGGCAGGCCACGAATTTTCGCATCACCGAGGTGCCGATCGCGGACGTGGCCGATCGTTCGAAATGGCGCGATGTCATCGCCCGCTCCGACGAGGCATTCATCTCCGGCTTCGAGGTGTTCGCGCGCTTCCTCGCCGTCAGCGAGCGCTCGGGCGGGCTTCGCAAGCTGCGCATCCGCGCCTGGGACGGCAGCCTCGACCGACTGATCGACGCCGAAGAACCGGCCTACACCATGGCCTTCGCCGCGAACGAGGAAGCCGATACCGACCTGCTGCGCTACGTCTACACCTCGATGACGACGCCGGCGACCACCTACGACTACGACATGCGCACCGGGGCGCGCACGCTGCTGAAGCGCGAGCCCGTGCTCGGCAACTTCGATCCGGCGCGGTACCGCACCGAGTTCGTCTGGGCCGCGGCACGCGACGGCGCGAAGGTGCCGGTCTCGCTGCTCTACCACCGCGACACGCCACGCAACGGCAGCGCGCCGCTCTACCAGTATGGCTACGGCGCTTACGGCGCTTCGCAAGACCCGACCTTCCGCTCCACCGTGCTGTCGCTGGTCGATCGCGGCTTCGTCTACGCGATCGCGCACGTCCGTGGCGGCCAGGAACTCGGCCGACACTGGTACGACGACGGCCGACTCATGAACAAGCGGAACACCTTCGACGACTTCGTCGACGTCACCCGCCATCTGGTGCGCGAGCGCTATGCCGACGCGCGGCGGGTGTTCGCCATGGGCGGCAGCGCCGGCGGCCTGCTGATCGGCGCAATCGCCAATCTCGCGCCCGACGAATATCGCGCGCTGGTCGCCCACGTGCCGTTCGTCGACATCGTCACGTCGATGCTCGATGAAACCATCCCGCTGACCACCAA
>JAYTNX010000242.1:0-2534 GCA_043748075.1 Pseudomonadota bacterium
AATTGGCGCCGTATTTCTTTGCGGGGGAGTGGCGGCAAGTTTCATGATTCCCGCCCCGGGCTGGTTCATCGCGCTCGACCTGATTGCCGCTTACCTCCCGATGGCGTGGCTGGGAATCCAGCTGGGTAAAGGTCGATCAGCGTAGCCGCGGCCCCGTCGCCACCAGCGCCGCGAGCTGCGCAAAGCTGTAGACCTCGCACTTGCGGAACACGCGCTTCAGGTGCGACTTCACGGTATTGCGCGACAGGCAGAGGCGATCCGCCAGGTCGTTGACGGAGCGTGCGGCGATGGTGGACGCGGCGACGCGCGCTTCACTCGACGTCAGGCCGTAAAGCGCGCTCAGCGATTCCGCGGAAACAGTGGCGACGTCGGGCTGGCGATGCAGCGAGACGAGGTGGGTCGAGACGAGGGCCTGGTCGCCGCAGCGGCGCTGCAGTGGCTCGACCGACGCGCGCGCGACCGTCGCGCCGGTGGAATCCCGCACCAGGAACTGTCGCGGCGGGCCACCGTCCTCGATGTCGGTGGGATCGGCCGGCGCCAACGCGCGCTCGAAGGCGAACTGCGTACGCCAATGCGAGAAGGACAACTCCCCCGATGCGCTCGCCGCGTCGCGAACTCGGTCCAGCAACTCGCGTGCCGGCCGGTTGGCATGCAACACGCGTGCGCGCTGGTCGATCACGATCATGCCGTCGGTGATTCGGTCGAGCACGAACTCGAGCTCGGGCTGCGCGACCGACGGCGGTAGGGCGTGTGGCGCGAAAGCGCGTGGCTGGGGCAGGAGCTGCCGTCCGATTCCCGTCATTTGTATCTCGGCCATTGCGCGTCACTCTCCCGGGGTTGAACTGGACCCCGGCGTCATGACACCAGCCCGGAGGGCACCACGCCACCGACGGGTGTCGGCACACTCCGCGGACGTCGCTGCAGGTGCAAGTAGGCAACCCCGAGGGTCGGCTCGTCGTGGATCGTCGCGACCGCCGCATCGATGCCGCGTACGAGGTACCTCAGGCGCGCGAGCGAGCGCGTGTTCGGTTCCCAGTCAGAGACCATTTCCAGAAGGCCCGGCTCCGGCATCCGGGTGAACGCCGGCACAACGATTTCGCCGTATGGCCGGAGCGCCGGAACGAGGGACTGGAGCAGTTGCGCAAGCGTGTTGTCGGGAAGATTGTCGGCGACCGACGGGGCGTAGATCAGCCCGCAGTCGGTCAGTGGCACGCGACCGGAGAGAAGATCCGCAAGCGGGGCGGGCCGGGCGGACACGGTGCCCCAGGCCGCGTTGTCCCGCACGGCGCGCTCGAGAACCCGCGCATCGAAATCGATCAACTGCACCGCCGCCCGCCCTTCCCGCCACGCTCGGCTGGCCGACAGTTCGCGCCCGTGCCCACCGAACACGCCGACAATTGCCGCGCCCGGTTGACAGTCGGCCGCCCGGTCGAGGCGCGCGGCGACGTACCTGCGGCGCGCACGAAAGGCCGCGACGGTCACGCTGTTGGCCGCCATCCAGCGGTACATCGCGAGGCCCAGCGGAGTCGTATCGGCGGGTAGGGGTGCCACGCCGAGTGCGAAGTCGATGACCGTCGGATCGCCCTCGTAGCCGTAGGGCGGCGCGGCAGCGACCCGCAGGAAGGGGTTCTCCCGCAGCTGCCACAGCAACTCGCGATCGCCGCGCTCTTCCGCGAGGCAGCGGAGAGCCGCCTGCATCCCGTCATCGACGAGGCCGGACTGCAACCAGGCCAGCGCTTCCGCCGGATTGCAGGAGGGCTCGGGGGGAAACCCTGGCCGGCAGCCGTGCGCAGCAGGCTCCGGCAGGGCGCTAGCGAATTCGGTGGCCATACCCCTGTATGTCGCCAGCGGCCCGATTCTCGCACCCCGGCCGAAAATTATTCCGCCGGCCGCGGACCCGACGCCCATTCCCGGGCTGCCTCGCGTATCCGCCTCACCCATGTGGGTGAGGCCGGCCCCGCCAGGCCAGAGGCTGCCACTAGGATCCGGACGACCCCCACCCCGCAAGGAGCTTCCATGAACAAGACCAAGGCGACCCAGCTCGTCCTGATCTCGGGATTCGTGCTGTTCACCCTCGGCGCACTACGCGAAGTCGTCGATCCGATTGCGGCCGCCCGCGGCGACGGGCTGATGCCCCGAGCGATGGCCGCCAGCGCCTGCCCCGTACCGCGCCTCGACGAACTCGAGCGCAGCTGGACCGTCGCCAGCACCGGCTGCACCACCGACTGCAAGCAGACCCACCTGCAGGTGGGCGACAAGCTCAGCTTCGGCAAGGATATCTCCGGCGAGCTGAACTTCAGCATGGCGGTGGCACCCGGCAAACCCGGACGCGCCGCCTCCAGCACCGAAGGCTTCACGCTGCGTTCCGACGGTGTCGGCAACGTCACCGGCCCGATCGTGTTCGAACACAGCGTGCTGGACGGATCGCCGCTGCAGATCCACTGGCTGATCGTGAAGATCCGCAAGTACGACGCCGACGGGCTAGGGCAGTGCAAGCTGCGGGCGCGTGTCGCGGTCTGTGGCGAGGAGCCTGC
>JAYTNX010000243.1:0-17582 GCA_043748075.1 Pseudomonadota bacterium
CCCCCCGCGAGCCCGCGACCCTTGTCGAACCAGATCGCGACGGTGCGGGTCCAGACCACCGGCGTCGTGCCGCCGCCGACCAGCGAGATCAGCAGCCACGCGGCATAGAACAGCGCGATCGAGCCGCCGAGTTGCGTCAGCATCGCATAGCCCGCGCTGAGTGCGATCATCGAGACGATGCCGACGCGCCGCGCGCCGAAGCGATCGATGATCGAGCCGATGATCGGTGCGGTGATCGCCGTGCCGATGATCAGGAAGCTCGCGGCGATCGAAACCTGGCCGCGGGTCCAGCCGAACGCCGCGACCAGCGGCACGACGAACACGCCGAAAGTATAGAAGGGAATTCCGCTGAGGCCCGAGCCGTTGCCGAAGCTCGAGGCGAGCAGCGTGCGCCAGCCGCGGCGGAATTCGTCCATCACATCAGAGGCCATTGCGGTTCTCCAGGTTGGAAACAGGATCGGCGCGCGTAATGACGGTGCGCGGTGACTTCGACGCGGACGGCCGGGACGCCGCGGCGCCGACGGGCAAGGCAAAGGCCATCAGCGCGTCGGACAGCTCGGGCGAGGCGCGCGCGTTGCCGCCGGCGGCAATCACCACGAACTGTCGGCCTTGCGTTAGATAGGTCATCGGCACCGACATGCCGGGGGCGTCGAGAGGCGCCTGCCAGAGTTCTCGGCCGCTGGTGACGTCGAGCGCGCGCAGGCGCGCATCGAGGGCCGCGCCGATGAACACCAGCCCACTGCCCGTGACCATCGGTCCGCCGATGTTCGGCGAGCCCCAGCCGAGCGCGGCGGGCGC
This sequence comes from Pseudomonadota bacterium, assembly GCA_043748075.1. Lineage (GTDB taxonomy): Bacteria > Pseudomonadota > Gammaproteobacteria > Steroidobacterales > Steroidobacteraceae > UBA964. The sequence goes on from JAYTNX010000243.1 coordinate 799, forward strand.
GGCGATGCCGCGGTAGCGTGCCCGGCCCAGCGGCACCTGCCAGCGTCGCTTGCCGGTGTCCATGTCGATCGCGGTCACGGTACCGAATGGCGGCGGCGTGCAGGGAATGCCGAGCGGCGAAACAAACAGGCCGACCTGGGCACGGTATGGCGTACCGACCAGGTCCATGCCCGCGTTGCGCTCACCCTCGCCGGGACTCGTCGCCGCGCCAGCGGCGGACTTTCTGATCAGCTTGACCCTCAGCGCCAGGTTCTGGCCCTTTGCGATCAGCAGATTGTGGACCGGATCGAAGGCGACGCCGCCCCAGTTGCCGCCGCCGAACGGAAACACCAGCGAACCGCGTTCGCTCGGCGGCGTGAACGGCCCCTCGTAGCGCAGCTTGCGGAACTCGGCGCGACACCAGGCGCGATCGAGCGGCGTCAGGCCCCAGAGATCGTCTTCGGTGAGCCGCTGACGTGAGAACGGCTCGGGCAACGCGGCGTACGGCTGCGTGGGCGCTGCGCGCTCGCCCGGAATGTCGGACCGCGGCGCGGCCCGCTCCTCGATGGCGAACACCGGGCGGCCGCTGTCGCGGTCGAAAACGAACACACGTCCCTGCTTGGTCTGCTGGATCGCGACCGCCCGCGGCTGCCCGCCGCGACGGATCGTCACCAGCAGCGGATGGCCGGGCAGGTCGAAGTCGAACAGGTCGTGATGCGTCGCCTGGAAATGCCAGACGGGCTGCCCCGTGGCAGCCGACAAGGCGACGGTCGAATCGGCGAGCGGCACGTCGAACAGCCGCGTGGCGCCGTAGAAGTCGGAGGAGGGACTCGTGGTGGGTACGAACACGAGCCCACGCTGCGGGTCGGCACTGAGCGTGGACCAGGCGTTCGCCGCGCCGGTGTCGTGGGCGTGCGCTCTCGGGATCGGGTCGAACTCCCAGCGCAGCTCGCCGCTGCGCACGTCGAACGCGCGCACGAAACCGTTGTTGGCATCCGTCACGGAATCGCGAGCGCCGGCGGTGGCGACCACGAGATCGCCGATCACCAGCGGTCCGGAGGTCGCGCCGCGCGCGGAATCGCCGGTGCCGCGTGCGTCGAAATCCGCGTGCGTGACGCGACCTGGATGTCCGCGCCCGGCGCCGAAGTCGCGACACGCGGCGCCGGTGTCGGCATCGATCGCGAAGACGTTGCCGAAGATATCCGCCTTGAAAATGCGCTTCTCGCAAGGCACACCGGCGCGCGGCGCAGCCGCCTGCCAGAAGGCGACGCTGCGGCAGATACCCGACTTGCGTGGCGTGTCCGCCAGGGGCGCCGCGCCGCCCTGCGGCAGGTGCGGATCGAACACCCACTTCGGCGTACCGCGAGCCGGGTCGAGCGCGAACACGCGGTTGAAGGCCGTGCAGTAGTACAACGTGTCGTTGACCACGATCGGTACGGATTCGAGCGCGGTCGCGCCGAGCGCGCTGCCGGAGGCGGCGACATCACCGGAGCGGTGCACCCAGGCGAGCTGCAGGAAGCCGACGTTCGCCGCGTTGATCTGCTTCAACGGCGAATACTGGCTGCCGCCCGGATCGTTGCCGAAGGCCGGCCAGTCGTCGGGGCCGGGCGCTGCACGCGTGGCCTCGCCGGCAGTCATGGCGAGCAGCGCGCAGGCCAGCGCCGCGGCTTTCGCTGCCGCTGTGGTCATTGAAGCTCCCCGTTCGCCCTGGTCGCGCGGATGGCACGTCGGTTTCGCCGGGCGCGCGAGGCGCGTGAATCCGCGTGCGGCCATCCGGCTGCCAGTGTAGCGTTCCCGGCAGGCGCAGCGTTCCTCGCTGCGAGACGGAGACGACGCGACGATGTCCGAGTTGGAGAGCCTCCCAGAGCCCGGCACCGGGTCGCCGGCCGTGTGCCGCGACCTCCCGGCGGCGCCCGCCCGACGCGACTTCCTGGTCGGTACCGTGGCCGCCGCAACGGGGTTGGCGCTGTTCGCGTCGCCTGCGAGGTCGGCCGGTGAGATCACGCCTGCCGCGGCCGTGCCCATGGCCGTGCCGCCACCGAACGCGCCCGCGGCGCCCGCCGCAAGCCCCTTCGCAGCCTATGTGGAGATTCGTGAAGACGGCACCGTGCGGATCGTCTGTCCGCAGGCTGAAATCGGGCAGGGCGTCTACGACTCCCTCGCCCGCATCGTCGCCGATGAGATGGATGCGGACTGGGCCGCGGTGCTGGTCGTGCAAGCGCATGCGGACGCGGCGTTCCACAGTCCGGTCAGCCGACGGCAGCGCGTCGGCGGCAGCGATTCGATCATGGCGTACCACGCCGCGCTGCGCGGGGTCGGCGCGGCGGCGCGCGAGATGCTGGTCGGCGCGGCCGCGGCCCGGTGGGGTGTACCTGCCGACGCTTGCACCAGTGAGTCCGGGCGCGTTCACCACGACGCGAGCCGTCGCTCGCTGGGCTTCGGCGAACTGGCGACCGAAGCCGCACGGCGGCCCGTGCCGCAAGAACCGGCGCTGAAGCCGGCGTCGGCCCTGCGCCTCACCGGCCGGCGCCTGACGCGCAAGGACACGCCCGCCAAGGTCGACGGCTCGGCCATGTTCGGCATCGACGTGCGCGAGCCCGACATGGTGCACGCCGCGCTGCGTCGTTCCACCTCGTTGGGGGGCCGGCTGCAGCGTTTCGACGCGGCGAGCGTTGCATCGCGGCCCGGCGTCGTCGCGGTCGTGCCGCTCGATGACGCCGTGGCGGTGGTCGCGGACACCTGGTGGCATGCGAAGCAGGCCGCCGAGGCACTCGACGTCGAGTTCGACGATTCGAACCTGCGCGGCCTTTCGTCGGAGGGCATCAGCGCGTCGCTGCACCGTGCGCTCGACGACGATGCGCGTGCAGTGGAATGGCCCACGCTGGATTTCTCGACCACGCCACCGCAGCGCGTGCGCGCCGATCGCGATGCGCTGGCCCGCGCGTTCGCACGCACCGACCTGCGCCGCGTCGAGGCGGTCTACGACGTGCCGTACGTCGCGCACCTGACGATGGAGCCGCAGGTCTGTGCGGCCCGCGTCACGGCGGAGCGCTGCGAGGTGCGGGCGCCGATCCAGCAGATCGACAATGCGCGCAAGTTCGCGGCGGCGCTCACGGGGCTGCCGCTCGAACGTGTGCGCCTCGACATCACCTTCGCCGGCGGCGGCTTTGGCCGGCGCTTCGAGCTCGACTCGCTGGAGCAGACGCTGCGCATCGCCAAGGCGCTGCCCGGCCGCTGGGTCAAGCTGCTGTGGACTCGCGAACAGGACATGCAGCACGACTTCTACCGTCCTGCGCATGCGGTCCGCTATCGCGGCGTGGTCGACGCGGCGGGCAACGTGCTCGCGCTGCACGGGCGCGTCAGCGGCCAGTCGATCGGTGCCTTCAAGCGCATGCGGCCGTCGACGGCGACGTTGCCCGATGGCGCGGCGGTGGGCGGCACCGTCCCCGACGAGTACGCGCTCGGCGCGAAGCTGGCGGAATTCGTCGAGGTCGGCCTGCCGGTGCCGATCGGTTTCTGGCGCTCGGTGGCCGCCTCGCACAACGGGTTTTTCGCGGAGTCGATCGTCGACGAGCTCGCGCACGCCGCGCAGCGCGATCCGTGGCAGTTCCGGCGCAGCCTGCTGGCCGCGCATCCGCGACTCGTCGCGGTGCTCGACCGCGCGGCGCGTGAATCGGGCTGGGACCAGCCGCTCGGCGCGGGTCGCGCCCGCGGCATCGCGATCAATGCCGGCTTCGGCTCGATCTGCGCCCAGGTCGTGCAGGTGGCGGTGCGCGGCCAGCGCGTGGCAATCGAGCGAATCACCTGCGCCTACGACTGCGGCCCGGTGATCGACCCCGGCATCGTCGAGGCGCAGCTCCAGGGTGGCATCGTCTGGGGCCTCAGCGCCGCACTCGATGGCGAGACGACGATCGCCGCAGGGTCTGCGATACAGTCGAACTTCAACACGCAGCCGGTGCTGCGGCTGCCGGAGCTGCCGCGCATCGATGTCCACCTGATGCCGAGCGAGGCGAAGATCGGCGGTGTCGGCGAGTCCGGCGTTCCGCCCGTGGCGCCAGCACTCGCCAACGCGATCTTTGCCGCGACCGGCCGGCGTCTGCGGCAGTTGCCGCTGCGAAAATCGGGGCTGGAGTTCAGCGTCGGCTGAGCGCTGACGACTCGCACGCCACGCGCGGCCCAGCGGCCGCCGAGTGAGTGTCAGGGCCCGCAACGATCGGGGCAGCGGCCATGGTGATCTCCTCTGGGTCGCGACGAGTATGCGGAGTCTATAATCGCTGCTCTTCTCCTTCAGCAGGCCACCGCCCATGCGACCGCAATCCGCTTCCCGGTTCTCCTTCCTGACCCTGGCCCTCCTCGCCTGGCCCGTCGCGGCGGAAACGGTCGCGGTGCTCGGCACCGGCCGCGTTGGCGCGGCGCTCGGCCCGCAGTTTGCGAAGCAGGGCTTCGAGGTCGTCTATGGTTCGCGCGAGCCGCGGCGCCCCGACGTGCTGGCGCTGGTCGCGCGTACCGGCGGCAAGGCCAGCGCGCTGCCGCCCGTGCAGGCCGTGGCGCGCGCGCAGTATGTCGTCGTGGCCCTGCCCTGGAACACGACCGAGGCCACGCTGCGCGGCCTCGATCTCGCCGGCAAAATCGTGATCGATCCAACCAATGCGCTGCGGGTCGGACCCTCGAAGCTGATGGAAATGGCGGTCGACGATTCGGCCGGCGAGCGCATCCAGGCGCTCGCGCCGCAGGCGAAGGTGGTCAAGGCGTTCAACGCGGTGGGCTCGCATGTGATGGCGGATCCGTCCGCGGCTGGCGGCCCAGTGACGATCCCGCTCGCGGGCGATGACGCCGGCGCCAAGGCGCAGGTCGCGAAGATCGTGCAGGCGATGGGTTTCGAAACCGTCGATGCCGGCCCGATCCGCAACTCGCGCGCGCTCGAGGGCATGGCCGTGATCTACATGATCCCGTACCTCTCCGGACGTCGCGACGAGGCGTTTGAATATCATCTGCGCAAGGGCGCTGCGCCGCGCGACAGCCAGGGTGTCCGCCCTGCGCAGTAGATGAGTCCGCCGACCGGTGGCAGCGATGCGCGTGCCCGGGCGCGCGCCGGGGTCTCCGCCAACGACGGCGGCGGACAGCTACGCGGTTTTGTCGGCGTGTTCCGCTACAGCCGTCGTGCACTCGGACTCGTCTGGTCCACCAGCCAGCCGCTGACGATTGCGCTCGGCGTGCTGACCCTGCTCGCCGGCACGCTGCCGGCGGGCATCGCCTGGGTCGGCGCGCAGATCGTCGATGCGGTGCTGGCGGCGTCGCGCGTGATGGCCGACGCACCGACGTCCGGCACCGCGACGGTGCCGGGATTCGGGGGGGGGGGCGGCGCGACGCGCGTGATCGAGCTGGTGGTCCTCGAGGGCCTGCTGGTGGCGGCGATCGCCGCGGCGCAGCGGGCGCTCGGCCTGTGCCAGTCGCTGCTGCGGGCGCAGCTCGGCCAGCGCGTCAACGTGATGATCCTCGAGAAGGCCGTCACGCTGAGCCTGTCGCACTTCGAGGATTCCGAGTTCTACGACAAGCTGACGCGCGCGCGGCGCGAGGCGTCCAGCCGGCCGCTGTCGCTGGTAATGCGCACCTTCGGCCTGGTGCAGAACGGCATCTCGCTGATCAGCTACGGCGTGCTGCTGGTGCGGTTCTCGCCGTGGGCCGTGGCCGTGTTGCTGCTCGCGGGGCTGCCGGCTTTCATCGCCGAGGCGAAGTTCTCGGGCGACGCGTTTCGCCTGTTCCGCTGGCGCTCGCCCGAGACGCGCATGCAGCTCTACCTCGAGACGGTGCTGGCTCGCGAGGACTACGCGAAGGAAGTGAAGCTCTACGGTCTCGGCGAGCGTCTGTTGCAGCGCTACCGGGCGATCTTCAATCGGCTCTACCGGGAGGACCGCAAGCTCACCATCCGCCGCGATACCTGGGGTTTCGGGCTCGGCCTGATCGGTACGGTGGCGCTGTACGGCGCCTATGGCTGGATTGCGCTGGAGGCCGTCGCTGCCGCGATCACGATCGGCCAGATGACCATGTACCTGATGCTGTTCCGCCAGGGACAGTCCGCGGTCTCGGCGAGTCTCTCCGCGATCGGCGGCATGTACGAAGACAACCTCTACCTCTCGACGCTGTACGAGTACCTCGAAACGCCGGTGCGCGGGCTGCGCGGCGGCGCGACCGCCGGTCCCGATCCCCAGGGCGGCGTGCGCTTCGAGAATGTCGGCTTCACCTATCCGGGCGCCGACCGACCGGCAATCGAGCAGGTCACCCTGCACCTGAAACCCGGCACCAGCCTCGCGCTGGTCGGCGAGAACGGCTCCGGAAAGACGACCCTGATCAAGCTGCTGACGCGCCTCTACGACCCGACCCAGGGTCGTGTGCTGCTCGACGGGCTGGACCTGCGCGAATGGGACGAGGGCGTCTTGCGGGCACGCGTCGGCGTGATCTTCCAGGACTTTGCCCGCTATCAGATGCTGGTCGGGGAGAACATCGGTGCCGGCGACGAGCCGGCCTTCGAGGACGAGGCACGCTGGCGCGAAGCCGCCGAGAAGGGGCGCGCGGGCGAGTTCATCGACACCCTGCCCGCCGGCTACCAGACCCAGCTCGGCAAGTGGTTCAAGGACGGCCGCGAACTCTCCGGCGGCCAGTGGCAGAAGATTGCCCTGTCGCGGGCGTTCATGCGGATGAAGGCCGACATCCTCGTGCTCGACGAACCGACCGCGGCGATGGACGCCCAGGCCGAGGCCGAGGTGTTCGAGCATTTCCGGTCGCTGGCGCGCGACCGCATCGCGATCCTGATCTCGCACCGTTTCTCGACCGTGCGAATGGCCGACCAGATCGCCGTGATCGACGATGGCCGCATCGCCGAGCTCGGCAGCCATGAGGCGTTGATGAGACTGGATGGCGTCTATGCGCGGCTGTTCGCGCTGCAGGCCCGGGGCTATCGCTGATCGGGCGCGCCGCGGTGGCGGGCCAGGCCGGCTCTGCTGAGCCACGCGCCAGGTTCTGCGACCCGGGTCCCTCGGCGCGTTTCGGTGAGGTCGAATTCGCGGTTTGACCCGTGATCGATGCGACGATGTATTATAAAAACGAGTCAAAACATTATATAAATAATTCAGGAGAGTGGGGTTGAACGTCTGGCTGTGGCGGCCGCGTCCCGAACCTCGACCTGACCCGGGCAGCGAACCACCATGCGTCGATTTCCGTCTCCTGAGGTGATACTGATTGGCGCCGGCATCGGCGGTCTCAGTACTGCGCTGGGACTGCAGCGGCACGGCCATCAGGTCGCCATTTACGAGCAGGCCGCGGTGCTCGGCGAGGTCGGCGCGGGCGTCATGCTGTCACCGAATGCGACCCGAATTCTCCGCGACTGGGGGCTCGGCGAGGCGCTGGTGCGAATCGGCTACCGACCCCGGTTCACGGCCGTGCGCGACGGCCTGAGCGGCGAGGAGCTGTCGACGACCCCCCTGGGTCAGGACGGATTCCATGCCGACGGTTCCCCATTCCTTCATGTGCACCGCGCCGACCTGTATGCCCTGCTGCTCGAGGCAGTGCGCGACGCGGACCCGTCCTGCTTGAACCTCGGCTGCACGCTGACCGACGTGACCCAGGACGGCGAGTTCGCAACGGCGACCTTCGCGCACGGCGAGCGCGTGCATGGCGCAGTGCTGGTGGGCGCCGACGGCAACAAGTCGCGGGTCCGCCAGTACGTGGCGGCGGGAGCGACCTCGACCTTCACCGGCAACCTTGCCTGGCGCGGCCTGGTGCCGGCGTCGGCGCTGCGGCCCGAGCAGCGGGTGCCGGAGAGTCTCGTGTTCGTCGGGCATCGGCGCCACGTCGTGCGCTACCTGCTGCGTGGCGGGACGCTGATGAACTACGTCGCGATCGCCGAACGCGCGGCGTGGGAAGACGACGGCTGGTCGGTGCGCTCCACCGTGCGCGAGGTGTTGGCCGAGTTCGAAGGCTGGCATCCGGATGTCGTCGACATTCTGGCGGCCACCCCGCCCGACGCCTGCTACAAGTGGGGCCTGTTCGACCACGATCCGTTGCCGCGCTGGGTGCAGGGTCGCGTCGCGCTGCTCGGCGATGCCGCGCACCCCATGCTGCCTTTCATGGCGCAGGGTGCCGTGATGGCCATCGAGGATGCGGCGGTGTTCGCCCGCCTCTATGCCGCGCATGACGATCCGTGCGCCGCGCTGCGGGCCTACGAACAGGCCCGCCTGCCGCGCGCCAGCTGGGTGCAGTGGCAGTCGCGGCAGAACGCGCGGCTCTATCACGACGGCTCCGCCGGCCGGCAGTTCGACGCCGATCGTGCGCTGCGGGCCGAACGGCTGTATGACTACGACGCCACGAAGGAGTGAACCGCCATGGGGAACGACATGACACGAAGGGATCTGCTGAAGGACCTGGCGCTTGCCAGCGGGATCGGCGCAGCGGGTAGTGCGTGGGCCGCAAACGCGCCCGCGCCCGCGCCCGCGCCCACGGCAGCTGCGCCGCTGAACGTGCGGGTCGACGCCTGGCGGAAAACCTTCGCGTCCCTGCGCGACGAGGAAGAGGTCTGCTGCTGGTACTTGGGCACGATGTTCCTGAGGCCGCAGCGCGTTCCCGAAATCCCGGTCATGCACGCCCAAACGATCATGGTCTATCGCGCGAGTGCCGCCGCCGATGGTTCGACGCGAATGCGCTGGATCGAGATCGGTCGCTTCCTCGACCCGCTGACCGGCCAGCCTGCGGAAAGCTGGTTGAACCCGACCAGCGGCCGTCGAGTGCCGATGCCGCGCTCGTTCATTACCGAGCCGAGTGAGTATCACGTGCGCGCCGGCGCCGATGCGCTGGCGGTCCGCCTCGACCAGCATGATGCGCGCGTCGAAAGCGTCGAGACCCGGATCGCGGCCGAGGGTGCACGCGTCTGGGTGCACCAGACGGAGCGCAAGGTACGCGGAGTGCCGGCCACCTCGACGGCGGCGCAGGTCGCAGGGCGTCCCCGGAGCATCACGAAACTCGCGCTCGCCGCCGACAGGCGCGAGATCGACGACCCGGACTGCCAGAGCGCGGCGGCCTCGGGGTCCTACAGTTTTGAAACCGATGCCCTGCCGGCCTGGGCAGGCATTGAGGGTCCGGGCGCCACGATCGTGCGCGGCCTCATGCAGAAGGCCGCCACCGACGTGCCGGTCAATGCGGACGCCTGGCGGGCGCTGCGCGCGCTCTATCCGCAGTTCTTCTCCGGCGACAAGGTGGCGCCGCGTTGGCATTGAGCACGCCGCTCGCCGAATTCCGTCTCGGCTGGCCGATCGTGTTGGCCGCCGCGGTCGGCCTCGCCTGCGGCCTCGGCGCGTTGCCGATCTACAGCCTCGGGGCGCTCACCAAGCCCATGGCGGTCGATCTTGGCTGGTCGCGCGCCGAGGTCCAGGGGATCTACACGTGGATGACGGTCGGCAACCTCGTGGCGGCACCGGCGCTGGGCTGGTGGCTCGACCGTCATGGCGTCCGCGCGGTGACGCTCTGGTCTACCTTGGCGATGGCCATCGGCTTTCTGGTGCTCGCGCTCGCGACGCAGTCGCCGGCGAGCGCCTACACGATCGCCTTCCTGACCGCGGCATTCGGCGTTGCGACGACGCCGATCACCTGGACGCGCGCGATCGTGTCCTGGTTCGACGCCGGGCGCGGGCAGGCGCTTGGGCTGGCGCTCGCCGGCACCGGCGTCAGCGCGGCGCTGGTGCCCAGCTACACCGTGTGGCTGATCGAGCGCTTCGGCTGGCGTGGGGCCTATGTCGGCCTCGCGTTGCTGACGCTCGCGCTCGCATTGCCGCTCGCGGTCTGGTTATTGCGCGAGCCGCCTGACGCGGCGACCAAGCGGGCTGTGCACCGCGCGTCCCCGGCGCGCAGTGACGCTGATCGAACAGTCCGGAAACCTGTGTTCCTCGATTATCGTTTCTGGCTGCTGTGCGCCACTTTCGTGCTGGTCGGCGGCAGCATCGCGGGCATCGTGGCGCATCTCGTGCCGATGTTGTCGGACCGCGGCGTGTCGGCGACCAGCGCCGCGCAGGTGGCCGGACTCTCGGGCATCGCGGTGATCATCGGTCGCATCGGCACCGGCTACCTGCTCGACAAACTCTGGGCGCCCGGCGTCGCTTTCGTCGTGCTGAGCCTGCCGATCATCTCCTGTCTGGTGCTCGCAAGCGGTGCGGGCGGCCTCCCGGGCGCAGTCGTGGCGGTGCTGATCGCCGGCCTTGCTGCCGGGGCGGAATTCGACCTGATGTCCTTCCTGGTCAGCCGCTACTTCGGTGCCGGACGATATGGGGTCGTGTACAGCAACCTTTACGCCGCGTTCAAGATCGCCGCCGGCGTGGCGGCACCCCTGTACGGGCGGGCGTTCGACGTCACGGGGACGTATTCCGGGATCCTCTACGCCGCGGCCGGCGCGATCCTCGTGGGCTCGAGCCTCGTGCTGCTGCTGGGCGCCTATCCGCGAGACATCGATCGGACCTGAGGCGCGGCATCGCCCCAGCTGGGATACGGTCCGAGGGTCAACAGCAATGCGCCGCACACGATCCAGGCGGCGGCCGCGAAGGTCATCGACCCGGCGTACGAACCGTAAAGATCGTGGCTGCGCCCGAACAGCGGTGCCGCAATCGCGATCGCGGCGATGAAGACCACGAACACCGCGGCGAAGATGCGGCCGTATTCGCGCATGCCGAAGTAGCGTGTGACGAGGTAGGAGAGCAGGTCGCCCTCGGCGCCGGTGGCGAGCCCGACGATGGCGATCAGGGCGAGCGCTGCGCCGAATCCGACCGGCTGGTTCGCAATGAACCAGGTCGCGAATGCCGCGGGCACGATGAACCAGCACACCAGACCCGGTGCCCAGAAGCGATCGATCAGTACGCCGGTCACGATACGGCCGGTGATCACCGCGAGACCGAAGGTCGCGGCCATGTTCGCCGCCTGCGGCGCGGCGAACCCGCGATCGATGAGCAACGGAACCAAGTTGGTCGACATTCCGGTGGACGCTCCGGAGGCGAGAAACAGCGCCGCGCAGAGCAGCCAGAAGCGCCGCGTGCGCAACGCGGCAGCAAAACTCAGGCCCTCTGCCGGCACCGTCGCGGTGGTCAAGCGTGTGGCCGCCGTCGCGCGCGGGATGTGGGGTGCGGAGCCACGCAGGAACGCCAGCGCCAGCGGCATCGCCACCAGCGCCGGCAAAGCGCCGACCGCGGCGAATCCTGCGCGCCAGCCATACTCATTGACGAAATGGCCGGCATACGGCGGGACGAGGAGCCCCGCGAGGCCGGTCCCGGACAACGTGAGGCCGAGCGCGAGGCCGCGGTGGCGGACGAAACTCGTCGCCACGACCTTGGTGAACGTGATCGGCAGCGTGCCGCCCGCGAGCACCGCCATCGACAGGAAGATTGCATAGAAGGTCCACTTGTCGTGGACCAGCACGCCGAGCGCCACGAAGGCCAGGCCGAACGCGAACTGAGAGGCCACGATCAGTCGGGCGAGGTCGATGCGGTCAGCGAGCCAGCCGACGAAGAAGCTGGTGAACAGCGCGCCGACCGTCACCGTCGTGCTTCCCAGCATCACGTCCTGTCGCGACCAGCCAAACTCCTGGGTCAACGGCAGGACGAATACACCGATGCTGTAGTTGACCAGCGTGATGCAGCTCGCCATCACGCCGATCGAGGCGGCCAGCAACTTCCCGCCGTGGCGACGGAACTCACCCGGCCAGGCGGTCGGGGGCGCGGCGGCCTCCGGCACGGCGGTGCCCGGCGTGCGTTCATGCCCCGAGGGCGTCGTCACGCGCTCGCCGGTTTCGCGCCGAGGAATCTCGCGACGGCCTCGGCCCATTCCTCGGGCTTCTGGTCGACGATGTCCACGCCGCCCCCTTCCAGCTCGACGTAGTCGAAATCCGGACGAATCTTCCGCGCCACCTGCGCATGCGGGTAGATCTGGTCGCCCGTGTTGGTCAGCAGCAGCGTGCGGACGGTCAGCTTGCGCAGGCCGGGCTCGTGGTCGTACTTGAACGCCGCGTAGTGGCCTTGCCAGAATGGCCCAAAGCCCTGGAATCGCTCGACCGTGTAGCGCGTGATCAGGGTCGGATCCGCGCCGGGTCCGTAGAGTCGCCAGCGGGCCGCGAAGGCCTCGGCGAGATGCTGGCCATCGGGCTCGTAGACACGGTCGAACTGTCGCGCCGACTGCGGCGCCTGGTGGAACATCAGCAGCGGCAGGCCGCGCGCGCCGTTGTCGTAGTAGTGCACCAGGCCGAACGGGCCGTCGGCGTAGCCGCGTTTCGCGGTGCCTGCCGGCAGGTTGGCGCGCGCGGCACCAGTGGTGAGACCTGCAACCGCCGTCGCGGCCACGGTAGCGCCGAGCATCCGGCGCCGCGAAGGGTCGTGCGGTGCAACGGGACGGGACGCGCGCTTGGTCATGCGGTGGACTCCTCGCGGTTCGCCAGGCAGCAGCATAGCCTTCGGGCAATCCTCAGTCGCGTCTGCGCCTGAAGTGCCGGTTCTTGCGGCGGTGCGTCTTGGTTGGCCCGACGCGTACCTGATCAAGGCGCGCGACGCGCGACATGTGCTGCGCGACGGGTCCTGCGACGGAAGCCTCAGGCGTCGCGTCGCGGTGCCCACGCGGGGGCCAGCAGCCGCAGGGGATCCGCCTGCACGTCGGGGTGATACTCCGCCGTCCATTGTCGGTAGCGGGCGGGCAGTTCCTCGAAGCTGCGCACGACGCGTCCGGCGCAGACGCCCATGACGTGACTCGGCGGCCCATCGAACCCCTCCATCCCTTGCCAGGGGCGCCAGCCGATCACCGGACTGAACTGCACCGCGGTGGGCACGTGGGTGGTCGAGGGGTCCGCGAGATCGCGCAGGCTGGCACGGTAAGTCAGCAGCTCGTTGAGCGGGACGTTCGTGGGTGGTGGCAGCTGGATCGTGGATTCCTCGACGATCCAGACCTCGTCCCCGACGACGCGCGGCGCACGGAAGCGGTGGAAGTGCGGAACGTGCCGCGCTCCGTCACTGCGGGTCGCGCTCGCGTCCTGCGGCGTCGGCGCCGCAGGGGACGGTGCGGTCCGCATCACCTCGAGCGAGGGCAGGATTGCGAGTCGCGACGGGCCGAAGCGTGCCTGAGGTGGCTTCACGGCCTTGCCGGAGTAGGGATTGCGGAACTCGGCCAGCAAGCCGCCGGTATCGAGGTCGGTGATGAACACGAGTTCGTAGTTGGCACAGTCGAAGCCGCCGTCGGAGCGTCGTCGATACTGGCGAAACAGCGCGGCGGAGATGCCGTAGAGCGGCTGGATGCGTGCCTCCATCACTCCGTAGTAGACGCCTTCGAGGAAGGTGATCACGAGGCCGGAGTCCAGGGCGCCGCGCATGCGGATCACCGTCGCAAGTCGCTGCAGCGGATCCGAGAAGTCGGGCGCCGTCCGCGGTCGCGATCCCACGTTCCGGCCCAGATCCGTGCCGGCGCCGAGCCCAGGGAGCGCCGCAACAACGGCTGCCCGGGCTAGCAGCGAGCGACGGCCGATGCGCGAGTTCTTCATCGATGACGGCTGCGGCAAGAGAAGCGATGACCCGAATTATTGCACGTCGCACTCGACAGCCATGGCCGTGGCGCGGCCATGCGATCACCCGAATTGCCGTCAGGGTTCAGCGCGGAGAGCGGGCGTTGGTGCCGGCGTCGAAAGGCTTGTGCTACCTTCGACCGTCGATACCGCTCGGACCTGGCCCAAGGCCGGTCGACTTGAGCAATTCGGCAGCGGTGATGGTGAAGCAGGAGATATCCCATGATCGGTCGTCGTGAATTGTTCGGTGCCGCCGCCGCTACCGTCGCGCTTGGCAAGACCCTTCAGAGTGAAGTCGCGAAAGCGGCCACGCCCGCACAGGCCGCGGACGCGATGCAGAAGCTCGTGACAGTGCAGCCGCGCGGCGCGGACGGTCGGCTGTTGCGACTCGGGACGCTGGACCTCGAGAGCCAGCAGGACTTCACCGCCGGGTTCCGCAAGATGCACGCGAAACAGATTCGCGCGGCGTCGCTGAATGCCTTCGATCGCCTGCTCGAGGCCGAAGGCATCGACCCGGCGACGGCGTTGTCGGTCGACCAGGTGCGGAAGCTGATCGTGAAAGACCCGGCGATCAACATCGCCTCCAAGACCTGGCTCGCCAATCAGCAGATCACCTGGAAGACGCTGTACGACCACTTCCATGACAATGCCGACCGCTATCTCGGCGAGATGGAGCTCGCCGATAAGGCGGGCCCGGGTGCGCTGCGGCTATCGCCGGCGATGGCGATCCCCGACTACACGCGTCACGAGATCCACATCCAGCCGGGCGGCTATGTCGGTGATCCGTTCGCGGGCCACATGTACCACTACGGCACCAACAGCTTCTACATGGGCAGTCGGGGCCACAACGAGCAGGACGAGATCCATCGGGGCGTCGCCAGCCGCATGCCACTGCCCGAGGACGGCAAGGTCCGGCGCATCCTCGACATGGGCTGCGGCATCGGCCAGATGACGGTGGCGCTGAAAGAGCGCTTTCCGGAGGCCGAGGTCTGGGGCATCGACGTCGGCGCACCGATGCTGCGCTATGCCCATCTGCGCGCGGCACGGCTGGGCGTCGGCGCGAACTTCGCGCAACAGCTCGCCGAACAGACCGGCTTCCCCGACGGCCACTTCGACATCGTGGCGAGCTACATCATCCATCACGAGCTGCCGGCGGAGATCACAAGGCAGGTCATCGCCGAGGCGCACCGCGTCACGCGTGCCGGCGGGGTGTTCTATCCGCTCGACTTCGACACCGGCGGCGTCAAGCAGCCAGCCCGCGCGATGTACGGCCGCTGGTGGGACCACCGCTGGAACAACGAGGTGTGGAGCCTCGAGTACCACGGTATGAACTTCAGCGAGGAGATCGCGCAGCGCGGCTTCACGCCCGTCAAGAACGGGACGGCGGTGCTCCCGGGTTTCGGCGCGCGTCACTTCGTCAGGGCGGCTTGAGGGTACCTGCGCCGCCCGAACTCAGCGGTATAGCCACGTGCCGAGGATCCGGTACCCGGTGCTCAGCGTCACGGCTTTGCCAACGGTGTCGGTGGCGGCGCCAGGGCTCCGGCCTCGGACGTCCGCGTCGCGCCAGCCAAGGTCGCTGTGCAGCTATTGGGTGCGCGCTTGGATTGCACTGGCAGAGTCGAAAAATGCCATCAAGGTGCGCTAAGCTCTTGACGATCGTTGGACTTTTCGCACAGCAGCCGACAAAGAGCGAAGCGCGAAGCAAGTCTACACGATAGTAAAATAACAACTACCTGGAGGCTAAAATGACTTCTGTTCAGAAACTCGGTGCCGAGTTCGTCGGCACGTTTTGGCTCGTATTGGGCGGTTGCGGCAGCGCCGTGCTAGCTGCGGCCTTTCCTGATGTTGGCATCGGCTTCGTCGGCGTGTCGCTGGCATTTGGTTTGACGGTACTGACCATGGCGTACGCGATCGGGCATATCTCGGGCTGTCATCTGAATCCCGCCGTTTCGTTAGGCCTGTGGGTCGCCGGGAGATTTCCAGCCAAGGATCTGCTCCCCTACTGGATTGCGCAGGTTCTGGGTGCGGTCGCCGCGGCGGCTGTCCTGTTATTTATCGCCAGCGGTAAGCCGGGATACGACGTTGCCGTCAACGGTCTCGCCGCGAATGGTTTTGCCGCACATTCGCCCGGCGCCTACACCATGGTCTCCGGACTGGTGACCGAAATCGTGCTGACTGCGGGATTCCTGCTGGTCATCCTCGGCGCGACCGACAAACGTGCCCCGGCTGGATTTGCGCCTATCGCCATCGGTCTGGCGCTGACGCTGATTCACTTGATCAGCATTCCCGTGACCAACACTTCGGTCAACCCGGCGCGCAGCACCGGTCCGGCGTTGCTGGCCGGTGGCTGGGCATTGCAGCAGCTGTGGCTGTTCTGGGTTGCGCCTCTGGTCGGCGCAGCACTGGGCGCATTCATCTACAAGTTCATCGGCGGCCGCGACCCACACTAGCGGCAGATTCGCCCAACTCAGCGACAGCGACGTGGCGCACCAACTCCGCGTCGCTGTCGGTATTGACGACCGCTAACCGTTGCCACGACCCGCATTGCGGATCGCGGCAACGGCAGCAGCGGTTCAGGTCCTCAATCGAAGCTGAACGAAGCCCGCAGGCCGAACTCGCGCTTCGACGGCAGCGCGGCGCCGATACCCTGAGTCGCGAAACTGGTCAGCGGCACCAGCGACAGGTCGGGCAGCCGGTAGATGAAATCCCAGCTCGTGTCATTGGTGAGGTTGTTGGCGTAGAACTCGACGGCGAGCTTGTCCTTCTGCACGCCGGTGCGGAGGAACAGGCGCGTGAACGAGTCGCTCTGTGTGATGTTGACGTCGCTGTCCCACATCCGGCCCTGGTAGCGCACGTCGCCGCGAATGAACCACTCCCAGTCGCCGACCAGCGGCGCGCGGTAGGTGGATGTCAACGATGCAACGAGGTCCGGGCTCTTGGCCAGCGTATTGCCGTCGAAACGGCGTGGCGGATCGGTCGCCGGGGGAACCGGGCCGGTCCAGGTCGCGAAGGTGGTGTTGTAGTACTTGTCCCAGGTCGCGTCGTTGTAGGTCAGCGCGAGTCCGGCGGTCCAGCGGTCGGTCAGCGACCCGTCGACGTTCAGCTCGATGCCCTGCACGCTGGCGTCGTTGGCAAGGGTCTGGAACGAGCCAGCCACTCCGAACGGGCAGCTCGGCGGCGTGTTCTGGATCAGCGGCGGTCCGTTGCACGACGCCGGGTTGAAGACCGACGACTG
>JAYTNX010000244.1:0-7161 GCA_043748075.1 Pseudomonadota bacterium
CCCTGCGCGGCGTCGTCGAGCCACAACTCGACGTAGATGCGCGTGCCCATGATCGCGTCTTCGCGGCGGAACCACTCGGCGTGCGCGAGCGCCGGCAGCAGCGCCGCCAGCGCCAGCAGCGCGCCGAGCCTGCGGCGCAGCACCAGCCGCCGCTGGCGCAGCCTTCGCGGCCAGTGCCGCCTCCGCAGCAGCGGCCCGCCCGTGGCGGCGCCGCTCATGCCTGCGCCTCGAACTCGCCGAGCACGAAGCCGTCGACCCAGGTCGAGGCGCCGAGCGATTCCAGAAACCCGCAATGCCCGCCGTGCCGTGTGACGACGATCCGCAGCCGCGGTTCGTGCGGCAGCCGCTCGAGGTCGCCGGGCGGGATCATGGGGTCGTCGAGGGACGTGACGACCGTGGAGGGCACGGTGAGGCCGGCCAGCCGCGCGCCGGTGATCGCATAGCCGGCGAGGTAGGACGCGAGGTCGCCGTAGTCGGTGTGGGCACGCACCAGGTCGGCCGTCATGCGCCGCAGGTTCCGCGAGCGCAGCAACGGCGAGAAGTCGAACGCGCCCGGCCAGGCCGCCTGCTTGCGCTGCAGGGAACGTATCCACTTCAGCACGAAATAGCGCGGATAAAACGACGGCCCGGATTCCAGCGCATCGAGCGTGCGCGCCGGGTCGAGCACCGGGGACACTGCGACGGCGCAGGCGATGCGCAGTCCGGCGGCGGGCGCAGCCGCCGCAACCCGCAGCACGAAGTTGCCGCCGAGGGAGAAACCGCCGAGCACCAGCCGATGCGAGGGGAAGTCCGCCTGCAGACGGCGCACTGCGCCGATCACTTCGGGCAGCCGACAGGAATGGAACAGCTCGCGATTCAGGTGATGGGTGTCGCCGTGGTCGCGTAGGTTGAGGCGCACGACGTCGTAGCCCTGATCGAACAGCCGTTGCGCGAGCGAAAGGATGTAGAGCGAGGACGCGCTGCCTTCCCAGCCGTGCAGCAGCACGGCCAGCGTCGGCCCGCCGCGCGGCGCGCGGCCCCCGGGCCGCGGCGGCGCATGAAAGCCCTGCAGGGTGACGCCCTCGCCGCAGTCGACCAGATGCTCGTGGCTCGCGGCGATCATGGGCCCGGCATGGCGCTCGACCCGGCGACGCCGCAGCGGCAGGCTCGGCAACACGGACTGGCGATGACGACCCCGCAGCCACCACGTCGGGCGGAACGAGGCGTCGGGCTGCCGGCGGGTCACGTGCCGGCGGGCTGGATGCGGACCTCGACGCGATTGTTGTACGCGGCCGCGCTGTTCCAGTCGCCCGCGGTCACGCGCGGCGAGGATTCCGGATAGCTGGCGACGCGTTGCGTCTCGGCGCCAGTCACGAGCTGCACGTCGATGGCGCCGCCGCTGCGCTGCCGGATCGTGCCGACGAGGTTGGCGAGCGCCAGTGGCTCGCGCTGCGCCGGGCCGAGCTGCTCGTCGAACGGGTTGCCGAGCACGTCGCACTTCGACAGCGGCGCATCGGCGGCCGCGAGATCGAAGCCCTGGCTGGCATTGCCGGTGAGGCAATAGCGGCCCGGAAACGACGTGACGGTGACGACACCGCGGAAACCGCGGCCGGCCAGGTCGTCGAGCAGCCGGCGCAGCGACTCATAGCGCTCGCCGGCCATCGGCAGCTCGCCATAGGGCACGCGCTGCACGCTCTCGCTGCCGCCAGCCGGCGCCGACGCGCCGCCGGCGAGGGGTGGCCTCATCGCCGGCAGGCCGTTGCCCGCGCCCGCCGGGGCGAGCGAGGGATCCGCGGCCGGCGTCGCCGTGTCGGGGGTGCGCGCCGCCAGCGCGGCGCGCGCCTGCACCAACTGCGCGGCGAGGCTGCGCGTCGCCTGGGTTTCCTGCCACCACATCACGGCGAGTGCCGCGGCGGCGACCGAGACCAGCGCCGCGATCAACCATGACGCTCGCGACGGCGCGACGATCGGCTCGTGCGCGGCGAACAGCGCTTCGCCCGCCGGGTCGGCTATCACGCCGCTGGCGGCCGGCGCCGGCAGGGACTCGCGAACCTGGGCGACGATGCGCTCGGCATGGTCGTCGAGCTGGTTCGAGAGCCCGCGGCGCAGATCCGCGAGCTGCTCGCGGACGATCTCATCGACCAGCGCGCGCAGCTGCGCGGCCAGCAGGCCGGACTCGCCCAGCGACGCCGCGCTCGTCGCTGCACCCGAGGCCGCCGACAGCCGCCCGTCGGTGCCCGTGGCGACCCCGGCCATCGCCGCCATGGACACCGAGGACGCCGACCGCGCGAACGCCTCGTGCGCCACGGCGTTGCCGGGCTCGAAGCTCGTGACGCGGGCGCGGCGGCGATCGGGCACTAGGCGCAGCTGGTGCAGCACCGTCGACACCTCGGCCGGCTTGACTTGCTTGGGCAGTACGCCGAGCGCGCCGAGCGCGCGCGCCTGGCCGAGATACAGCTCACCTTCCTGGGAGGTGAACATCATGATCGGGATGGTCGCGGTGCGCGGGTTGTTCTTGATCGACTGCACGGCCTGGAAGCCGTCCATGCCCGGCATCAGGTGGTCCATGAAGATCACGTCGGGACGGGTGCGCGCGAGATAGACGATGGCCTGCTCGGCCGTCTCCGCGGTGTCGACTTCGATGCCGTGCTTTTCCAGCATGCGCGCGAGGAAGGCCCGCGCCGACTTGGAATCGTCGACGATGAGTGCGCGCTTGCCCGAGAACTCCGCAGCCTGGCCGGTGGACTCTGTCACGGATCGCAGCCCCGCTCTGACGCGCCGGGCGTCTGGATGAACCGTTCCCGGCGACGCTGGTTGTGAACGACGGAAAGTGTATCGCAGAATCAGCCGATGCCGAGCCTCGATCGACGCTTCTGGATCACGCATGCCCTGCTGCCCGGCGTCGCGTTCGTGGTGCTGGCGATACTGTTGGCAACCACCGACATCGACCTCGCGATCGCCAATCGCCTCTACTTCGACCACTCGGCGCACCGCTTCATCGGCAAGGACACCTGGTGGGCGCGCGACCTGATCCACACCGGTGGTCGCGACGCCGTCCGGGCCGTCGCCGCGGTTGCGCTGGCGCTGCTCGTGCTGTCGTTCTTCGGCGACCGCTGGCGACCGTGGCGCCGCCCCGCGGGTTTCATCTTCACCTGCCTCGTCGGTGCGACGCTGTTCGTCGGCACGCTGAAGCAGCTCACCAACGTCGACTGCCCCTGGGACCTCGCGCGCTACGGCGGCACGCGCCCGTTCGTGCACATTTTCGCGGACCGACCCGACGACCTGCCGCACGCGGCCTGCTTTCCGGGCGCGCATTCGTCGTCGGGATTCGCGCTCGTGGGCGGCTATTTCCTGCTGCGCGGCCGACGACGCACCGCGGCACGGGCTGCCCTGGTCGGCGCGCTCACCGTGGGTGCGGTGTTCGCCTTCGGCCAGCAGGCGCGCGGCGCACACTTCCTGTCGCACGACCTGTGGTCGGCGGCCCTGGCCTGGTTCATCTGTCTCGGCCTGTACGCCTTCGCGTGGCGCGGCGACGTTATGTCCGCGCCACCGGCCTCCGGAATGACGCCCGCCACGCTGCCGCGTTGACGGCCCGCGGCCCGCGTCAACGTCGGTCGCCCTCGGGCGTTGATAGCCTCGAACACACCCCTTTGCACTCTTGCAGGAGCCCCTCCATGTCACTCAGAAACACGAACGTCGCGCGTCTCGCGGCCACCGGCGCCGTCGCCGTGATGCTGGTCACGCTCGCTGCCCCGTCCGAGGCGCGGGGACGCGCCGCCGCCGGCGCGCGCGCCGGAGCCGCAGCGGGCGCCGCGCAGGGCCATCGCCCCGCCGGCGGCAACTGGACCCGCACCACCGAAACGCAGCGTACCGACACCGGCCGCACGCGCAGCGACCGCTGGGAAGGCGCGAATGGTGCAACGGCCTCGCGCGATGTCGCGGTGAACCGCGACCGCGACGCCGGCACGAAGACCCGCGAGTCGACCTGGACGCGACCGAACGGCCAGAGCGGCAATGCGACGACCGTGTCGACCAAGACCGAGGACGGCTTCTCGCGCGACACCACGGTGACGAACGCGAAGGGCGAGACGGCGACGCGCAACGTGGACGTGAGCCGGGACCGCGACGCCGGCACCTCGACTCGCAGCGTCGACTACACCGGCTTCGACGGCAAGACGTCCTCCGTGGACTCGACCCGTACGCGCACCGAGAACGGCTTCAGCGTCGAGCGCGATGTCGTCACCCCCAACGGCCGGACAATCTCGCACGACGTCGTGAAGTCCTGCGACAAGACCGCCGGTGGTTGCACGACGACGGTCACCCACGAGACCACGCCGCCCGCAAAGCCGTAGACCCCAGGGCGCCGTGAACGGACCGGCGACGGTCCGCGGCCTGGTGCCGCGGCCGTCGCCGGTTGCGCATTTCGCACGCGACGCAGTCCGCACGCCACGCGCCACCACGACAGCGCGCCGCGCGCCAACCACGACCGCACGCCGCCGCAGACGGGTGGCGACGACGCGTCGCGGAGTGGGCGGGATAGAATCCGTGTCCCTGCGGGTTCCGAGTCGAAGCATGACCGTCTGTTCCCCGACGAGCCACCGCCGCGCCACGTCGCGCACCGTGACGGCCCTGTCCTGGGCGCTGCTGGCAAGCGTCGCGACGCCGCCCGCGGCCGCCGTCGATTCACTCGTGATCGAGGCCCGACGCGTGACCGGTCTCGGCGTGACGGCGAGCGACGTCGCAGTGCACATCGACCTCGCCCGGCCTGCCACGCCTCAGGCCCGCGTGCAGGTGGCGCGCATCGACCTCGACGACGACGCCGGCCGCGTGACGCGCCTCGACCTGCGCTGCGTAACGCCGGTGCTCGACGGCCCCCGATTCGGTTGCCCGCGCGCGGTGGTCACCTCGACCGACAGTCCGATCGGTCCGCTGGAGTTCGCCGCCTCGCTGTGGCTGGACGTCGATCGGGGTGTGTTCGACGCGCGCGGCAGCCGCATTCCGCTGGGCGGCGGGCTCGCGCGCTTCGCGGTGCAGAGCACGCCCCAGGCCTGGTCCGCCGACGCCGGCCTCGACGGCGTCACGTTGCCGGGCCTGCGCAACTGGCTGTCGAAGTTCGTCACGTTGCCCGCCGATCTCACGGTCGAGGGTCGCATCGATGGCAGCGCCGCGCTGCGCGGACGCGACGCGCTCGACAGCGGCCGCCTGGCGCTGACCCTGATCGGTGCGAACTTCTCGGACGAGGCGGGCACGACCGTCGGCGAGAACCTCGCCGTCAAAGCCAGTGCCAAGCTGTCAGCGCGGCGCGGTGGCGGCATCGGCGTGGACGCGCGGCTCGCCAGCGCGGGTGGCCAGGCCCTGGCCGGCCCGGTGCTGCTCGACCTGGGCGCCAATCCGCTGGTTGCCACGGCGCAGGGCGAATGGCGCGACGGCCTGCTTTCGCTCGACGCGTTCAACGTCGAGCAGCGCAAGCTGGCGCAGGCGCGCGGCACGGCGCGCCTGCGACTGGCCGGGGACGGCGCGCTGATCGAGACCGCCACGGTGGAGCTGCAGCGCCTGGAAATGCCGGCCGCCTACACCAGCTTCCTGCAGATCGCACTCGCGGCGACGGATTTCGGCACCCTCGAAACCTCGGGCTCGCTGTCCGGTCGCGCCGAGGTCGTGAACGATTCGATCACGCGCCTCGACGCCGAGCTCGATGGCCTCGACCTGCGCGACAAGCGCGACCGCGTGTGGATGAAGCAGCTGCGAGGTGCCCTGCACTGGTCGCCCGCTGGGGCCGCGGCACCCTCGCCGTCGCATGTCGAGTGGCGCGAGGGCGGCGCCTATGGTCTCGGAGGGGGCGCGGCGCGTCTCGACTTCGCCGCGCAGGGGGCCGCGTTCGCGCTGCTGAAACCGGCGCGCCTGCCTATTTTCGACGGCGCGCTGGCGATCCGCTCGCTGTCGGTGAAGGACGCAGGCAGCGACCGGCAGGCGCTGGAGTTCGAGGGCGACATCGAGCCCATCAGCATGCCGAAGATCACCCGCGCGTTCGGCTGGCCGGAATTCGCCGGCACGCTCTCGGGCCGCATCCCGCGCGTCGAGTTCCGCGACAAGCTGCTGACCTTCGGCGGCGACCTCGAGGCGCGGGTGTTCGACGGCACGATCGTCGGCCGCAATCTCCGGCTGCAGGATCCGCTGGGCCGCTGGCCGCGCGTGTTCGCCGACCTCGAGCTGCGCAAACTCGATCTCGCGCTGGTCACGCAGACCTTCGAGATCGGCAGCATCACCGGTCGCCTCGAGGGGCAGATCAAGGGTCTCGAGCTGTTTGCCTGGACCCCCGTGGCGTTCGACGGCTACTTGCAGACGCCGCCGGGGGATCGCGGCCGTCACCGCATCAGTGCGCGTGCGGTCGGCAACCTGTCCAACATCGGCGGCGGCGGCGGCGGTGTGTTCGCGGCGCTGCAGAGCGGTGTGTTCAAAGCCTTCGACGAGTACGACTACGACAAGCTCGGCTTGCGCTGTCGGCTGGAGAACGACGTCTGCCAGATGGCGGGCGTGGAACCGGCCGGCGCCGGCTACTACATCCTCAAGGGCCGCGGCGTGCCGCGGATCAACATCATCGGCAACGCCGGGCGCGTGAACTGGCCGCAGCTGCTGTCGCAGGTGCAGGCGCAGATGAACGGCGACGGCACGGTGCGCATCGAGTGAGCGCTGCATATTGTTACACTGTGCACCTTCAGGAACCGTTCATCCCGTCCGGGGACAATGGTCGTGGCCGGGATCTGCCGTGGCGGCACCGGTCGGTTGGTCAGAGAGGATGAAGTCGTCATGCGAAATGTCCTGCGCCTGAACGTCGCACTCGCGAGCCTCGCGTTCGCGGCCTGCGTCACCATCAACGTGTATTTCCCCACTGCGGCTGCCGAGAAGGCCGCAGACCAGATCATCGACTCCGTCACCAGTGGTGGCGGCGGTGCCGGTGCAGCCGCGCCGCGCACAGCGCCGACCGGTGCACTCGCGCCCCGCAGCGACACGCCGATCCTGCTGGTCGCCGCGGGCCGCGTGCTCGAGCTGCTGGTGCCCACCGCGCAGGCGCAGGCCGACGCCAACATCGACATCTCCTCGCCGGAGATCCGCGCCGTCACGCAATCGATGCAGGCTCGCTTCGGCGAGCTGGAGAAGTACTTCACCGCCGGCGTCGTCGGA
>JAYTNX010000245.1:0-3553 GCA_043748075.1 Pseudomonadota bacterium
GAAGCGGCGGATGATGCTGACATCGGCTTCTTCGTAGGACTCGACGCGGTTGCGACCCCGGTCCTTGCCGGCCTTGCAGGCCGACTCGGCTGCGGCGAGCGCGTGCGCGAACGCGTCGCTGCCGCGCTCGAGCTGCGCGACGCCGACCGTCACGGACACGTGCAGCCGTGCGCTCGGCGAGAGCGTTCCGAGCTTCTCGGCGCCGAGACGCAGCTGGTCGGCGAACTCGGCGGCCTCCTCGCGGCGCAACGGCACGACCAGCGCGAAGCGGTCGCCGGAAATGCGCGAGGCGAGCCCACCCGGAGGCAGCCGACCGCGGATCAGCTCGCCGAGCTGCGACAGCACGCCGTCGCCGATGTGCATGCCGAAATTCTCGTTGATGACGTGCATCTGGTCGCAGTCGATGTAGAGCGCACTCCAGTCGCGCTTCGTGCCTTCATCGATCGCGGCGCGCGTGCGCTGCTCGAGCGCCGGCCGGGTCAGCAGGCCGCTGAGCGAATCGTAACTGGACTCGATGCTCGACGAGGCACGGCGCGCGAGCATTTCGACCAGGCGCGTGTCGCGCTCCCTGAACTCCGCGGACGAGCTGTCGCGATACAGCGCGAGCACGCCGCTGATGCGGCCGTTCGGGTGCTTCACCGGCGCGCAGAGGATGCGGTAGGGCAGCTTCTCGCCCCCGGCGCCGACGCGGTTGATCACCGCCGCTTCGCGTCGCGTGGTCACCAGCTGCAGCAGCTGCCGATGGGTGCGCGCGAGCAGCGAGCCGTCGACCTGGCGACCCTTGCCAGCGCGCATCATCGCGATGTTCTTGTCGGGCACGATCAGCGCCACCAGTGCGCAGCCCATATGATCCGCTGCGTTCTGCAGCAGCATCTTGAGTTCGTCGACCTTGTCGCCGCCCTCGATGCCCGGCGCATCGGTCACCTTCAACAGCAGCTCGACGTCCTTGTCGCGGGCCGACAGCGAGTCGTGCAGGCTCAGCAACACGCCCTGGGTGGAGAGCTCGCGGCGCAGGCATTCCATCGCCGGCTTGACCAGCGAATTGACGAAGCCGAAGGCCGCCTGGTCGGCCTCGACGACCTTGCGCGTCGACACCGCGACGATGGCGATGAACGCGCCCTCGTCGTTGCGCAGCCACCAGAGATAGTGTGGATAGTCCTCACCCTCGAGACGCACCATTCGGCCCGGTTCGGTGGGATTGTCGCGGACCGCGGGCAGCAACTCCTGGATCGCGTTCGGCAGGTCGGGTCCGCTCGTCGATTCGGTGGTCCAGCGCAGCCAGCCTTGCGCATCGAAGACACTGACGGCGTCGGCCCGCGGCAACAGCGAGGTGACGAGCTGGGCGTAGGGCTCCAGCTTCTTCCAGATGGCATTGTCGGAGGGCGGGTTGTCGACCATTCGGATAGCGATTCGTGGTGCAGTGCCGCGTCCGGCGGGGCGCCGGGACGGGCCTTGATGATCGCGATGCGGGCACCGGCCTGCGTTGAACCAGTCGTCGTTTGCAGATTGCGCGGCGACACAAACGTGACGCGGGTCACGCCGGGGGCCTCAGGGCCGCGGGTTGCGGAACCACGGACGAGGGTCGATGGCGCGGCCGCCGCGTCGCAGCGCGAAATACAGCTCGGGCCGGGTGCGCCCGCCGCTGTCGCCCGCGGTGGCGAGCGAGTCGCCGGCCATGACGCGTTCGCCGACCTTGCGGAGCAGTTCGTCGTTGTGACCGTACAGGCTGATATAGCCGCCGCCGTGGTCCACGATCACCAGCAGGCCGAGGCCTGCGAGCCAGTCGGCATAGACGATTCGCCCGTGGTAGACGGCGCGCACCGGCACGCCGCGCTCGGTCGCCAGCAGCATGCCGTCCCAGCGCAGGCCGCCGGCGCGCGTCTCGCCATAGCGCGCGACGATCCTGCCGCTCGCCGGCCAGGCGAGCCTGCCCTTGAGCTGCGCGAAGGCGCTGCGCGAATCGCTCGGGAATTTTTCGATCGTGCGCCGCAACTCGCGCATCAGCTTCTCGAGCGCGCGCTGCTGGCGTTGCAGGCGCTGCAGCAACGCCGTGCGCGAGCGCGACTCGGCGGTGAGGCTCGCGAGCACCTGGCCGCGCTGCGCGCGCGCCCGCTCGAGGTTCTGCAACTCGGCGACGCGCGCCTGTTCGAGATCGACCAGACGGGTCTCCTCGTCGGCAAGTGCGGCGTCGAGCTCACCGATACGCGCCACGTGCCGCTCGATGCTCGCGATCTGCGCCGCACGAGCGCGACCGAAATAGCTGTAGTAGGCGAACATGCGGCCGGCGCGCGCCGGGTCACGCTGGTTCAGCAGCAGCTTCAGCGGCTCTTCGCGGCCGATGCGCTGCGCTGCGCGCATCTGCGCCGCGAGCGTCGCGCGCTCGCCGGCCAGCGCCGCTTCACGCGCTTCGCGCTCGCGCGCGAGCTCCGCCCGAAGACGGGACCGCGCGCTGCGCTCGCGTCGCAGCCGCGACATCTCGCCACGCACACCGCTGACGGACTGCTCGGCGCGCCGCAGGTCGCGAGCCAGACGGTCGCGTTCGGCCGCATCGCGACTCACCTGCCCACGGACGCGTTCGATCTCCTTCTGGATCTGGCGCAGTTCGGCCTCGGCCTTGGCGGTCGGCGCGGACGACTCGGCCAAGGCGGCCGACGGCAAGGCTGCCGACGCCGGCAGGGCCAGCAGCAGCACGAGGAGAGGGAGAGCGGGACGAGGTGGCGCGCGCAAGCGGCGCAGTGTAGCGCGGGGTCCGACAGGCCGGCCGGCCCCGTGGGGCCGAACCCGATATAATGGGGAATGGAACGTCTGCTCGAATACGCCGGAAACCATCCCTGGCTGCTGGCCGCCGCGGTCGTCGCCGCGCTGATTGCAATCGTCTTCGAACTGCGGGCCCGGCAGCAGGACTTTGCCGCAATCTCGCCGCAGGAGGCGATCCGGCTGATGAACCAGGGCGCGCTGGTGCTCGATCTTCGCAAGCCTGACGAATACGCCGCGGGCCACCTCAACGGCGCGCGCCGCATGGACTCGGCGGAGATCCTCAAGGCCGGCGAGACTCTGAAGAAGCACAAGGACAAACCGTTGCTGGTCTATTGCGAGACCGGCTCGCTGGGTGCCTCCGCCGCGCGCATCCTCGCCGGTCAGGGTTTCACCAAGGCCGTGAACCTGCGCGGCGGCCTCGTCGGCTGGCGCGCCGAGAACCTGCCGCTGTCGAAGGACGCCGTCGCGGTGAAGGCCGCTGGCAGGAGTGCGGCCGTGCGCGAGAAGGAACAAGCCGGATGAGCGAGTGGGCTCCCGCTGCGCGCGGCGCAACCCCGCGTGTCCTCATGTACGCCACCGACTGGTGCCCCTACTGCAATCGCGCGCGCCAGCTGCTGGTGCGCAAGAACGTCGCGTTCGAGGAAATCGACATCGAGATGTCGCCCGAAGCCCGCGCGCAGATGCAGGCTCGCAGTGGCCGCACCAGCGTGCCGCAGATCTTCGTCGGCGATACCCACGTCGGCGGCTGCGACGACCTGCACGCACTCGAGGCGCGCGGCGCGCTCGACCACCTGCT
>JAYTNX010000246.1:0-2981 GCA_043748075.1 Pseudomonadota bacterium
GCGGCCGTCCTGCCACTCGATCCGCTCGTTGCGGCCCGGACGCGCCTGCCAGTTGCCGAGATTGCCGGCATCGAGCGGTGCGACCTCGCCCGAGTCGAGCAGGTTGCGCGGCCGCGAGCGTAGCACCTGGCTGGGCGGCAACTCCGGCCCGCCCCGTAGCCGTGCGTCCATCTGCGACATCGCCGCCAGCAAGTAGGGCTGCATCGGCACATAGCCGTTCGCAAAGCCCGGCAGCCCGAGGAAGGCGTCGAAGTGCTGGCCGTGCGCCACCTCGTAGTAGCGCAGTTCGCCGCGCGGTTCGCGGGCGAGCGCCGCGGCGTACCAGGGACGCGAGCTGTGGTTGACCGGGATCAGGCCATCCAGACGGCCGTGCAGCACGATCACCGGACGCCGACCCGGATCGGCGCGCATCTGGATGGCGGCGAGCCCCGCGCGCAGCCGCTCGACGAAGCGCGTCGGTGCGCGGCCGACGCGCGCCGCGTCCGGTGCCGTGCCCGACGACGCGGCGTCGACCCAGGCACGGAGGCAGCGCGCGGTGCCCGGCGAATTCGCCGGCATGCCGTCGACGCGCACGATCGCGATGGCGGCGGTCGGCGGGATCCCCGTGCCGTCGGCCGCGACCCGCGGCCACTCCTCATCTGACAGCGGACGCGGCAGACCCTTCGCATCAACCGCCGCGAACCCGAGCCCGCAGGGTGCCTCGTCGGCCGTGGCATGGGCGGCGGCATTCAGGTAGGTGACGGCGATCGACAGCCAGAGTTGCGACTGGACGTTCAAGTGCCCGACACGCAACGCGTCGCGGCCGATGCCCGCCTCGAGCAGCTGCCGCTGCGCCGCTGTGGCGCGTGCCTCGGCGGTCGCCCCGGACACCTCGCCATGCGCCGCGAGATCCGCGCACCAGGCCTCGAGGAACACGCGATTCACGGCCGTCGCGCCGGCGAGCGGCGCGCGCGCGTCAGGTTCCGCAAGCACGGCGCAGGGCTGCAAGAGTGCGTGCAGCGTCGCATGGTCGAGCAGGCCGCGCACCACGATGTGCTGAACGGTGGACGCGTCCGGAGCCACTGCAGCCGCGCCTGGCGCCGCCGAAACCGACGCTGACGCTGGCGCCGGCGCCGACGTCATGACATCGAGCCGCGGCATCACTGCCGCGACGATCGCATTCGGCTCCGACACCACCGCGCCGTCGAACCAGCGCTCGCGAGGCCCGCCGCGGTCCAGCTCCAGTGCGCGCAGCACGACCGCGCCACCGTTGGAAATGCCGGAGGCGATCACGCGCGTGTTGGCAGGGGTCAGCGGCGCACGCAGGCGGCCGCGCAGCTCCTCGTTGAGCCAATCGAACCCGGTCCGCGTCGCCTCGATCAGGCGTTCGCCCCACTGCGATTCGGGATCGATGCCGGAATGCGCATGCTTCGACGACAGCGAATGCGGGATCCTGGGTAACGACGCGGCCGATGCGGGCAAGAAACCCAGCAGTGGATCCGACAGGTCCGTCGTCACGACGCCATCCACGCGGATACCGGCGCGGTGCTCATGATCGTAGAAGACGCTGCCGGTGCCCTTGTCGGTGGTGATCACCGCGCAACCCTGCCGCAGCCCCCACTCGGCCGCGGTCGGCAGCGCGCCATACACGCCCCGCGAGCCCGAGGACGCGACCGCGACGACGCAGGGATCGCGCAGATCGAAGTGCCGCGGCAGCTGCAGCAGCAGCCCATCGACGCCGCGCCCGCCGGGCCAGTGCATCGCGCCGAGCAGTTCGACGCCGGCGATCCGTTCGTCGGGGCGCGGACCGAAGTAGTTGCCGGCGCCGCCGCCCGGTGCGAGATCAACGAGCCCGCGCCACGCGATGTAGATCGATCGACGCCGCAGTTCGGAGGGTGTCGGCCGACGCGGATCCGCAAACCCCGGCGGCGCCGCGGCGCGCAGCCCTTCCAGTCCGAGGCCCGCGGTCAGCAGGTCGTCCTGGACGCCGTCGAGCACGAGACGCGAGACACGAGTCGCGGTCACCGCAGCGCCGCTCGCTGCCGCGACGGCCGCGCGCGGGGACGTACTCCCGGGCGCAGCCGCGATGGAGGCAGACGCCGCGAGCAGTACGCCCGCGAGCGCCGGTCGCCTCACGCGAGCGACCCCAGGAACGCGCGGATCGCGGCGCGGCAGACCGGCTCATCGAGCGTCGGCGCATGGCCGCGCGACGGCACCTGCAGCGTTCGCAGGTCGGGCTTGCGCTCCCGCATGGTCGCGAACGTCGCGGCCGAGAGGATGTCGGACGTCTCACCGCGGATCGCGAGCGTCGGCACCTTCGCCAGCAGGCCGTACAGCGACCACAGGTCCGGCGCGGCGCCGGCAGGCGCCTCGCGCATCGCGTCGCCGATCTTCGGGTCCATGTCGAGCAGCGGATTGCCGTCGCCATCGTCGCGGTAGGCGGCGCGCGCGAAACGGTTCCAGTCGTCGTCGGTGAAATCGGGCAGGGACGCGCCGTTGACGAGACGGGCCTGCGCGGCCGCGTCCTGCCAGGTGCGCACCGCGGGCAGCTTGCCGACGTACCCCGCGATGCGCGCGATGCCGGCCGAGTCGATCTCCGGGCCGACGTCGTTGAGCACCACGCCGGCGAGCGCCGCCGGGTTCATCGCCGCCATCAGCATCGCGATCAGCCCGCCGAGCGAGGTGCCGATCACGACCACCCGCGACTCGCCGCGCTGCTGCAGCAGCTCGCCGACGTCCGCGACATAGGTGAGCGGCTGGTAGTTCTGCCATTGCGGGTCGTAGTCGGAGCGGCCTCGACCGCGCAGGTCTGGCGTGAGCACCCGCCACCTATCCGACAGCGCGCGCGCGAGCGGCTCGAAGTCGCGACAGTTGCGCGTCAGCCCGGGCAGGCACAGCACCGCCGCAGCGCTGCGGTGCGTGGCACCGTACTCACGGCAATACATCCGCAGTCCATCCCGCAGCGTCACGAAGTGTTCGAGATAGTCAGACACGTCGTTCAT
>JAYTNX010000247.1:0-9000 GCA_043748075.1 Pseudomonadota bacterium
AGCGTATACCTCGGCGATTGCGCGCAGCTCTGAGTTCGAGCCGAAGATCAGGTCCACGCGCGTGGCGGTCCACCGGGAATTGCCGCTGGCGTCGCGACCTTCGAAGAATTCGCCGGTCTCCGACGTGGCTTTCCACGTGGTGCCGTTGTCGAGCACATTGACGAAGAAATCATTCGTGAGGGCACCGGGGCGTTTCGTGAGCACGCCATGCGGGCTGCGTCCCGCGTTGGCATCCAGCACGCGCAGTCCGGCGACCAGCACCGTCATCTCTGGCGCAGTCAGCGTCAGCAGCTGGGCACGATCGAGCAGCAACGCTTCGGGAGAGCGGGAGCTGGGCGCCTTCTGGTAATTGCGGAAACCGTCGGCCTTAGGCTCGAGCACGCAGAACGATGCGACATCGGTCTGGTCCTGTAACGCGTCCATGCGGCCCGGCATGAAGGGCACCTTCACGGCATGGCCTGCGGCCTTCGCCGCCTTCTCGATCGCCACGCCGCCAGCGAGCACGATCAGGTCGGCCAGCGACAAGCGCTTGCCGGCGGTGGCCACGGCATTGAAGGACTTCTGGATGTCTTCGAGTTTCTGCAACACGGTCGTGAGTTGCGCGGGCTGGTTGACCTCCCAGTCCCTCTGCGGCGCGAGACGAATGCGTGCACCGTTGGCCCCGCCGCGCTTGTCGGAGCCGCGGAAGGTCGAGGCCGAAGCCCAGGCGGTCGACACCAGCTCGGGCACGCCGAGACCCGATTCGAGGACCAGTGCCTTGAGCGCGGCGATGTCCGCGTCGCCGATCAGCGGATGGTTCAGCTCCGGGATCGGGTCCTGCCAGATCAGCACTTCGTCGGGCACCTCCGGACCGAGGTAGCGCACGCGCGGTCCCATGTCGCGGTGCGTGAGCTTGAACCACGCGCGGGCGAACGCGTCGGCAAATTGCGCCGGGTTCTCGTGGAAGCGCCGCGAGATCTTCTCGTACGCAGGGTCGAAGCGCATTGCGAGATCGGCCGTGGTCATCATCGGCGGGCTCTTCTTCGACGGGTCGTGCGCGTCCGCGATCAGGTGTTCGGGCTTCACGGTCTTCGGCGTCCACTGGTGGGCGCCGGCCGGGCTCTTCGTCAAGATCCACTCGTTGCCGAACAGCACGTCGAAATAGCCGTTGTCCCAGGTGGTGGGGTTCGGCTTCCACGCGCCTTCGATGCCGCTGGTGGTGGTGTGCAAGCCCTTGCCGCTCTGGTGGCGATTGATCCAGCCGAGACCGAGCGCCTCGATCGGCGCGCCCTCGGGCTCGGGGCCGACCAACGTGGGGTCACCCGCGCCATGTGCCTTGCCGAAGGTGTGCCCGCCAGCCACCAGGGCGACGGTCTCTTCGTCGTTCATCGCCATGCGGGCGAAGGTTTCGCGGATGTCGCGGCCGGAGGCCACGGGGTCGGGCTTGCCGTTCGGGCCTTCGGGATTCACGTAGATCAGGCCCATCTGCACGGCGCCGAGTGGATCGGCGAGATCGCGGTCGCCGCTGTAGCGGGTGTCGCCGAGCCAGCGGTCCTCGCTGCCCCAGTCGATGTCTTCACCGGCCTCCCAGACGTCCGCACGGCCTCCGGCGAAGCCGAAGGTCTTGAAGCCCATCGACTCCAGCGCGCAGTTGCCCGCGAGGATCATCAGGTCCGCCCATGAAAGCCGGTTGCCGTACTTCTGCTTGATCGGCCAGAGCAGCCGTCGCGCCTTGTCGAGGTTGCCGTTGTCGGGCCAGCTGTTGAGCGGCGCGAAGCGTTGCGTGCCCGAGCCGGCGCCGCCGCGGCCGTCGCCGACGCGATAGGTGCCGGCGCTGTGCCAGGCCAGGCGGATGAACAGCGGTCCGTAGTGACCCCAGTCGGCTGGCCACCAGTCCTGGGAGGTGGTCATCAGCGCGGAGAGGTCCTGCTTCACGGCCTTCAGGTCGAGGCCCTCGAACGCCTTCGCGTAGTCGAACTCCGGTTCCATCGGGTTGCTGAGCGAGGAATGCTGGCGCAGCGGGCCGAGGTTCAGCTGGTTCGGCCACCAGTCGCGGTTGCTGCGGGTGCGGGGGGCGGGCTGCCCACCCAAAACGGGGCACTTCGATTCAGTCGTCACGGCAATCTCCATGGATCAGACGAGCGTCCAGATGTCGCATCGGCAGGGGCGGCCGCCGATGGGTGGAATTATCTGGACTGCGGAGCGAGTGAGCCAACTGATAGAAGGGATCGACCTGATCGATGGCATCTATCTCTTTTGAGCGACGGCCTTCCGCGCGACGGGACTTCAGGGCTTCGGCGCTGGCGACCGGTGCAGTGAATCCTGGTTCAGCAGCACCTGGAAGCCCTGCATGTTCGCCGGGATCACCACCGTCTGCCCGCCATTCTTCGCGAACTCGCGCAGCGCGAGGTTGATCTCGTGCTGGAGGTATTCGGCGGTCAGCGACGAGTTGATGATCCGGTTCGCCTTGGCGATGCCCTCGGCCTTGGCCACCTCGATCTCTGCCTCCCGCGCCGCGATCTCCACCTCGATCTTCTTCGCTTCGAGCTTTTTCTGATTCTGCACGGCGAGCTGGATCGACTGCTCGATCGACGGATCGGTGTTCAGCGCGCGTACCACGACACGCTGGATCGAGAACACGCCGGGATCCTTCGAGTCGAGCCGTGCCTGCAGCAGGGCCTGTATCGAGTTCTGCAACTGGTCGCGCTGCTTGTGCAACTGCAGCGAGTCCACCCCCGCGACCACTTCGTACACCGCGCCCCGGGCCTCGCGCCAGACGACCCCGTAGGCCGGATAGAACACGCCGCCCGGGCCCAGCTCCTCGGTCGCCGCGTACTTGACCGTCATGTCCGCGATCTTCTCCTGCGCGGTGCGGTAGAACACCGTCACGTCGAGATCGCGCAGCGACAGGTTGTCCGCCGCCTTCGGGGTGAGGTCGGTCAGGTCGAAGGTGTTCTCCTTCGCAGAGAACTCCCCGACGCTGGTGAGGAACGGCAGCCGCAGGTGGAACCCCGGCCCCACTTCCTCGAGCGCGACTGTTCCCAGCGTCTTCGTCACCCCGACGTTACCGCTGTCTATGACATAGGCGGCCCGGGCGATCACCACCACGCCGAACACCAGCAGTGCCACCGCGCCGACACGCAGCCCTGCCTTCGCTCCACCTGCCGCCGCGCCCTCGGTGGCCCGCGAAAAGATGTTGTTTGCCATGACGCACGCCTCAGGAAAACGCGAGTCGGATCGACCGCGGAAGGGAGTCTAGCAGGGCGGGATCGCGCTGCCGTTCTTCGTAACGACGAAGCGGGAACGCTCAGCGCGGCGTCGTCATCGGGAACCAGCGCTCGATGTTCCTCCGCTCGAACGCCAACGGATCGGAGCGCAGTCGTTCGTAGGACTCGCGTGAGCCTGCGCCGGCGAAAATGTCAGTCTCGCCGCGGGCGAGCGCGTCGAGCACTTCATTCGCGTGCTTTTCGGGCGAGACGCCGCTGGTATAGCCCGCCGGGGTCAGCCGGGTGTTCACACCGCCCGTGAACACGCCGGCCGCGAGGATTGGCTCGCGGTCGAGCTCGGCCCGCACGGCGGCTATCATTGCGCTCGCGGCGAACTTGGACGCGGAGTACGTTCCGTACGGCGCCACGGAGTAGAGCGCGCCGACCGAGAGGATCTGTACGATCGCGCCGCCCTGGTTGGCGAGGATCACCGGGGTGAAGGCGCGCACCATCTCGGCCTGCGCCCAGAAGTTGGTATCCATGACCTTGTGGGCGTCCCCGAGCGAACTCGCGGTGAGAAAGCGCCGCTCCTTCATGTCGTCGGAGCCGGGAATACCGGCATTGTTGATCAGCCAGGTGACGTCCCGCGCCTGGTCCGCAGCCGCGCGCCGCTGCGCCTCGTTCGTGATGTCGAGCGGCAGTGCGACCACGCGCTGCGGATCGAGCGCGACCACGACGGCGAGCGTCTCCGGCCGCCGTGCCGTCGCGTAGACGCGCCGGGCGCCGCGCTCGAGCAGCACTTTGACGAAGCCGAGGCCGATGCCGGAGTTCGAGCCGGTGACGAGGGCGACGCAGCCCCTGGCATCGGCGGTCTTGCCCGGGCGCGCGGATCCGGCGGCTGCGGCGGTGATCGATACGGCGGCCGTGGCGCCGACTGCCAGGCCGAGGCCCGATAGTGCATCGCGTCGATTCATGCGGCGAGTCTCCATAGGGTGGTGCTGACACCGTACAGAATACTCGCGCTGGTCGAGGGCAAGATGACCGGGATCGGTTCGGCGCGGTCGCCGCGCGCGGAGGCGTCGGGGTCGCTACGGTAGCGGAATCAGCGACGCCGCGGCGCGATCCGGCGGCGGAAACCGCCGGTGGTCCTGCAGGCCGAACCCGAGTTCGAGCATCAGTCGATCGCCGGCCACGGGGCGCGTGGCCTTGTGGAAGCAGAACGTGTCCTCGATGAAGCCGGTTCCCGCCGCTCCCTGGACCGTCACGACGTTGTCATCGCCATAGTAGCGTTCGATGTTGCCGTCCGTACGCTTCTGCAAGGATAGCTGGTGCACCAGAGCCTTGCGTCGATGGCTGCCGCGCACGACGACGTGGGGTCCATGCTGAGCGTCGACCGCGGTGAGATGGAAGAACACGCGGACGCTGCGGTAGTCGTCGCGATCGTAGTGAAAGTGGCTGGTGGTCAGCTGGCGATCGTAGAGATGTTCCGGCGTCTTCAGCGTCCACCAGATGCGACGCCCCAGGTACACGGGCGGCACGCCGAAGTATTCGGCGATGATCCCTCGCAACTGCGGATCGTTGGCGAGGCGCCTGATCAGCGGTTCCACTTCATCGGTGAACAGATAGGTCGCCAGGGAGAACGTGCGACCCGTTGCCGCCTCCGCGCGCCGGCGATCGGCGTAGGTGAAGCCGCAGCTCGGGTCGGAGTTACCGTAGCACACGCCCAGTAGCGCGAAGGACAGGAGCTCCTCCACGACGTCGGTCGGTAGTACCAGCCCTTCGCAGAAGCCGTCGCTATCGAGGCGTCTGCCGCTGGCTTTGACATCCAGGGGCGCGAGCAGGGTTGGGGCGCGGCCGCGAGTCAGTTCGTCGCCGGGTCGATAGCCACCCGCGCGGGCTCGAAGCCTCGCCATCGCGCACACTCCATCCCGCAGCCATCGCGCACGGCTCAGCACATTCATCGTGCGCCAGCCGGCACCGGCGGCGACTCGGGAAACGCGCGGGGCAGCTCGCGTGGATGGGGCGGTCGCGCCCGGGGCCACCGTGGGAGCGTTTCGGGCCGGCAGGTCGCGCTCGACGGGCTCCGGTGGCGCCGAAGACGGACGCTGTTGCGGCACTGGCATCGCTCCGCAGCATAGGCAGCCGCCCCGGGCAGCCCGTACGAACGGCGCACAGTCTCGCGCGGGGAATCCCCGTCCCGGTGGCGCCGCAGTCGCATTTCGCGGTTCTGTGACGCAGGTCAGCCTTGCCGAGCGCGGCATGCTCCGCGGACTGACGGGTCACGCGTTGCTTTGGAACAGGCCTCGGCGGCAGTACGCTGGCGGCCGTGCGGCTCGTGGGCGAGGCAACGGTCATGACTGATCCAGGTAGAGACGAATTCTCCGAGCCAATCGCGGTCCGCGCACTGTTTCGTCTCCGCATCCTGTCGGACCTGCACCTGGAGTTCCGCGACTGGCGTCCGCCCGAGGTGGACTGCGACGTCGTCGTGCTCGCCGGCGATATCCACGTCGGCACGGCAGCCCTGCCCTGGGCGCGGCGTGTCTTCGGTGCACGTCGCGCCATTGTTTACGTCCCCGGCAACCACGAGTACTACGGCGGTCAGCGGGATCTCGTCACCGGCGCGCTGCGCGCCGCGGCGGCAGACTTCGGCATCCATGTGCTCGATGGCGACGAGGTCGTCATTGACGGTGTTCGGTTCCTCGGCGCGACCCTGTGGACGGACTTCGAGCTCGACGGCCGGCGGCCGATCGACGTTTCACGTGCGATGGACGTTGCGCGCAAGGCGATGCCGGACTACCAGATCGTCCGACAACGGCCAGGCGTGCCGATGGCGCCGGGCGATACGCGCGAGGTGCATCTCGAGCAACGGGCGTGGCTCGCCGCGCGCCTCGCAGT
The DNA here is from genome assembly GCA_043748075.1 of Pseudomonadota bacterium. Classification (GTDB taxonomy): domain Bacteria; phylum Pseudomonadota; class Gammaproteobacteria; order Steroidobacterales; family Steroidobacteraceae; genus UBA964. The sequence continues at coordinate 6,081 of JAYTNX010000247.1, forward strand.
GCCGTTTGCAGGGTCGACGGTGGTCGTCACGCACCATCTGCCGCGGCGCGAGAGCATTCATCCGAAGTATGCGCAGAGCGCCATCAATCCGGCATTCGCGACCGACCTTTCCGCGTTGTGCCGGGGGCCTGTGGTAGACCTGTGGATTCACGGCCACACGCACGAGTCGTTCGACTACGAAACGGATGGGACGCGCGTGGTGTGCAACCCGCGGGGCTACCTGCCGGGCGAGCCGAATCCGGGGTTCGAGCCGGGCAAGGTCGTCGCGCTCATTCGCAGGTCGACGCCTCAGCCCGCATCCACCTCGAGCAGCACGTAGTCCCCGGCACTTTGCCGGATCGGGATGATCTTCTGGTACGCGGGGTCTTCGTAGAAGCGGCGCAGCGCCTCGATGGACGGGAACTGCAGCAGGTTCACGCCGAGGTTGCCGAACTCGCCTTCGAGCAGCTCGATGTCCTTCCGCCCGCCGGCCGAGAGGAATCTACCGCCCGCGGCCTTCACCAGCGGCAGGGCGGCAGCGCCATACGGCTCGAGCTTCTCTCGGTCGCGGAGGTTGGCGATCGAGATCAGGTAGGCAGGTTTGCCCTCTGGCATGCTCAGGTCGCCGGGCATGCCTTTCAGCTTGAGAACAGTGAATGCGCCGGCGCCCTCGCGAAGCCCGGCGCTGCGCCGGTACTCCGGGCTCCACCAGAATGTGTTCGGCCCGTCGATCGACGCGAACTTCGAGAGCACGATCGACTGCTGCGAGAACTGGCCTTCGAGCACGCGCACTCTTGCGCCGACTCGCCCGTTGGCGATGGGGCGGCCTCCGTACTGCGCGTAGATCGCCGGCAGCGTGACGGCATAGCGGGCCAGCGCCTCACGATCCGTCACGGTCCCCATCACGAGCAGGAAGCCGGGGCGCGCGGCCTCGGTCGCGGCCGGCTGGGCGTGCGCGCCTGAGGCGACAACGCCGAGGGCGGCCAGCCAGGCGAGGGTGCGGGTCAGTTCAGCGATTCGAGGTGTCATGGAGGTTTCCTGTTGGCTTCCGGGTAGCGAATGCGGTCGAATTGCAGGCGATGGCATGTCATCAATCTGATGGTGCTGGTGGTGGGGCACGTGGCGGCGGCGTTCTGGCACCCGTGGATCGTACGGGATGGGGTGCTGACGCGGATGCTGCCGTCGTCGCGCGACTTATAGACCCATGCTGGAATCCAATGGATGGAGCCGGCGCTGCTCGCGGATACTGCAACGGTGAGTCCGGCGGCGACCCGCAGGACCGCATGCCGTGCCGTACACCGAGAGTGCGAACCATGAAATCGAAACATCCGGCGTCTGTTGCTTCATCCTCGTCGGCGAACGAATCCGCGGTGCCGCCTCGACGCCGGGTCCTCGGGGGCATGGCAGCCGGAGGGCTGGTGTACGTGACGGGCGGCGACCTGTTCGCCGCCACCGACACGCCGGACAAGAAGATCAACCAGAGCGCCAGCGAGCATGCGCGTCCGACCTCGCATCCGCCGGAGTCGCGCCAGATCCCGCGCTGGAAACCGGGCCAGTCGCGCCGGTTCGATCTCGCGAAGCCGCTGGACAACCACTACGCGTTCGCCAAGACGCAGGCGAACCTGGTCGGCACGGACAGCTGGCTCTGCGAATACGGCTGGGTCCTGTTCTGCCCGCCGGGCAAGCCGGCATTCCCGATTCTCGGGCGCGTGTTCCTGGCGCGGGTCTTCGTCACGGCGCCCTCGAAGGAGATGGCACCGGACACGGACGAGCACTCCTACGTGATGTGGGGGACGATGAGCAAGGTGCACGTAGACCCGCGCACGTTCGAACCAGTGTCGAATATCATGAACCCCTATACGGGGCGCATGATGGAAACCCCGGTGGTTCACTATGCTGACCGGCTGCTCTACCGCGTTGGCAAGTCGATCGTGGTGCCGGGCGTGGATCCCGCGTTCTATGACCAGCCCTGGGACCGGGACGGTGGCTACAGCCCGCATCATGTCGACGCGGGCGGCGAAACCAGCTTCACAGTGCTGGGCGCCTCGCAGCAGGCGGGCGCGCACCAGCCCCGGCTCGACAGTGCCTACTGGACCGTGAAGACCGCGGAACTGCTCGACCCGGCGATCAGGACGATCGACACCCGGCGCGCGTACTCGGCGGTCATGAAGGCCACGGAATATGCGTGGTATGGCGTGGAGAAGGGCGACCAGGCCCAGCTGATGGTCAACTCGACCGGTATCAAGACGGAAGACCCGGCGCGGCTGCCGGGTATGGTGCGCAAACTCGTGCTGGAGCGCTTCCCGGAGCGCTTTGCCTGATCGGAATGGGCCTGATCCGCATGGGTCGATGCCTCCAATGCATGGCAGTGGGCGACCCGTTGGAGGAGTCTAGGTCCTCACCTCGGGGATCCCGCCACGCGGGTAGAGTGCATCATGGACGCCACGCCTCGCAGCCCCATCTTCCGGGGCCACCTCGAGATCAAGCAACTGCGGCAGTTCATGGTCGTAGTCGACGTCGGCTGCGTCTCCAAGGCTTCGGAGCAGCTGCACATCACGCAGCCGGCGCTGACGCGCAACATCAAGAATCTCGAAGAGTCGCTGAATGCGATCCTGCTGGATCGCAAGCCACGCGGTGTGGTGCCCACCGAAGCGGGGCAGGCGCTCTACCGCTACGCGCACCTGATCCTCAACGAGGCCAAGCGCGCCGCGCGTGACGTGCAGGCGATTGCGAGCGGCAAGAAGGGCCACGTCCACATCGGCGTCGCGGCGCTGTTCTCGGGCACGATCATCGACCGGCTGGTCATCGCGCTCAGCGACGCCTGCCCGGGCGTGCGGCTGCGCATCACCGAGGGCTTCTTCGAGGAGCTGGTGACCGAGCTCGGCCAGGGAAAGCTCGACGTGATCCTCGCGAACTTCCCGCCGGACGCGATTCCCGCCGA
>JAYTNX010000248.1:0-22762 GCA_043748075.1 Pseudomonadota bacterium
GCCCCAGATCGACGCAGCGGCGCGCCATCTCGCTGACCTCGGCGACGCCGCGCCGGTCGAGGGCCCGGTCGAAATCGCGATGCGCCGCGCCGGTGGTCGCCGCGTGCCCGTGACGCACCAGCGTGAGGCGCCGTCGGCCGGTCGCGTGGGTCACGGCAGGCGCACCTCGATGCGACCCAGGGCGGCGCGAACCTCGAACACCCGGATCGGTTCATACGCGGGCGGCGTCAGCGCGGCACCGGTCCGCAGGCAGAAGCGCGCGCCGTGTCGCGGGCAGATCACCGCCGCCTCGGTCTCTGCGGATCCCGCTTCGATCTCGGCGCCGGCGAGCGGCTCGCCGTCGTGCGAGCAGCGATCCTCGAAGGCATGCAGTTGGCCGGCGACCCGCACGATCGTGACCGGCAGGTCGTCGAGTTCGATATCGAGGTGGCCGGCCGCTTCGAGCGCCGCCACCGCGCCCACGTCGATCCAGCGCTCCGTCGCCATCGTTCGCCCCTACATCATCCCGGTCTGCAGACGCGCCGCCTCGGACATCATCGACTGGCTCCAGGGCGGATCGAACACCAGTTCGACGTCCACCTGGCTGACGGTGGGGATGACCTCGACCTTGTCGCGCACGTCCTGCACCAGCACCTCGCCCATGCCGCAGCCCGGGGCGGTGAGCGTCATCTTGATTCCGATCGAGCGTGTGCCGTCGGCGTTCGCCGTGACCTCGCATTCGTAGACCAGGCCCAGCTCGACGATGTTGATCGGGATCTCGGGGTCGTAGCAGTTGCGCATCTGCGTCCACGCCAGCTGGCGCACGTCCTCCACAGTTGCGTCCGGTGGCAGCTCGGGCGGTCGGGTGGACTCCTTGCCGATCGCATCGGCGTCCTCGCCGGCGATCCGGTACAGGTTGCCCTCGATGTAGATCGTGAAACTGCCGCCGAGCGCCTGAGTGATGAACCCGGACAGGCCGGCCTTCAGCTCAAGCTGAGTACCGTCCGGAACGATCACCGCATTGACTTCGCGGTTGATGACGATCGCTTCGTTCTCGTGGCTGCGCATGGCGGGTCCGCGGCGTAGGGTCAGTGTGGCGTCGTAGCTCGCGAGGGTCACTCGGTCGAGACCGGCGCGGCGCGACGCGCGAGCGCGGCATCGAGCGTATGCCAGCAGAGCGTCGCGCACTTCACGCGTGCGGGAAATTCGCGCACCCCGGTCAGCGCGGCCAGCTTGCCGAGCTCCGGCGGCGCCTCGTAGTCGTGTTCGGTCAGGGCGTGCTGCACGGTGTCGCGCAGGCGGGTGACGGCGGCGAGGTCGAGGCCCTTGACCGCTTCGGTCATCAACGACGCGGAGGCGGTCGAGATCGCGCACCCCTTGCCCTCGAAACGGATGTCGCCGATTCGCTCGTCCTCCAGCTGCACGGTGACGGTCAGCCGGTCGCCGCACAGCGGGTTGTGGCCGTCGGCACGCGCGTCCGCCGGGTCGAGTGCGCCGAAGTTCCGCGGCCGCTTGTTGTGGTCGAGGATCACGTCGCGATAGAGGTCCTTGAGGTCCATCAGCCGAAGACCTCCCGGGCTTGCCTGAGCGCATCGAGCAGCTGGTCGATGTCGGCGTCGTTGCTGTAGCAGCCGAACGAGGCGCGCGCAGTCGCCGCGACGCCGAAGAATTCCATGACCGGCATCGCGCAATGGTGGCCCGCGCGCACCGCCACGCCCTCGCTGTCGAGGATGGTGCCGAGATCGTGCGGGTGCACGCCCTCGAGCGAGAAGGAGATCACGCTCGCCTTGAGGGTCGCCTCGCCGACGATCGTCAGCCCCGGCAGCACCCGCAGGGCCGCGGTCGCGCGATGCAGCAAGGCCTGTTCGTGTGCGTGGATGCGCTCGAGGCCCAGTGCGTCGACATAGTCGATCGCCGCAGCCAGGCCGATCGCCCCGGAAATGTTCGGCGTGCCGGCCTCGAATTTGTACGGGAGGGCGTTGTAGGTGGTCCCGGTGAAGCTCACGGTCAGGATCATGTCGCCGCCGCCTTGCCAGGGCGGCATCTCGCGCAGCACCGACTCACGGCCCCAGAGCACGCCGATCCCGGTCGGCCCATAGACCTTGTGGCCGGAGAACGCGAAGAAGTCGCAGTCGAGCGCCTGCACGTCGATCCGCTGGTGCGGCACGGCCTGGGCGCCGTCGATCAGCACCAGCGCGCCGACGCCGCGCGCCGCGGCGACCATTTCGGCGACGGGCAGCACGGTGCCCAGCGAGTTCGAGACGGCGGCGAAGGCCACCAGCCGCGTCCGCGGCGAGAGCAGATTGCGGAACTCGTCGAGCCGCAATTCACCGCGCCGGTCGATCGGCGCGACCCGCAGCGTGGCGCCCGTCTGCGCACACAGCATCTGCCACGGCACGATGTTCGCGTGGTGCTCCATCCAGGTGATCAGGATCTCGTCGCCCGGCCCGAGACGGCTGCGTCCCCACGACTGCGCCACCAGGTTGATCGCCTCGGTCGTGCCTCGCGTGAAGATGATCTCGCGATCGCTGGCTGCATTCAGGAACCGCTGGACACGGTGGCGGGCGCCCTCGAACGCGTCCGTGGCCTTCTGGCTGAGCTGGTAGACGCCGCGGTGCACGTTCGCGTGGCTGGTGCGCTCGTAGCGTGACACCGCCTCGATCACCGATTCGGGGCGTTGCGCCGAGGCCGCGGTATCCAGAAAGGCCAGTCGCTTGCCGCGTACGGTGGTCGCGAGGATCGGGAAGTCCGCCCGTACTGCGCGGACGTCGTAACCAGCGGTGATGCCGGGAAAGCTGCGATCGGCCGCGGCGATCATGGCGGGTCTCCGACGTCCACCACGTCGCGCAGTTGCGCCGCCATGGCGGCTTCCGCCTGGCGCCGGAGCGCCGGGATGCGGATCCGCGCGACCACATCGGCGACGAAGGCCCATTTCAGCAGCGCCTCGGCCGTCACGCGCCCGATGCCGCGCGACAGCAGGTAGAACAGCGCCTGCTCGTCGAGCTTGCCGACCGTTGCGCCGTGGCTGGCGCGCACCTCGTCGATGTAGATCTCGAGCTGCGGGCGAAGGTCGGCCTCGGCCTCGCCACCGGCCAGCAGCGCCCGCAGCGACTGGTCCGAGGCGGCACCGGCGGCGCTCTCGCGCACGACCATGTGCCCATTGAAGGCCACTCGCGCGCGGCCTGCCGCAATACCCCGGAACAACTGCTGGGTCTGTGCGCCACGACCGAGATGTTCGACGCGCACGAAGGCGTCGTTGACCTGGGTGCGGTCGGCGAGCGCGACGGCGTTCCACGCCAGGCTCGAGTCCTGTCCCGCGAGCGTCACCCAGGCCGTCGAGCGCACCGCCAGGCCGCCGGACGCGACCGTCAGGATCTCGCACTGCGCGCGATCATCGGCCTCGAGCACCAGCGTCTCGAAGTGCCGCGAACGCGGTCCAAGCTGTTGCAGGCGGTGGTGGTGCAGGCGCGAGTCCCGTCCGGCGCGCACACGGACGTCGGCGTTGGTGAAAGTGGCGAGTGCGCCGGCCCCGAGCTGGCGCTCGACCAGGTCCAGGGTCGCGCCTTCGGCGAGTTCGACCTGCAGTGCCGGATGGCTGGCCGCGATGGCGGCATCGGCGGCCGCGACGAACACCACTTCAATCGCGGCGCGACTCGCCGCCGGGATCGTGATCCGCAGTCCCTGGTTCGAAAGGGCGGCGTTGATCTGGGAGAACCGCAGCTCGACGGGAACGCCGGCGGCGATGGCGCGCGGCGTCGCGGGCTGCGGGGCGGTCGAGGCGGGTCCGACCGGGGGGGCCATCGCGCCCGCCTGCAGCTGCGTCTCCGACAGCAGCGTCGCGACCGCGGGCAGCGGCGCGCCGGAGAGGGCGGCACTGTAGAGCCCGTCGACGAACACGATCCGGGTGAACCCTTCCAGTCGTGCCGGCAGCGCCGCGGCCGCCGCCACCGCGGCGGCGTCGTCGATGGACGTGGGCGCGACGAGCACCTGGCGGTCCAGGGCCCGCAGGCTGGCGTACTTCCAGTTCTCATCGCGCGCGGTCGGCAGGCCCGCGGCGAGCGCGGCACGGAGCAGGGCGGAACGCGCCGGGCTTGCGCCGGGGAGCGCGACAATTTCTCCGGAAAGTCGAGGGGCGGGGGCAGCGGTGTTCATGGCGGTTCGGGGCCGGATGCGATGCCGCCCTCAGGCGGCAGCTCCCGTTATCCAGTCGTAGCCGCGCTTCTCGAGTTCCAGCGCGAGGTCGCGGTCGCCGCTGCGCAGGATGCGACCGCGGGCCAGGACGTGCACGTGATCGGGCACGATGTAGTCGAGCAAGCGCTGGTAATGCGTGACCAGCACCATCGCCCGCTGGTCCGAACGCAGCGTATTGACGCCGCGCGCCACGACTTTCAGCGCGTCGATATCGAGACCGGAGTCAGTCTCGTCGAGCAGGGCGAGAGTCGGTTCGAGCACCAGCATTTGCAATATCTCGTTGCGCTTCTTCTCGCCGCCCGAGAAACCCTCGTTGACGCCGCGCGACAGGAAGGCCTCGTCCATCTGCATCAGCTTCATCTTCTCGCGCACGAGCTCCAGGAACTCGAACGCGTCGACTTCCGGCAGCCCGCGCTGCTTGCGCGCCGCATTGAGCGCGGCTTTGAGGAGGTAGACGTTGTTGACCCCGGGGATCTCCACCGGGTACTGGAAGCCGAGGAACAGGCCGGCGCGCGCGCGCTCCTCGGGCTCGAGTTCCAGCAGGTTGCGGCCGAGATAGCGGGCACTGCCGCCAGTGACTTCGTAGCCCGGGCGCCCGGCCAGCACGTAGGCGAGGGTGCTCTTGCCCGAGCCATTCGGCCCCATGATCGCATGCACCTCGCCGGCGCCCACCTCGAGGGACAGCCCATCGAGAACGTCGCGTCCGCCGACCCGGACCCGCAGGTCGCGGATCGAGAGTACTGGCGTGTTCGTTCGATGGCTGCCACTCATCCAACCGCCCCTTCGAGGCTCACGGCCAGCAGGTTCTGTGCTTCGACCGCAAACTCCATCGGCAACTCCTTGAACACGCTCTTGCAGAAACCGCTGACGATCATGTTGATCGCGTCTTCCTCGCTGATCCCGCGCTGCAGGCAATAGAACAGCTGGTCCTCGCTGATCTTCGAGGTCGAAGCCTCGTGTTCCACGGTGGCAGTCGGGTTCTTGACCTCGACGTAGGGAAACGTGTGCGCGCCGCACTTCGGGCCCATGAGCAGGCTGTCGCATTGCGTGAAACTGCGCGCGCCGTGCGCGCTGGGCAGGATCTTCACCAGGCCGCGGTACGCATTCTGGCCGCGGCCCGCCGAAATGCCTTTCGAGACGATCGTGCTGCGCGTATTCGCGCCGACGTGGATCATCTTGGTGCCGGTGTCGGCCTGCTGCAGGTGGGTCGCGGTGGCCACCGAGTAGAATTCGCCGATCGAGCCCTCGCCGCGCAGCACGCAGCTCGGATACTTCCAGGTGATCGCCGATCCGGTCTCGACCTGGGTCCATGAGATCTTCGAATTGCGCCCGCGACACTCGCCGCGCTTGGTCACGAAGTTGTAGATCCCGCCGATGCCGTTCTCGTCGCCGGGGTACCAGTTCTGCACCGTCGAATACTTGATCTGCGCGTCGTCCTCGGCCACCAGTTCGACGACCGCCGCATGCAGCTGGTTTTCGTCGCGCATCGGCGCGGTACAGCCCTCCAGGTAGCTGACGTGGCTGCCCGGCGCCGCGATGATCAGCGTGCGCTCGAACTGGCCGGTATTGGTCGCATTGATGCGGAAGTAGGTCGAGAGCTCCATCGGGCAGCGGACACCTGGCGGGATATAGACGAACGAGCCGTCGGAGAACACCGCCGAGTTGAGGCAGGCGTAGTAATTGTCGGCCGGTGGTACGACGGTGCCGAGGTAGCGCTCGATCACGCCCGGGTGTTTCTGCACGGCCTCGGAGAACGAACAGAACACCACACCCGCTTTCTCCAGGCGCCCTTTGAAGGTGGTTGCGACCGAGACGCTGTCGAACACCGCGTCGACGGCCACGCCCGCGAGGCGCGCCCGCTCGTGCAACGGCACGCCGAGCTTTTCGTAGGTGGCGAGCAGCTTCGGGTCGACGTCGTCGAGGCTCTTCGGCCCGTCGGCCCGGGCTTTCGGCGCGGAGTAGTAGGAGATCGACTGGTAGTCGATGGGGTGCGCGCGCAAATGTGCCCAGTGCGGCTCGACCATGGTCTGCCAGTGACGGAACGCCTTCAGGCGCCACTCGGTGAGGAAGGCGGGTTCGCGCTTGATGCGTGAGATCGCACGTACGACGTCCTCGTCGAGCCCGGGCGGCAGGCTGTCGGATTCGATGTCGGTGACGAAGCCATGCTTGTAGCCTCGGCCGACCAGCTTTTCGATTTCGGCGGTTTCGGTCATCGGGGAGGTCTCATAGCCTTCAAGGTGCCGGGGCCTTCAACGTGCCGGGGCAGTGGCGCGCCGTGTCGCACGCCCGGTGACTCGAGCCCCGCGAGCTCGGCAAGGCTGATGTCGTAGAGCGAGCGACGGATGGACAGATTGACTCGTTGCCAGGCCCGACCGACCTGGCAGGTGGTCTCGATCTCGCACTGCCCGTGACCCGCCGAACAGTCGGTCACCGCCACGGGACCCTCCAGCGCGTCGAGGATCGACGCGGCGCTGATCGCCGCGGCAGGCCGTGCGAGCTGGTAGCCGCCGTGCAGGCCGCGAGTGGAGTGGACGAAGCCCGCACGCTGCAACTGCTTCAGCACCTTGCTGACCGTCGCCGAGCCGATCTGCGTCTGGCGTGCGAGCGCGGCCGCCGCGAAACGTCGCGCCGGCTCGCGCGCCAGGGCTGCGAGCAGGACGGTGGCGTAGTCGGTCAGTTTGCTGATTCTGAGCATGGATGCACCCGCGGCCGGGAACGAGGACCATTTTAGTCCTGATTGGCCGCGAATGCCACGTTCGAGGACCTGGCCCCCAGGCTGCCCGGACGGCGGATGAGGCGCGTTTGCTATGATGCGCGCGCTTGCGACGAACCGATCATCGTGCCGGTTGTCGAAACCGGAATACCGATGGACGACGCCCCTCTCGATCGACCGATGCGAAGCAGTCAGCACCCTGCGGCGGCTGCGCCCGCCGACGTCATCGTCGACGTGCGCAATGTCCACTACGGGTTCGGCCGCCGCGCGATTTTCTCCGGTCTCGATATCGTGGCCCGTCGCGGGCGGATCACCGCAATCATGGGACCGAGCGGCACCGGCAAGACGACGCTGCTGCGGCTGATCACCGGGCAGATCGCGCCGACCCAGGGTTCGATCACCGTGTTCGGCCAGGACGTTTTCAGCCTGCGCCAGCGCGAACTGTTCGGGCTGCGTCGGCGCATGGGCATGCTGTTCCAGAACGGCGCGCTGCTGACGGACCTCTCGGTGTTCGAGAACGTCGCGTTTCCGCTGCGCGAGCACACGCGCCTGCCTGAATCGCTGATCCGCCAGCTGGTCCTGACCAAGCTGCATGCCGTGGGGCTGCGTGGCGCGGCCAACCTCATGCCGGGGGAACTCTCCGGTGGCATGAACCGCCGAGTCGCGCTGGCGCGGGCGATCGTCATGGACCCGGAAATCCTGATCTACGACGAACCGTTCGTCGGTCTCGACCCGATCTCGATGGGCGTGATCGTGCGGCTGATCCGGCAGATGAACGAGGCGCTCGGTATTACCAGCATCGTCGTCTCACACGACGTCGAGGAACTCGCCAACATCGCCCACGAAAGCTTCCTGCTATCGCAGGGCAAGGTCGTGGCGTCGGGTACGCCGGCCCAGCTGCGCGCCAGCAACCTGGAGGTGGTGCGCCAGTTCATGGAGGGCATCGCCGACGGGCCGGTGCCGTTTCACTATCCGGCGCCCGACTATTTCGAGCAGCTGCTGTCGAGGGAGGTGCGATGACGGCCGTCGCCGCTAACGCCGATGGACCTATTGTCGCGATGTTGCGCCGGGTGGGCGCGATCGGGGTTTTCTTCTTCCGCATCCTGGCGCAATGCGGCCCGGCACTCGCGCGTCCCAGGATCGTCGTCCACCAGGTCTACAACGCCGGCGCCCGCTCGCTGATCATCATCATGCTGTGCGGCCTATTCGTCGGCATGGTGCTGGGCCTGCAGGGCTACGACCTACTGGCGCGCTTCGGCTCGGAAGATGCGCTCGGCGTGGCTGCCGCGTTGGGCCTGCTGAAGGAACTGGGACCGGTGGTCGCTGCGCTGCTGTTCGCGGGTCGCGCCGGCACGGCGCTGACGTCGGAGATCGGCCTGATGAAGGCCACGGACCAGCTCACCGCGATGCAGATGATGGCGGTGGACCCGGTGCGGCTGGTGGTCGCGCCGCGCTTCATCGGCGGTCTGATTGCGCTGCCGCTGCTGGTCGCGATCTTCAACGTCGTCGGATTGTTCGGCGCGCAGCTGATTGGCGTTCAGGTGATGGGCGTCGACACCGGCGCGTTCTGGTCGCAGATGCAGGCCGCCGTCGAGCTCGACGATGTGGCCGAAGGCATCATCAAGAGCGTGGTCTTCGGCGCTGCCTGCAGCCTGATCGCCGTATACGAGGGTTACCACGCCGCCGCGACGGCCGAGGGAGTTGGCCTCGCGACCACGCGCACCGTGGTGAACTCCTCGGTACTCACGTTGCTGCTCGACTACATGCTCACCGCCGCCTTCCTCTGACGGGATACTCCACCCATGCGACCCAATCGTGCGCTCGAGATCGGAACTGGACTGTTCGTTCTGCTCGGCTTCGCGGCCCTGTTCTTCCTCACAACGCAGCTACCCGGCAGCGGCCTGAGCCTCGGTACGAAGTCGGGCTACCGGGTAACGGCGAAATTCGACAACGTCGGCGATCTCAAGGGCGGCTCGCCCGTGGCGATGGCGGGTGTCACCATCGGTCGCGTGGAGAAGGTCGGTTTCGACCCGGACGATTTTCGCGCCGTGGTCACGCTGCGCATTGCGCCCGAATTCGACCGCATTCCCGACGATAGCGATGCCAGCATCCAGACGCAGGGCTTGCTGGGCGGCAAGTACGTCGGCATCGGGCCCGGCGGCTCGGAAACCTACCTGAAGGAAGGGGGTCAAATCGAGTTCACGCAGTCAGCGATCGTGCTCGAAACACTGGTGAACAAGTTCTTCGCGAATTTCGCCGGCCGCGGCAGCGGCGGCGGTAGCGAGTCCCAGGCCGACGCCCCGAAGGCGTCGACCTCCGTGCCCGACGAGGCGCCGGCCAAGGCGCCTGACAACGAGGTGACGAAATGAAGCCGACCCATCACGCAATCCCGAAGGTCCCCGCGGCAGTCCCGGCGACCGTCACCGCGGCCGTCGCGGCAGGTGTCGCCGCCGCGGTGCTGCTGGCCTGCGCTCCAGCCTTTTCGCAGGCGCAGTCGCCCGCCACGACGCCCGCTCCGACCGCTGCACCGAGCGCCGCACCGAGCGCCGCACCGGTCGCGCGATCGCCGCTGGTCGATGCCAGTGGTCCCTCGCAACTGATCGAATCGGCCGCGAACGCGATGCTGAAGGAACTCGATGTAAATCGTCCCGCGTTCCGCAAGGATCCAGCGAAGATCTACGCCGTGGTCGACCGGATCCTGCTGCCGTACTTCGATGTCGACTACGCCGCGCGGCTGGTGCTCGCCAAGCACTGGCGAACGGCCACGGCAGACCAGCGCAAGCGCTTCGTCGACGCCTTCTACAAGTCGCTGCTGAACAACTACGGCGATGCGCTGGTGGAGTTCACCGGGGATCGCATCAAGGTGCTGCCGGCCAAGGTCGAGCCGGCTGCGACCACGGCGACGGTGCGAACCGAGGTCAAGCGCAGCAATGGCGATCGGATCCCGGTGAACTACTCCTTGCGCAAGGGAGAGGCGGGCTGGAAGGCCTGGGACGTGACCATCGAGGGCATCAGCTACGTCAAGAGTTTCCGCGAGGACTTCGGATCGGAGATCGACGCCAAGGGCATCGACGCGGTGATCCAGCGGCTCGAGGGCCAGGGCGGCAAGGCCGTCGCTACGCCGGCCAAGCAGCGCGCGTGAGCGGGCCCGAGGCGCAAGCGGGGGCCTCGTTCGAGTTCAGTTCGGCCGGGCCGGCGCGCTTCGCAGTGCGTGGCGCGATGACGTTCGTCACGGCGGCCCGCCTGCACGCGGCCGGCCTGGCGGCGCTCGGTTCGAGTCGCGATTCCCGGCTCGAGCTGGACTGTGCGGCCGTCGCTGAGGCTGACAGCGCCGGGCTGGCGGTGCTGGTGGATTGGCTCGCCTGGGCCCGCGCGTCTGGGCGGGTGCTGCTGCTGAGGAACGTGCCGGGCAAGCTGCTCGACATTGCGCGCATCAGCGAATTGGACGAGCTGCTCTCGCCATCCTGAGGGGCCCATCCTGGGGAGCCCACCCTGAGTCGGCCGGCTCGAACTACTGCGCCGGTGCCGGAGCGTCGTCTTCGAGGTCTTCCATCAGCGCAGGGTCTTCGTCGACGGGCGGCTCGTCGCTCGAAGCACCGTCGGTCACGAGATACTGGCGGCGCTGCAGGTAGGCGCTGCGCACGAACGCATACGGGTCGCCACTGCGATCGAGGATCGCTTCCGCCTCGGTGAGGCCGGCACGCCGATTGAGCTGCCCGCCTGCCCACAACCACCCGCGCGTGCTGTCGTCTTCGAGGTAGTGACGCGGTTCGGCAAAATCGTCGGCGAGCCCGCCGAGCCCGTCGCGCAGCGTATACGGTCCGAGGAACGGCACCATCAGATACGGGCCGGAAGGCACCCCCCAGCGTCCGAGTGTCTGACCGAAGTCCTCGTTGTTTCGCTCGAGCCCCGCACCGGTCGCCGGATCGAAGAGTCCGCCGACGCCCAGCGTGGTGTTGAGGAGGAAACGGCCCGTGTCGTAGGCGGCCGGTCCGAACTTGCCCTGCAACAGATTGTTGACGATGACGATCGGGTATTCGGCGTTGGCAAAGAAGTTCGAAATGCCGGTGCGCACCACCCGCGGTGTGACCTTGCGATAGCCGCGCAGCACCGGCCGCACCACCGCCTCGTCGAGAGACTGATTGAACGCAAACGTGCCGCGGTTGAGGCGTTCCAGCGGATCGCGCGGGTCGGGGGTCTTTGGGCCGGTGGTGGCGCAGCCCGCGAGCACAGCCACGGTGACCATCAGCAACGGCAGGGCGAGCGACGCCCGATCAAATACCGACATGTCTACATCATACCAGCGTCAGTGTCGGGCTCGCGGTTGCCGCTGCGGAAGCGCCCGCGCGAGCTTTCCGCGAGCACGTCGCGGATTTCCTTGAGCCGCGCCGCGAAGCGCGCGCGCTGCACCGGCGTCAGGTCCGGCGCCGCCAGCGCGAGTTCGAGCTGCTTGCCGGCCAGCGGCAGGTCGCCGCTCGCGATGTGGTACTCGCTCATGTAGTAGTAGGCGTCGCCCGTGTCACCGGCGCTGCTCGCGGCCATCGCCGTGAGCCGGATCTGCTCGGGCGTCGGCTGCACATTGTTGAACACGTCGAGCAGCACCGCATGCGCTTCCTTTCCCCGCCCGACCTGCAGCAGCGCCTCGGCGTAGCGGACGCTGAGCGGCACGTTGCGCGGCGCGATCGACAGCGCCTTGCGGAACGTCTCCAGCGCGAGATCCTGCCGCCCGGCCGCCATCAGTGACTGGCCCAGCGCGGCCTCGAGCATCGGGCTGCCCTGGCGGGCCGCGCTCAGTTCGATCAGGGTGCTCGCCGCCGCATCGCGCTCGCCGGCCTGCTGCCGTGCCAGGGCCTCGCCATATTGCTGGCCGGGCGTCAGCGGCCGCGATTCGCGCAACGCAGAATAGTAGGCGCGGAGGTCGGAGTCGGCGGAGGCGCCGAGCACTCGCACGCGTTCGCGCACATACGGGTACGAAGGCGACTCCGGCCGCACGCTACGCACGATCTGCGTGGCGCGATCGCGCGATTCGGCGATACGGTTGGTCGTCACGGGGTGGGTTTGCAGGAACTCCGGTGCCTGCGAGGCTGCCAGGCCCGCGCGGCGGCCGAGCGTCTCGAAGAAATCCGGCATCGCGAACGGATCGAAACCCGCCGCGGCGAGGAAGCCGATGCCAATGCGGTCGGCTTCGTATTCGTTCGAGCGCGTGAAATTGATCCGCTGCTGCGCCGCGGTTCCTTGCGCGATCGCGATGCCGGCCTGGGCCACGTCGGCGGCGCCGGTGGTAGCGCCGATCAGGATCGCCGCGAGTATCGCCGCCGCGGACGCGAGGCTCTGACGACCCTGCGCGCGGACGGAGCGCGCAATGTGGCGCTGGGTCACGTGCGCGATCTCGTGCGCGAGCACGCTGGCGAGCTGCGCCTCGTTGGCGGTCGCGATCAGCAGGCCCTGGTTCACGCCGACGAAACCCCCCGGCAGCGCGAACGCATTGATGCTGGAGTCGCGGACCACGAAGAACTGGAACCGCTGGCCGCCTTCCTGCGCCTGCGAGGCAATGCGCGAACCGAGCGACTGGATGAAATCATTGACCTCGGGGTCCTCGAGGATCTGGCCCTGGTCGCGCAGGCCCCGAACGATCATCAGCCCGATCTGGTATTCGTCGCTGCGGGTGATCGTGGCGTCGGCCGGTGTGCCGATATCGGGCAGGTCGTTGCCGGCGCCCGACTGGCCGGACGCGGCGCCGCCGAGGCCCAGGGCGAGCGCGACCAGCAGGACGAGGAAAACCCGATGCATCGTAATCAGACTCGCGACGACGGCCGGAGTTCAGAGAGTCTCTGACGCGAAATCGGCCAGCCGGGACCTTTCTCCCCGCACCAGGGTGATATGCCCGGAATACGGCCAACCGCGGAACCGGTTGACGACGTAGGTCAGCCCCGAGGTGGTTTCGGTCAGGTAGGGCGTGTCGATCTGGGCGATGTTGCCGAGGCAGACCAGCTTGGTGCCCGGGCCGGCGCGGGTGATCAGCGCCTTCATCTGTTTCGGCGTGAGGTTCTGTGCCTCATCGAGAATCACGAAACGGTTCAGGAAGGTGCGGCCGCGCATGAAGTTCAGCGAGCGGATCTTGATGCGGTTGCGCAGCAGGTCGTTGGTGGCCTGGCGACCCCAGCTGCCGCCCTCGGAACTCTGTGTCAGCACCTCGAGGTTGTCTATCAGGGCGCCCATCCAGGGCTCCATCTTTTCCTCCTCGGTGCCGGGCAGGAAGCCGATGTCGTCGCCCAACGGAATCGTCACGCGGGTCATGATGATCTCGACGAAACGGTTTCCTTCGAGCGTCTGGCTGAGCCCGGCGGCCAGGGTCAGGAGCGTCTTGCCGGTGCCCGCAGGTCCGAGCACCGACACGAAATCCACCTCCGGGTCGGTCAGCAGGTTCAGCGCGAAGTTCTGCTCGCGATTGCGTGCCGTGATGCCCCAGACCCCGTTGCGATCGCCGCGGAAGTCCCGCAGCAGTTCCAGCGTCGCGGTCGTTCCCGCGACCTTGCGCACGATCGCTTCGATGCCGCCCTGGCGCTCCTCGTAGACGAACTGGTTCGGTTGCCAGTCGGCGACGGCCGGACCGGTGATCTCGTACCAGGTGCGCGTGCCTTCGCGCCACGAACGCATGTCCTTGCCATGCCGCTCCCAGAAGTCGGCGCTCAGTGCCGCCTGGCCGCTGTAGAGGACATCGGCGTCCTCGATCGTGCGGTCGCTGAAGTAGTCCTCGGCGTGCACGCCGACGATGGCGGCCTTGATGCGCAAGTTGATGTCCTTCGACACCAGCACCACGCGCGCGGCGGCGTGCAGCGCCTGCAGCGCCAGGGTCTGGGCGAGGATGGCGTTGTCGTTGCCGTGGCCCGGAAGATTGTCCGGCAGCGCCGAGCTGAGCTGTCGCGTCTGGAAGAACAGCCGCCCGACCGGAGGCCTCTTGCCGTGGTTGCCGATGGCGTACGAGGGCAGGGGCAGGCCGCGGTCGATTTCGTCCTTGGTCGCCGAGCGCATCAGGTCGTCGAGGAAGCGGCTGACCTGGCGCACGTTCCGCGACGCCTCGGACATTCCCTTCTTGTTGGCGTCGAGCTCCTCGAGCACGACCATCGGCAGGTAGATGTCGTGTTCCTCGAAGCGGAAGATCGCAGCCGGGTCATGCATCAGCACGTTCGTGTCGAGCACGAACAGCCGCAGACCGGGCGCGGTTTTCCGCTTCTTCAACGCGCGATCTTCAATGGCCGGGGCTCTTCAAAGCGCGCGGACCGCCTCGAGTACTTCGTCGACATGCCCGTCCACCTTCACCTTGCGCCATTCCCGTACCAACGTTCCCGCCGCGTCGAAGAGGAAGGTGCTGCGCACGACGCCGAGCACCTTCTTGCCGTACATGTTCTTCTCGTGGATCACGTCGAACAGCTTGCACAGCGTCTCGTCCTCGTCGGCAAGCAGTTCGAAATTCAGCTTTTCCTTGTCGCGGAACTTCGCATGCGACGCACAGCTGTCGCGAGAGACGCCGACGACGCTTGCCCTGGCCTTCTTGAAGTCGGCAGCGGCGTCACGGAAATCCTGCGCCTCGACGGTGCAACCGGGGGTCATGTCCTTCGGATAGAAGTAGATCACCAGCTTGCGCCCGGCGACGTCGGCGGGCTTCCAGGTCCCGCCGTCGGCGGTCCGTGCAGAAAATGACGGCAGCATCTTGCCCAGCGCGATCTTGCTCATTGGCGGTCGACTCCTTGGGCGCCTTTCAGGGACAGCACGGGCACGAACAGCACGGGCTCAGGACTTCACCGGCTCGAGGATCGCGTCGAGGTTCAGGGAATCGCAGAATTCCATGAACTCCTCCCGCAGGTGCGCCAGGTGTACCCGGCTCGGCACGTTCACGACCATCTGCACCGAGAACATCTGCGCGCCGGTATGCGCAGCGGGGTAGCTGCGGGTCGCCACTTCGGCGATGTCGATGCCGCGGCTGGAGCAGAATCCGGCCAGCGCCGACACGATGCCGGACTGGTCGAGGCAGACCGCGTCGATCGAATACGGCAGCATGTCGGTGCGGGCGGCGCGGGGCTCGGTACGCCGCAGGTTGACGGTCAGGCCGGAAGTGTCGGCGAGCTTCTTGAGCTCGGTCTCCAGCTTCGCCAGCGAGTGCCAGTTGCCGGACACGAGCAGCACCATGGCGAACTCCGAGCCGAGGCTCGCCATGCGGCTTTCGCTGATGTTGCCGCCGCACTCGCTGATCACACGCGTGAGGTCGTGGACGATGCCGGTCCGGTCGGTTCCGATCGCGGAGACGGCGATGTGCTGTTTCATTCCGTGGGGCAGGCCTGTGTCCAACGATCAGTTTAGCGACTGCCGGGGCCGATGGCGACCTTGGCGCCGGCGCGTGGCGCCGATTCGCGGCCCGGGAGGTCGGGCCCGCGCAGGTTGCGCCGCCGTGGCGACGGCCCTTAACATCCGCGGTCCCTTTTTCCGGGTGGTCTCATGTTTTCCGGCAGCTACGTCGCAATCGTCACGCCCATGCGCGCCGACGGTGCCCTGGATTTCGATGCGTGGTCGCGGCTGCTGGAGTTCCATGTCGATGCGGGCACTCGCGGCATCGTCGTCGGTGGCACCACCGGCGAGTCGGCCACCCTGTCGGATGCTGAGTTGCGCGAGCTCGTAGTGCGCGCGCGCGAGCAGCTCAACGGCCGCGTACAGCTGCTCGCGGGCGCTGGCACGAGCAGTACCGCCACGTCGGTGGAGCGTGCCGCCTGGCTCGGAGACCTCGGCGTCGATGCGCTGCTGGTCGTTACGCCCGCTTACAACAAGCCCACGCAGGACGGCCTCTACCTCCACTTCGAAGCGGTCGCCGCCGCCAGCCCGGTGCCGGTCGTGCTCTACAACGTGCCCGGTCGCACGGCGGTGGACATGCTGCCCCAGACCGTGGCACGGCTCGCGCGGCTGCCGCGGATCGTTGCTCTCAAGGAGGCCGTCGCCGACCT
Organism: Pseudomonadota bacterium; assembly: GCA_043748075.1. Classification (GTDB taxonomy): domain Bacteria; phylum Pseudomonadota; class Gammaproteobacteria; order Steroidobacterales; family Steroidobacteraceae; genus UBA964. The sequence continues at coordinate 15,877 of JAYTNX010000248.1, forward strand.
CGGCCGCATCCGTGAACTCGCGGCGACCTGTGGCACCGGTTTCGACGTGCTGTCGGGCGACGACGCCACGACGCGTGAGGCGATACTGGCGGGCGCGAAGGGCGTGATTTCGGTGACCGCGAACGTTGCGCCGCAGCGGATGTCCGATCTCGTGCACGCGGCGCTGGAGGGCAGGGTGGCCGAGGCGGCGGCGCTGGATGCGAGCCTGGCGTCATTGCACGAGCGGCTGTTCCTCGAGGCCAGCCCGATCCCGGTCAAATGGGTGTTGCAGCAGATGAGCCTCATCGGGGCGGGCATCCGCCTGCCACTGACGCCGCTGTCCGCGAAGTTCCACGAACGCCTGCGCGATGCGATGCGCACAGCGGGAATCTAGATCCGATCCACGGCGTCGACGATTCACGGGTCTGTCCTGTTCATTGTCTGCCCTGTTCACTGTCTCGAAGGTTTCCCATGCGCAATCGATCCTGGTTTCCAATGCTGGTCGTGGCGCTGCTGGTGCTGCCGGGCTGTGGCCGGCTGTTCAAGGCCAGCTGCGTGAGGCCCGAGGACTACGCGGGGGCGGTCGACAACAAGCCGCTGCAGATCCCGGCCGGATTGCAGGGGCCGGATACCCGCACCGCGCTGCCGGTACCGCCTCTGGGCGAGCCGGAGCGGCCGCGTCGCGCCGACGAGCCGTGTCTCGATTCGCCGCCACGCTATGCGAACCCGGCACCCGCCCAGCCGGCGGCCTGATATCATCGCCCGTGGCTGCTCCGATGGCTTCATTCTTTGAGTGAAGTTTTCTTTGTAAGCCTTTGATTTGGAGAGGTGGCCGAGCGGTCGAAGGCGCTTGATTGGAAGTCAAGTAACATCGCAAGGTGTTCGTGGGTTCGAATCCCACCCTCTCCGCCAGTTCGATGGCGCCCCGCATTGGTTCCTCCGCGACGACCAGCCGCGAATCCCGCCAGGCCCGGAAGGGAGCAACGGTACCGGCGATGTCGGGCGCCGGAGTCCAAGCTGGTGCGGGGCGCCTCCCTCCTAGCCGGAACCGCCGTTGATGACCTACACCGCACTCGCACGCAAGTGGCGCCCGAAGAGCTTTGGCGAGCTGACCGGCCAGGAGCACGTGCTGCGCGCGCTCAGCAATGCACTATCGGCCAACAGGGTCCACCACGCCTTCCTGTTCACCGGGACGCGGGGAGTTGGCAAGACCACCATCGCCCGCATTCTCGCGAAGTGCCTGAACTGCGAGACCGGGATGACCGCCACGCCTTGCGGCATCTGCTCGGCGTGCCGCGAAATCGACGAAGGGCGCTTCCTCGATCTGATCGAGGTGGACGCCGCGTCGCGGACCAAGGTCGACGATACCCGCGAGCTGCTCGACAACGTGCAGTACTCGCCCTCGCGCGGACGCTACAAGGTGTACCTCATCGACGAGGTGCACATGCTCTCGACGGCGTCCTTCAACGCGTTGCTGAAGACGCTCGAGGAACCCCCGCCGCACGTGAAGTTCCTGCTCGCCACCACCGACCCGCAGAAGCTGCCCGTGACGGTGCTGTCGCGCTGCCTGCAGTTCAATCTGAAGCGTCTGTCGGTCGCCCTGATTGCCGAGCGTATCCGCTACATCCTCGAGGCCGAATCGGTGCCGTTCGACGCCGCCGCCGTGCGCTTGGTGGCGATCGCTGCCGATGGCAGCCTGCGCGATGGCCTGTCGCTGCTCGACCAGCTGATCGCCTTCGGCGGTGGTCGCGTGGAAGAGGCTGCGGCACGCGAAATGCTCGGCACCGTGGACCGGCAGCAGGTCGTGCGGATTGCCGAGCTGCTCGCCGCCGGCGCGCCGGCCCCGTTGCTGGATTACGCCCGTACGCTCGAGGAATGGTCGCCGGATCATGCCCAGATGCTCGACGCGCTGGCGGCGCTGCTGGCGCGCGTGGCCTTGAAGCAGGCGGTGCCCGCGTACGAGGGCGATGAGCTGCACGGCGCAGACCTGCTGGCGGACCTGGCCGGAAAGCTCGGCGCCGAGGACCTCCAGCTCTACTACCAGGCGTCGATCCTGGGACGGCGCGACCTGCAGTGGGCGCCCGACCCGCGCACCGGATTCGAGATGACGCTGTTGCGGATGCTGGCGTTCCGTCCGCTGTCCGACGTCCCGGGTGCCGCGGCGAGCCCGGTCGGTCGCGCGTCGTCCGGCAGCGCCGCCGCAAAGGACCGTGGCGACGAACGCCCACCCCCGCGAGTGTCGGCGCCCGCATCCGCATCCGCATCTGCATCTGCATCTGCATCCGCCTCCACAGCCGCGGCCGCCGAGGCCGCCCCCGACGGCGCTGCCGCGACGCCCGGCGCGTTGACACCCGAGGGCTGGACCGCTGTGGTGACGGGGCTCGAGTTGAGCGGCCTCGCGCGCCAGCTCGCGGCACACTGCGCGCTGCGGGGACGCGACGGCATCGTGATCCGGCTCGCGCTCGATCCGCGCAACCAGCACGTGCGCACGGTCTCGTCGCTCGAGCGACTGACACAGGCGCTCTGCCGGGCGCTCGGCGAAACCGTGCGGGTCGAAGTTGAGGTGGCCGAACCGCCCGCGGAGACCCCGGCGCGGGCCGGGGAGCGCGAGGCCCGCGAGCACCTGCTCGCCGCGCGCGAGTCGCTCGAGGCCGATCCGACCGTGCGCGCGTTGAAGGAGAAATTCGGAGCGACGCTGCGGACGGACACGGTCCGCCCGCACCGCTGAGTGCCGGCGGGACTCCCGTACGCGAGGGCGCGCATGCCGGTCCGGAACGAACGTTGAAGCGAACAACGAGGAACGTCGAATGGCGAATTTCGGGAACATGATGAAGCAGGCCGAGGCGCTGCAGCGGACCATGGCCAAGGCGCAGGAGGAAATCGCGGCGATGGAAGTCGTCGGCGAATCCGGCGGCGGCATGGTCAAGGTCACGATGAACGGGCGTCACGAGGTCCGGCGCGTGCAGATCGAATCCTCCGTGGTCGGTGAGGATCGCGAGATGCTCGAGGACCTCGTGGCGGCGGCCTGCAACGACGCCGTGCGCAAGGTCGAGGCCAATACCCAGCAGAAGATGTCGGGCCTGATGTCGGGGATGAATCTGCCTCCCGGCATGAAGCTGCCATTCTGATGGGGCGGATGCGGCGGCGGTTGCAGCCGTGAAACATACGCCCGCCCTGGCGCAGCTGATCGATGCGCTGCGCACCTTGCCCGGCGTCGGCCCGAAGACCGCGCAGCGGATGGCCTTCCACCTGCTGCAGGAGGGTCGGGGCGGCGCCGGCGAGCTGGCGAGTTCGCTGAGCTCGGCCCTGCAGTGCGTCGGTCGCTGCAGTCGTTGCCGCATGCTGACCGAGGGCGAGTTGTGCTCGATCTGCACGTCGAGCCACCGCGATGCATCGCTGGTCTGCGTGGTCGAGTCCCCCGCCGACGTGGTGGCGATCGAGCAGTCCGGTGGCTATCGCGGCCGCTACTTCGTGCTGATGGGGCACCTGTCACCGCTCGATGGCGTCGGGCCCGAGCAGATCGGCGCGCGCGAACTCGAGACGCTGCTCGAGTCGGGCGAAGTACAGGAACTGATCCTAGCGACCAATCCCACCGTCGAAGGCGAGGCGACGGCGCACTTCCTGTCGGAACTCGCCCGGGCACGGTCGGTGCGCGCGACGCGCATCGCCCACGGCGTGCCGATGGGCGGCGAACTCGAGTACATCGACAGCGGCACGCTCGCCCACGCGCTCGCGGGCCGTCAATCGCTGGGCTGACGCGGGTGGTCCTTCAGCGCGACGGCCGGCCGCCGCGCTTCCCGGGACCCTGCGCGGCCGTCAGATCGTCGAACAGGCGTCTCATCCGACGATAGCTTTCGTGGCGCCGCGCATCGAGCGTGCCGCCCGGTTGCGCCGCCTCTCGCACCGCGCAGCCCGGCTCGCTCATGTGGCGGCAGTCGGCGAAGCGGCAGGAGGGTGCGAGGCGGTCCACCTCGACGAATCCCAGGCTTGCCGGTTCCAATGCCTGGATGGCGGGCGCGAAGTCGCGCACACCGGGCGAGTCGATCAGGTGGCCGCCGCCCGGCAGATCGTAGAGCTGCGAACTGGTGGTGGTGTGCCGGCCTTCCTCGCCGCGCACCAGCTCGCCGGTCACGGCCTGCGCCGCCTGCGGGGCAAGCTGGGCCACCAGTGACGACTTGCCGACGCCCGACTGGCCGAGCAGCACGCCGGTGTTTCCGGCAAGCGCGAGCGCCAGCGCCGCGACGTTGCGCCGTTCGCGTGCCGCCACCGTCACGACCTCGTAGCCGGCGGCGACATAGGGCTGCAGCTGCGCGTGCAGCCCGGCGGCGCCGTCGAGATCGAGCTTGTTGAGCACCAGCAGCACACGAATGCCCGCTGACGCGGCGGCGCACAGGTAGCGATCGACGACGAACAGGTCTGCGGCGGGTAGCGGCGCCACCACCACCACCAGCAGCGAGACGTTCGCGACGATGATCTCGGCATCGCCCCGGGTGCTCGAGCGGTACAGCGCCGAACTGCGGGGCAGGGTCTCGACGACGTGGACCTCGCCGTGCGCGGTGTCCTCGGTGCAGCGCACCCGGTCACCGCAGACGACTTCGAGACGGCGGCCAAAAGGCCGCGCCTCATGCTCGCGGCCGGAGGCTTCGCGCACGCGCAGGTGGCGACCGAAAGCGGCGATGACCTGGGCGTCCAACGACTCTCCCCGGGACGACGGCCCGGAATGCGGCGGCCACTGTAGGAGCGGCAATCGGGCTTGTCCATCGTGCCCCGCACGCGGCGGTTCGCCGCCCGCACCGGCGGTCAGCCTGCGCGCCTCTGCTAAGCTTCGATGCATGGAGCAGCCCGATTTCCTGATTTGGATCGATCTCGAGATGACGGGCCTGCAACCCGAGTCCGACGACATCATCGAGATCGCGACGCTGGTCACCACCGGTGACCTGCAACTCGTCGAAGAGGGGCCGGTCATTGCGGTCCACCAGTCCGAGAGTTCGCTCGCCAGGATGGACGACTGGAACCGGCGCCAGCACGGCGCGTCGGGTCTCGTCGATCGCGTGCGCGCCAGTGCCACCGACACCGCCGGCGCGGAGCGCCTCACGCTGGAATTCCTCGCGGGTCGGGTCGAGGCCGGTCGGTCGCCGATGTGCGGCAACAGCATCTGCCAGGACCGCCGCTTCCTGGCGCGTCACATGCCGGCGCTGGAACGCTTCTTCCACTACCGCAACCTGGACGTCAGTACGCTGAAGGAACTGGCGCGGCGCTGGGCGCCCGAGGTGCTCGGCAGCTTCGTCAAGAGCGGCACGCACCTCGCGCTCGATGACATCCGCGAGTCGGTACGCGAGCTGCGTCACTACCGACAGCATCTCATCGCGCCGGACTTCCGGGGGCCAGGCGGGGCGCGATGACGGTGGCCGCGCCGCTTGCCGGCGACGACGACCTTCCGGACTTCGACGCGGTCGTGGCCGCACTGGATCGCATCGACTCGCGGATTGCAAACACCCCGGTGAGGCAATCGGTAGCCTTCGACGCCGTTTGTGGCCGGCGCGTCCACCTCAAGTGCGAGAACCTGCAGCACAGTGGCTCGTTCAAATTCCGCGGCGCGCTCAATGCGCTGCTGCAACTCCCGCCCGGCGAGCGCCGCGCCACGGTCATCACGCATTCCTCCGGCAACCATGGTACGGCGCTGGCGCTGGCAGCCCGCGCACTCGGCGGGCAATGCCGGGTGGTGATGCCCGACGACTCCTCGCACGCCAAGCGGCAGTCCGTGCGCGATGCGGGCGGCGAGATCCGGCTGTGCGCACCCGGGCTGGCGGCGCGCGAGGCTGCGCTGGCTCAGTGGCTGTCTGAATCGCCGGCGCATCTCGTGCATCCGTTCGACGACCCCCGCGTGATCGCTGGGCAGGGCACCGCGGCGCTCGAACTGCTCTGCGAAGTGCCCGCGCTCGAGGTCGTGGCGGTCCCGGTCGGTGGCGGCGGGCTGTTGGCGGGCACGGCGCTCGCCGTGCGCGGCGCGCAGCCCGGCTGCCAGGTCGTGGGCGTCGAACCCGCAATTGCCGACGATGCTTTCCGATCGTTCCTCAGCGGTCGTCGAGAGGCGCTCGCGGGCTCGCCGGCGACGCTCGCCGACGGCCTGCGTGGTTCTCTCGGGGCACGCAACTTCGCGCTGATCCGCCGGCTGGTCGACGCGATGGTCACCGTCTCCGAGCCGCAGATCGTCGACGCGATGCGCGTCATCCTGCAGCATTTCCGGATGTTGATCGAACCGTCGTCGGCAGTCGCCGTGGCGGCAGTGCTCGCGGGCAACCTCGGCGCGCCCGGCCAGCGTGTCGGCATCGTCGTCTCTGGGGGAAATGTCGACCTGCGACAGTGCCCGTTCCTCGCCGGCGAGTTGCGCGCGTGATCGCTGCGCTCGGTGTCCGCCGAGCTCGTGCGAGGGTCGTGCACCGCGGCGGTTGTCACTGCGGTGCGGTGCGCTTCGAGGTTCGCGCACCGTCCGTCATCGGGGCGCTGGAGTGCAATTGCTCGATCTGCCGGATGACCGGCTTCCTGCATCTGATCGTTGCGCGTGAGCGATTCAACCTGTTGCAGGGCGCGGACGCGCTCGTCGAGTACCGCTTCAACACCGGTACGGCCCGGCACCTGTTCTGCCGGACCTGTGGCGTGAAGTCGTTCTATGTGCCGCGCTCGCATCCGGCGGGCATCAGCGTGAACGTCCGCTGTCTCGCGCCCGAGACTGTCGAGCGCGTCGACATCGAGTTGTTCGACGATGGCGACCGCGAGGCTGCGGAGGCGCGCGTGCAGGGTCTGGTCGACCCCGATTGAAGGCGGCTCAGCCGGCGTGCTTGCCGGCCAGAGCGAGCCAGGTCTCGACGACCGTGTCCGGATTCAGCGAGATGCTCTCGATGCCCTG
>JAYTNX010000249.1:0-2298 GCA_043748075.1 Pseudomonadota bacterium
GAGCCGATCGGGCGCGAACGCATGCTCGACGTGGTGGGCCACGCGGTGAACGACGTCGTCGCCGCACAGGTGCGTGCCGGCATCGACGTCGTCAGTGACGGCGAAATGAGCAAGATCAGCTATGCCACCTACATCAAGGACCGGCTGACCGGCTTCGACGGTGACAGCGCCCGCGATCCGCCGGCGGACCTGCAGGACTATCCGAACTTCCTGAAGAAGCTCGCCGGCGCCGGCGGCACCCCGACCTATCGGCGACCGCGCTGCGTGGGACCGATTGCGGTGAAGAGCCTGGAGCCGCTGCACGACGATCTGCGGCTGTTTCGCGGCGCGCTGGATGCCTCGACCGCGGCCGGCCTGGCTGCGGCCGAGGCGTTCATGAATGCCGCGTCGCCGGGTGTCATCGCGTTGTTCCAGCCGAACGACTACTACCCGAGTCACTCCGCGTATCTGGAGGCGCTGGGCGAGGCGATGCGGCCGGAGTACGAGGCGATCGTGGCCGCGGGTTTCGTGCTGCAGATCGACTCGCCGGATCTGGGCCTGGGCGGCCACACGCTGTTCAAGGGCCGACCGGTGCAGGAGTACGTGCAGTTGGCGACCCTGCATGTCGAGGTGCTGAACCACGCGCTGCGCAATTGTCCGGCCGACCGGCTACGCATGCACGTGTGCTGGGGCAACTACGAAGGACCGCATCATCACGACGTGCCGATGGACGTGGTACTACCGATCGCTCGGCGCGCCCAGCCCCAGGGCCTGCTGTTCGACGCGGCCAACCCGCGTCACGCGCATGAGTGGACAGTGTTCCGCGACACGGTACTCCCTGACGACAAGGTGCTGATCCCCGGCGTACTGGATTCCGTCTCGAACTTCATCGAGCATCCGCTGCTGGTGGCCGAGAGGATTGAACGCTTTGCCGACATCGTGGGCCGCGACCGCGTGATTGCCGGTACCGACTGCGGCTTTTCGACGTTCGCCGGGTTCGGCGTCGTCGACGCCGACATCGTCTATGCCAAGCTGGCTGCGATGGCCGAGGGCGCACGAATCGCCAGCCGGAGACTGTGGGCGTGAGTGTCACGCCTGCGCAGATGCGCCAGCGACTGGTGCGCTACGACGAGCTGAGTCCCTGCACCACGGCATTCATCGACGCGCGCACGCCCGGCAGCGACCGCAAGGAAAACTTCACGATCATCGGCCCGGGCGTGGCCGAGAGCCCGGACCAGCACGTGCACATCCGGATTGCTCACGGTTTCAACGTCGGCGCCGCGCGCCAGCCGCCGGGCTGCACCAACTCGCAGCACAGTCACGACACCGCGGAGGTGTTCGCGGTGCACTTTGGACGGTTTCGATTCAAGACCGGTGAACACGGCAACGCGGGGCACGTCGATCTGGGCCCCGGTGACGTCATTTCGATTCCGACTCGCGCGTTTCGCGGCTTCGACACACTCGGGAACGAGCCGAGCTTCATGTTTTCGGTGCTGGGCGGCGACGATCCCGGACGCGTGCTCTGGGCACCCTATGTTTTCGAGGCGGCCGCGCGACACGGTCTGGTGCTGCTGCAAAGCGGCCGGCTGATCGATACCCACAAGGGCGAGACGCCCCCCCCGGACGACCCGCCGATGCCCGTCACACACGGCGCAGACGTCGCGAGGCTGCAAGTGCTGGATTCGAACGCGATCGCGGACTGCACCGTCGTCCATGCCGCGCTCGAGCGCGCGCCAGGCGGCCCGTTCTCGCATCTGGCTGGTGTTGCCGAGTGCCCGATCGTAGGGCCGGCCAGTGTCGCGGAGCACATGCCCGCGGGGCGCCTCGCCTGGCCGCACGGGTTTCACCTGCGGGCCCTGCATCTGGAAGTCGGCGCGCAGATTCCGCGCCATTCACGTTCAGAACCGGAAGTGTTGCTGGTGCACGCGGGCTCACTGCAGGTCGAATGGCCGGGCGGCGAACTGCAACTGGCCGCAGGCGACACCCTGTCCGTGCCGGTGCAACTGCCTCGCCACTATGCGAATCGTGGTGCGACACGCGCAGAGATCTATGTGGTGCGCGGCGGCGATGCGCCCGCAGCACCGCGGCTCGAATAGGCCACCGCCGCAACCAAGGGTTCCAGGCGATAGAATTCCGTGGCCGTGCCAGCGAATAGCCGGGCGCGAGCGGCGGCGCTGTATCGCTCGCTCAGTCGCGCGTAGCTCTGCCACAACGCGCTGTAGTCGCTGACCAGACGTTCGACCGGAAAGTTGGAACCGAACATGCAACGCCTCGGACCGAACGCCGCGATGCAATGTTCGACGGCCGGCGCGACGCTCG
>JAYTNX010000250.1:0-28086 GCA_043748075.1 Pseudomonadota bacterium
TGCGACATCCTCGGCAAGGCCGAGTTCATGAACCCCGGCGGGTCGGTGAAGGACCGCGCCGCGCGCGGCCTGATCGAGGACGCGGAGCGGCGCGGGATGCTCGCACCCGGCGGCACCGTGGTCGACGGCACGGCCGGCAACACCGGCATCGGCCTCGCCCACGTCTGCCTCGCGCGCGGCTACCGCTGCCTGATCGTGATGCCGGACAACCAGGCGGCCGACAAGTACGACACCATCCGCGCCCTCGGCGCCGGGCTCGAGATCGTCGCGGCCGTTCCGTATGCGAATCCCGAACATTTCCAGAAGGTCGCGCGGCGACGCGCCGCGGAGATCCCGGGTGCGTACTGGGCCAACCAGTTCGATAACGTCGCCAATCGTGATATCCACGTCGCGACCACGGGTCCGGAGATCTGGTCCGACACCGATGGGCGGGTCGATGCGTTCGTCGCTGCCACCGGCACCGGCGGCACGCTGGGCGGCGTCGCGCGATTCCTGAAATCGCGCCGGCCCGACGTCCACATCGTGCTGGCCGACCCGCAGGGCAGCAGCCTCTGTCACTTCGTGCGCCACGGCGAGCTGCAGGCGCTCGGACCGGGCTCGATCACCGAGGGCATCGGCATCGCGCGCATCACGGCGAACTTCGCCGCCGCGCCGATTGACGCGGCGCTGACGATCAGCGATGCGGAAGCGGTGTACTACGTGTACCGGCTGCTGCGCGAGGAGGGGCTGTCGCTCGGCGCGAGCAGCGGCGTCAACGTCGCCGGCGCCGTGCGTGTGGCGCGGCGGCTGGGGCCGGGGCACACGATCGTCACGATCCTCTGCGACACCGGCGCCAAGTATCGGCCGCGACTGTTCGATCGGGACTGGCTGGTGTCGAAGGGCCTCGAGCGTCATGCCGACGGCGCGACCGACTTCCCGGTCTACGACCCGTGAGGGGCTCGACACGGCCCGGAAAGGCGAGGATTCTGACTGGAAACGCGGCAGGCGCGCAGCCGACGATGCTCGAACTCAAGCACGACCTCCGTATCCCCGCGACCCGTGACGAGAAGGGCCGGCGCAATTTCGTTTCGAGCCTGCGCAGCTACGTGCTGCACGACATGGCGGCCGGCCTGCGCGGGGTCTACGCGGCCGATGTCGAGCCCGCCTGGCGCCGCCGCCGCGGTCGCCTGCCAGTCAACAGCCGCGAGGTCCACGCCGCGCTGCGTCCGAATGAATATTTCCGGTTCTATTCCGCGTTGCGCGTGACCGCGCAGGACATGGTCTACCAGACTGTGCGGCCTGCGATCGAGCGCGGCCGCGACGCGCTGCGCGACCGCGCCGTGCGGCTCGCGGCCGAAAGGCCGCTGGGTTCCCTGCGTCTGGATCCTGCGCTGCCCGTGCCGCGCTCGGTCAGCGCGGTCGATGTGCACCTGATGCCGGGCAGCTACCACACCGAGGACGGGCCCGACGATCTCGCGGCGGGTTCGGTCTACGACAATCGTCTCGCGGTGTCGTCGTTCGGATTGATGGGGCACAACCTCGACGATATCGGCCAGTCGGCGTCGCGCTACCTGCGCCAGCGCTGGCCGCAGTTCGCGCCACGCGGCATCCTGGACCTCGGCTGCACGGTCGGCCACAACACCGGTCCCTGGACCGAGCAGTATCCCGCGGCCGAGGTGCATGCGATCGACGTCGCCGCACCCTGCCTGCGCTACGCGCTGGCGCGCGCGCGGTCGCAGGGCCGCGCGATCCACTTCCGGCAGATGAATGCGGAATCGTTGCAGTTCGCGGATGCGAGCTTCGACCTGGTGTTCTCGTCGATGTTCCTGCACGAGGTGCCGCGCGCCGGCATTGCGCGCGTGCTCCGTGAGGCGCATCGCGTGCTGCGGCCGGGCGGGCTGATGCTGCACATGGAGCTGCCGCCCAACGGCAGCCTCGCGCCGTTCGACGCGTTCTATCTCGACTGGGACGGCGCCTACAACAACGAGCCGTTCTACACGCCGTACCGCGACCTCGACCCGCGCGTGATCACGCGCGCGGCCGGATTCCGGGGCCGCGGATTCGTCGAGTTCGCGGTGCCGTCCTGGGGCGGCGGCACGCCGCGGCAGTGGCGTCGCGACCTGCAGGCCGGCGTCGCGGTGCAGTCGGGGCGCACCGGGCGTCTCGCCCGCGGCGTGCGCTGGTATTGCTTCGGGTCCTGGAAATAGCGCGATGCACGACAACGAGCGCCTGGTACGGTCGTTGTACGAGGCCCTCGGGCGTGGCGACGGCGAGGGGATGTCTGGCTGCTATACGAGCGGCGCGAGTTTTTCCGATCCGGTGTTCCCCGCGCTCGCCGGCGCCGAGGTCGGCGACATGTGGCGCATGTTGTGCGCGCGCGCAGGCGGAATCCGCGTCGAGGTGGCACACATCATCGCCGACGAGGCGACGGGGAGTGCCGACTGGCAGGCCTGGTATTCTTTTTCCGCCACCGGCCGCACGGTCCACAACCGCGTCCACGCCGAGTACCGGTTCCGGGACGGCCGCATCTTCACGCATGTCGACGACTTCGATCTCTGGCGCTGGTCGCGTCAGGCGCTAGGATTGCCAGGCGCGCTGTTCGGCTGGTCGTCGCTGCTGCAGCGGAAGGTCAGGGGCCAGGCGGCCGTGTCGCTCGAGCGCTTTCGCGCGACTCACTGAGTCGGTTCGGCTGGGCGACGCGGGCCGCTCACGCGTCCCAGCGGCGCCAGCGGGCGGGATCACCGTCGCGGCTGATCGCGAGGCCGATCTGGTGCACGGCGGCGAGCTCGCCCTCGGTGCCGGGACGCAGCTCGTTCGAACCGATGTAGTACATGCGCAGAGCGCCGTCGGGCATCGACACCACGCTCGGACAGCCCAGCCCACGCGCGTCCCACAGTCCCGAGCCGCGCGGTGCATGCGCGAACGCCGAACCGTTCGGCTCGGAGCCGCGGACCTTGCGCCAGCTGAGCCCGTCCGCCGATTCGGCCAGACCGATACCCCGATAGAGATCGGGTGCCACGCCTTCATAGAGCATCAGCCAGCGTCCGCCGTGGCGGAACACGGTGCGCGTGGCGGCGCCCGCTTCGTCGAACGTACCGCGCTCGCCGGGTTGCAGCAGCACGCCGCGCTTCTGCCAGCGGAAGCCGTCGTCGGACACTGCGAGCATGGGCAGGAACGCGTTCCTGGCGCGCGTGTGGTAGTACATGCGAAACGTGCCGTCGGGGGCCTGAAGTACCTGTGGCCAGCCGACCATGAACTCGTCCGGTTCGCCAGGCTTGCCGACGTCGAGCATCGCGCCGCCGTACGGGCCCTCGACGCGCATCCAGTGCAGGCCATCCCCCGAGAGCGCGAGCCCCGGTCGCATCGGGAAGCCGGCACGCGCGCTCTCGGCGAGCCGCCCGCCGAAATACCACATCCACCAGCTGCTGCCGCGGCGCTCGACGAAACTGACACCGACGTGCGCTTCATCGAATCGCTCCGGTCGGCCGGACGGCTCGAGCACGGCGCCCATCGTCAGGGGTCCCGCGACGCGCTGCCAGTGGAGGCCATCCTTCGAGGTCGCCAGCCCGCTGCGCCCGGTGGGCATGTTGATCGCACGGGTGAACGCCGGATCGCGACCGTAGTACCACATGCGCCAGAGACCATCGTCGCCGCGCAGCACGCAGGGGTTGGAGACGCGTTCGCTGTCCCAGGCGCCCGCCGGTCCGGGACCGAGGATGCGTCCCGGGCCGCCCGGCGTGGGCGCGGCCGCCGGGTCGGACGTGGATGCGGCCGCAGGCTCGGCGCCCGACAGCGCACCGCCGGCCACGGCCAGTGCAGTGGATTGCAGCACGAATGAACGACGATCCGTCATGACGCTTCCTCGCGGGTTCGGGACACTAACCTAGGATTATGCCGACGCGGGCCGGTCTCTGCTGTGGTGCCCGTCGGCGGCCGGGATCGGTGCAACCGCGTACACTGATCAAATGACGGAAGTGACCTTCGGTGCATTCGCGGCAATGGCGTGGCTCGCCGCGACGATGGTTACAGCACCGGTATCCGACTGCGACCGCCTGGCCGCGTACCCCGACGATCCGCAGCGCGTAGCGGCGGGCGTCACACGCGAGCAGGTCGACCTGCCGCTCGCCCTGGCCGCCTGCGAACGCGCCGTCGATGCGGACCCGACGACACCGCGCCTGCGCTATCAGTTCGCGCGGCTGCTGTTCTACGCCAACGAGAACCCGCGCGCCGTGGCGCAGATGCGGCGCGCGGCCGACGAGGGCTATGCCCAGGCGCAGTTCGTGTTCGGCACTTTCATCACCCGCGGCCGTCCGGGCGCACCGACGGATCTCTGTCTCGCCGAATCCTACTGGAAGCGCTCGGCCGCCGGCGGCCGGCAGGCGGCGCGCGTGCAGTATCTGCGCTTCACCTTGAAGGGCAGGTTCGAGACCTGTGTCGCTCGCGCCGGCGACGATGCCCTGCGGGCAATGCTCGCGGCCGCCACCCTCGGCGCCACGGATTTCTACGAGAGATTGGTCGTCGAGGATCTCAGTGAAGCGCTGGCAGCGCGTCGCGCCGCGCCGCCGCCGTTTTCACCGGCGGCGTCGTCCTCGTCCGAGTTGCCATCACCGCAATTCCAACCGGCCACCCCCAACGATCCCCCGACAAGGAGAGCTCGATGAACGTCCACGCATCCACCACGCGCCGCCTCATGCTCGCGGCCCTCGGCTGCTCAATGACCTTCTGCGCATTGCACACCGCACGGTCTGACGCCGCCGGCACCGACGCAGTCCTGAGCAACGTGCTCGTCGGCGAGTGGCGCAGCCCCGATCAGCGCGTCCGCGACGGGCTGCGTCGCCCCGGCGAAGCCCTGACGTTCTGGGGGCTCAAGCCCGGAGCGACGATCCTGGAACTGCAGCCCGGTGAGGGCTGGTGGACGCAGATCCTCGCGCCGTATGCCGCGCGCACCGGCGGCCGCTATTTCGGCACCGGGCCTGATCTCGAGAGCCCGGCCATCACGCCCGCCGCGCGTCAGATGCGCGCCGACTTCGAGAAGAAGTTCGGCGACACGGCGATCTACGGCAAGGTGCAGCTCGTGAACTGGGGCATGACGGCGACACCGCTGCCCGAGAACGCGTACGACTTCATCCTGGTCTCCCGCTCTGTTCACGGCTGGATGCGCCAGGACGGCATGGTCGAGCGCAACTTCGCGCAGCTCGCGCGCGGCCTGAAGCCCGGCGGATCGCTGGCGATCGAGGCCCATCGCGCCAATCCCGGCACGCAGGATCCGAAGGCGGCCAACGGCTACGTAACCGAAGCCTACGTGATCGAGCAGGCCGCAAAGGCGGGTCTGAAGCTGGTCGCAAAATCCGAGATCAACGCCAACCCGAAGGACACCAAGGACCATCCGTTCGGCGTCTGGACGCTGCCACCGACGCGTACGACCGTACCGTACGGCATGGGTAAGCCTGCTGATCCCACCTTCGACCGCACGAAGTACGACGCCATCGGCGAATCTGACCGCATGACGCTGCGCTTCACCAAGGGCTGAGTGCTGCCGCGCCGTCGCATGACGGCGAGAATGTCAGAGCGGGTTCAGCCGCTTCTCGCGCGAGAAGTTCATGTAGCCGAGATTGATGCCCTGGCGCCAGCCGACGCCGAAGCGCACCGGCGCGATCACGGTCCGGTCGCGCTGCACGTAGTTGACGCCGAAGCCGCCGATGAAATACAGGCTGCCGTCGACGCCCGGGTAGCGGCGGAACAGATCGTCCTGCTTCGGCAGGTCGTAGACCAGCGCGAACACCTTCACCGCGTTGGCGCCGACGTCGAAGCCGATGGATGGGCCCTGCCAGTAGATCTTGCGGCCACCGGCGCCCTTGGTGGAAATCTCTCCCTGACCGTAGCGGACGCCGAGGCCGATCGCGCCCCCGGCTTCCTCGCCGCGGATGATTGCGACGGGCTGGCCTTTCTCCTTCAGCACGCGTTGCAAAACCTGTCCGAGCTCGCGGGCGCCCGAGGCGAAGAACGCGTTGGCTTCCTTGATCACCTCGTCGTCGGAATAGGTGGACTGCGAGGCGGGGGGTGATTTCGGATTGCCGGACGTCGCGCTCGACTGCGCGAGCGCCGCGGTCGGCGCAGCGACGAGCAAAAGGCCGAACAGTGCGGCGCAACGGACGAGTGTGCTGGACATGATCGAACCCTCCGGCCCAACGCGGGTCGGACTCTATTGTAGGCCAGCGAAGTCGTGTTCAGGGTGCCGGGAGTGCCGCCGCGTCGCGGGAAAAGGGTTCGCGCGGCCACCGCAAGCCCGCCGGCCCGCCGCGCGACGCGACCGCTAGCGGGCTGCGGGGTTAAGATCTCGGCATGACTGACTACACCTCCCTGGCGAACCAGCGCGTCGCCGTTCCCGTGCCGCCGCTCTCTGATCTGCAGCAACGCGTGCTCGACTGGCTGCGCAGCGAGGCCGGTTTCGCGCAGGTCTGTACGGTCAACAAGGAAGGGTATCCGGTCGGTCGCACGATGGCGGCGCCCGTCGACGATGAGTTCACCGTCTGGATGGTGCAGCGCAAAGTGCACAAACGCATCGGCCAGTGGCGCCGCAACCCGCGCACCGAGATCGTCTGGGTGGGAGCGCCAGCGCCGGACTCGCGCAACGAATCGCCGCATGTCTACGACCTGAACCTCGCGATTCCGCGCGCGGTCTTCATTCGCGGCGACGCGGAGTTCCTCGACGACGCGACCACTGTCGAGGTGTTCGAGCGCCAGACCGCGCTGCACCGTGCGCGCGGCTGGACGCGGGCACCGCTGCGCTCGCCCGAGAACATCGTTGCCGAACTGGTCGGCGTGCGGGTCCGGCCGACGCAGGTGCGCGTCGAGGGCTTTGGCGAAGGCGCCGCGTCGTTCCTCTGGAAGCCGGAGCCAAAGGCATGATCAAGGCGCTGGTGGGCTACACGCTGGTCGAGGGCGTCACGCCGGCGGACTATGACCGGTGGCTGTGGGAGATCCATACGCCGGACCTGCTCGCCAACCCGCATCTCGACCGGATCGTCTACAACACCGTGCTGAAGCCGGTGGAGAGCGCGAGCGGCAACACGATGACGATCCCGCAGAGCCTCAAACTCTATCGGATCGCCGAGATGCACTTTCGCGACATGGCCGCCTACGAGGCGTATCGCGCCTGGTTTGCCGAGCACCCGCTGCCCGCGGAGCGCGGCCCGGCGGGCCGCACCGACTTCAAGTTCTATCTGCTGGCCGAGGTGGCCGAAGCGAACCGCGCCACATCGGGAGGACTCCGACCATGATCCATCCAGAGCCGATCCGCAGCGCCGTCTCGCGACGCGATTTCATCAAGACCGCGGCCGTGGCCTCGGGGGGCCTGATGCTCGGCATCACGCTGTCCGGCTGCAGCAAACCCGCGGACCAGGCTGCGGCGGGTCCGTTGACGAGCACCGCCGTGAACGCCTGGCTGAGAATCGGCAGCGACGACACGATCAGTTTCCTGTGTGACCGCTCGGAGATGGGGCAGGGCGTCTACACCGCGCTGCCGATGCTGCTCGCCGAGGAACTCGGAGTCGCGGTCGAACGTATCGACGTGTCGTTCGCGCCGCCCGGTGCGGCTTACGTCAATTCGCTGATCGGTGCGCAGGTCACGGGCGGTAGCACCAGCGTCCGCGATGCCTGGCCGAAGCTGCGCAAGGCGGGCGCCCAGGCCCGCGAAATGCTGGTCGCCGCGGCCGCGGCGCGCTGGGACGTGCCCGCCGCGGAGTGCCGGGTGGAGGACGGCGTCGTGATCTCCAACCGCGGCAAGCGCTTGTCGTATGGCGCGCTCGCCGCAGCGGCCGCGAAGTTGCCGGTGCCCGCCGAGCCGCAGCTCAAGGCTGCACCGCAGTTCACGATCATCGGTCGCGAGCAGCGCCGGCTCGACACGCCGCGCAAGGTGGACGGGTCGGCGGTCTATGGCATCGACGTGCGGCTGCCGGGCATGGTGTATGCGGCGCTGACGCAGTGCCCGACGCTCGGCGGCAAGCTCGAGTCGGTCGACGACACGGCGGCCAAGGCGATGCCGGGTGTGCAGGCCGTCGTCACTACGAGTTCCGGCGTTGCGGTGGTCGCGGGCAGCTGGTGGCAGGCGAACAAGGCGCGCGAGGCGCTGAAGCTCACCTGGGACGCGGGCCCGAACGCCGGCCTGGACAATCCCGCCATCCTGCGCGGCCTGCGCAAGGCGGCGCCGGCCGCGGGCATCAAGGTGCGTGGCGACGGCGACGCGGCGGTCGCGCTCGCTGCCGCAGTGAAGTCCGGCGGTCGGGTGGTGCGCGCCGACTATGAACTGCCGATGCTGGCGCATGCCACGCTCGAGCCGCAGAACTGCACCGCCCGCGTGACGGCCGAGGCCTGCGAAATCTGGGTGCCCACGCAGCTGCAGGGCATCGCGCAGGCGACGGCGGCCGCGGCGGCGGGCCTGAAGCCCGAGCAGGTCACGGTCAACACCACGTTCCTCGGCGGTGGCTTCGGCCGCCGTCTCGAAGTGGATTTCATCCCGGCCGCGGTCGAGGTCGCCAAGGCGGTCGGCAAGCCCGTCAAGTTGCTCTGGTCACGCGAAGACGACATGGCGCACGACGCCTATCGGCCGCCGGCGTTCGACCAGGTGGCTGGCGCGCTCGACGCGGCGGGCAGGCTCACCGCGTGGCAGCTGCATCTGGTCGGCCCGTCGATCACGGAACGCGTATTTCCGGGCGCGGTGCCGGCGGGCGCGGCTGATCCGTTCGCGATCGAGGCCGCCGCGAACTATCCGTACGACGTGCCCAATGTGAAAGTCGATTTCCTCCGGCATGAGATCGGCATCCCGGTCGGCTACTGGCGTTCCGTCAGCCACGCGTTGAACTGTTTCGTCGCCGAGAGTTTCATGGATGAGCTCGCGACCGCCGCGGGCAAGAGCCCCGCCGCGTTTCGTCTCGCGATGCTCGACAAACAGCCGCGCTACAAGCACGTGCTCGAGACAGTGCTGCGCGAATCGAAGTACCGCCAGGCGCCGGCCGGTCGCTTCCATGGCGTTGCGCTGATGGAGGGCTACGGCACCTACATGGCGCAGGTGGCCGAAGTGTCGATCGTCAAGGGCGTCCCGACCGTGCACCACGTCTGGTGCGCGGCCGACTGCGGCCAGGTGGTCAACCCGAAGATCGTCATCTCCCAGATCGAGAGCGCCGTGATCTTTGGGCTGACGGCCGCGCTCTGGGGGCAGATCGACGTTCGCAACGGCCAGGTTCAGCAACGCAACTTCGACGGCTATCGCCTGATGCGCCTCAACGAAGTGCCACGCATCGACACCTACCTCGTCGCGAGTGTCGAATCGCCCGGCGGCATCGGCGAGCCGGCCACGGCGCTGGTGGCGCCGGCCGTATGCAACGCGATCTTCGCGGCCACGGGCCAGCGACTGCGTTCATTGCCAATCGCCTCGCACCGCTTCGCCTGACGCGGTGGCCCCGGTGCACGGTGTCGCGTCGGCGCCGTCCCCGCGCGCGTACTGGGCGGTGCGGATCGGCTTCATCCTGATCCCGGTGGTGCACGGTGGCGGTATGAACCTCGTCACGCTGCTGGCGTTCCGCTACCTCACCGACAACCTCGCCGTTTCGGCCGCGATCGCCGGAGCGCTGTTTGCCCTGGTGAAGATCTACGACGGCATCCTCGACCCAGCGCTCGGCGCCCTCAGCGACCGGACGCGCTCACCCTGGGGCCGGCGCCTGCCGTATCTGCTTGCCGGCTCGCTTGCGATGCCGCTGGCGTTGGTGATGATCTTCAACACGCCGGACTTCGCCTCGCCAGTCGCGGTGCTGGCGTTCATCGTGGTCGCGATGCTGCTGCACGCCTCGGCCTACACCGCGCTGACGATTCCCGGCATGGCGATGCTGGTCGAGGTCACCGACGACTACCACGAGCGTTCGGCGTTGATGTCGTTCCGGGTCATCGGCAACTCGATCGGCACGCTGGTCGGTTCGACGCTGCCGGCCTGGCTGCTGGTGCGCTGGGGCGCGACGCTCGAGGGCCATGCGCGCATGTC
The DNA here is from genome assembly GCA_043748075.1 of Pseudomonadota bacterium. Taxonomy (GTDB): domain Bacteria; phylum Pseudomonadota; class Gammaproteobacteria; order Steroidobacterales; family Steroidobacteraceae; genus UBA964. The sequence continues at coordinate 10,013 of JAYTNX010000250.1, forward strand.
CTGGGTGGTGGCGGCCGTCGTTCTCGTTGCCGGCCTCGGTGCCGTGCTGACGCTGCGCAACGTGCGCCGCACCCAGCCCGACGACGGCGGCGGGCGCGCGCGCCGCCCGGGTCTCGGCGCGCAGTTCCGCCTCGCCTGGGCCAACCGCCCGTTCCGGCTGCTGGCGCTCGCGCACATCTTCGTGCTGGTTGGCACGGCGATCACGTCGATCGGCAACGCCTATTTCACCAAGTACGTGCTGCTGCGCTCCGATGGCTGGCTCGGCACCTACTACGTGCTCGCGACCGTCGGCATGGTTGGCTCGATGGCGCCGTGGCTCGCGTTGGCCAAGCGGCGTGGCAAGAAGTTCTGCTATATGCTGGCGCTGGCCGGTTTCGGATTGCTGCACCTGTCGTGGCTGCTGGCGGCGCGTGACGAGCCCTACGCGCTGCTCGTGACCCGCGCGCTGCTCACCGGCATTGCCTCCGGCGGCATGATCCTGTTCGCCTACTCGATGCTGTCGGACGCGATCCGCTACGACTACATCCAGACCGGGCTGCGCCGCGAGGGCGCGTTCGCCGGGCTGACCAGCCTGGTGGACAAGCTGGCCGCCGCCGCGGGCATTGCCGGCGTGGGCCTTTTCCTCGGTGCGATGGGCTACGCGGCGTCGTCTGCAGGCGCGGCGGCGACGCAGTCGGCGAGCGCCGTGCTCGCGATCTACATCAGCTTCGCGATCATCCCGGCGGTGTGCATGGCGATCTCGGTCTTGATCATGCTGAGCTACCGGCTGGACGAGGCCGCGCTCGACGAGTCGTCGGCGGCGAAGGGGACAGCATGAGCGGCCCCCCGGACAACGCCGCGAGCGGCGCCCGGGGTGGGAGCGGCGCCCCGGGTGAAGGCGTCGGCGTGATGAGCCGCCGCAGCGCCCTTGCAGGGCTCGGCCTCGTAGCCACCGGCTGCGCCGCGCTGTCGCGGGCACTCGCGGCAGCGCCCGCGCCGCAGATCGAGTCGGGCGCTGCGCTCGAGCGCTTCGTGCGGCTGCGATCCTCGCCCGGTCACGCACCGGTGATGTGGGTGTTCGACGGCGTGCTGCTCGCGAGGCCCGAAGGCCGCCTCGCGCAGCCGCTGATCCGCAGCAGCGGCGTCAGTCTCACGCAGGTGCGGCCGCGCGCGCCGGGTGTCTACGACTTCCGTCTCGAGGAGGTCGGCTATTTTCGCGATCTCGTCAGCGGCGAGGTGCTCGAGCGCTGGACGAACCCGTTGACCGGCCGCGAGGTCCGACCGCGCAATTACCGCACGCCCGAGGCGTTGGAACTCTGGCCCGACGGCCCGCGCGGTGTGTCGATGCCGGCGGAGATCGAGGTCCGCGGCCAGCTGACGACGCTTGCGGAAGTCGCCGGCCTCGTCGCAATGGCCGAAGATCTGTACGTGAGCCTGCCTGCAGCCGCAGCAGTTGCAGCAACGGCCGCCGCGCCCGCGCGGCCGGCGAGGCCCGCTCGCTTCCTCGCCTCGCTCGGCACCTACACGGCCCGCGCACGCGACCTGCAGCAGGCTGCCTCGCAGTGGGTCGACTGCCAGCTGTCCTACGCGACGATGAACAGCTTCGCCGACTGGCTGGGCTTCGGCGACACGCCCGGCATGCAGAATCTGCGGCTCGCGGGCCGCAAGGTACCGCACGCGGACCTCGATGCAATCCCGACATGGCTGCGTGAACGCCTCGCGCGCGATCACCCGACGTTCCTCGACCTGCCGAAGACCTGGAGGCGTGAGGATCCGACGCCGCGAGGCCGGTCATGAGCGATCCCGCGGCGACGCCGACGCGCCGACACCTGCTGTTCGCGGCTGCCGGAGTCAGCGCCACGGCGCTCGCGGCGCCACGCGGATCGCTGCCGCGCGGCTCCCGCCTCGACCTCAGCGAGCCGCGCATCGCGCTCGCGTCGTACGTGAAGCTGCGCGGTTCGACCGCGGATGAAACGGTGTTCCAGCCCTACGGAGGCGACATCTTCCTCGCCGCGGATGGCCAGCTCGGCGTGCCGCTGCTCGGTTTCTGGGGGCTGCAGAAATCGGTGTGGCGTCGCGGCACCGACGGCAGCTGGAGCAACCGGGACTACGACCTCGGATTCTACGTCGACTACTCCACGCGAGCGATCCTCGACCGCTGGCGCAATCCGGTCACCGGCCGTGAGGTGAAGGTGTACCACTATCGGGGCGGGCCCTCGGGCGGTCGCTTCGCGATCGGCGCCGCTGCGGCCGGCGCCGGCGATCCGTACAGCCACCTCGAAGGCCATTGGATGATCGCGGGCCCCCAGGTCTGGTATACCGCCTCGGTCTGGGGCGAGCGCCCGAACCCGCTTAGAGCCGACGAGTTTCCCGATTCCTTCTCGGGAGACACGCTGCGCAACTCGATGAGCACCACGTATTCCGGACGCCTCGCGGAGCTGGCCGATCCGGCCGTACACCAGGTCCCCGGCCTGCAGGTCTGGAGCAACACTTCCTCGTGGATGCACTGGATGGAAATGGGCAGGCAGCCGGGCTACAACCACTGGCGCTGGGTCGGCGCGAAAGGCACGGCGGTTCGCGATCTCGATCCGGCGTTGGTCGCAGCCGCGGAGCGGGCCTGGCCCGGCTACGTCACGCGCGATGCCGCATGGAAGACGCCGACCTCCGGCGGTCTCGACTATCTGCGCCTGCGTCGCGGTTTGCCGCTGACGGATTGATGGCGCGCCTCGACTCAACACGCAGATCTGCGGCGCTATCGATGAGTGTGGCGCTGGCGGCGTGCGCGGCACTCGCCGCGTGCACCGCGAGCCCTCTCGGGCCGCCGCGGACTCGCGGAGCGACGCCCGGCCTGCCGCCGATGGTGTCCGTTCCGGCCGGCGTGTTCCGGATGGGCGATGGCATCGGGGACGGCGCCGCCGACGAGCGCCCCGTGCACGAGGTGAAGTTGCGCGCTTTCCGCCTCGGCAGTCGCGAAGTGACGATCGGCGAGTTCCGACGTTTCGTCGTCGCGAGCGGCTACGTGACCGACGCCGAGCGCAAGGTCGCGCACGAGGGCTGCTACGGTCGCAAGGCCCGCGACGGTGCACCCTGGGAGGAGGGGCGTGGCTGGATTCCCGGCCTGACCTGGCGAGCACCTGGTTATCCGGTCACGGACAGGCATCCGGTCGCCTGCGTGAGCTGGAACGACGCCCAGGCCTATCTCGAGTGGCTCAGCCGCCGCACCGGCCGGCGCTTCCGCCTGCCGAGCGAGGCCGAGTGGGAGTACGCGGCGCGTGCCGGTTCGCCGGCCGTCTATCCCTGGGGCGATGACCCCGACGCAGGCTGCGCGCAGGCCAATGGCCGCGACCTCACGCCGTGGCCCGACGGTGGCCGTTGGGATTCGCGCATGAACTGCAATGACGGCCACTTCGCGCCCGCGCCGGCCGGCAGCTATGCCGCCAACGGCTTCGGCCTGCACGAGATGATCGGCAACCTGTCGGAGTGGACGCAGGACTGCCGCCATGACAGCTACGTGTCAGCGCCCGCCGATGGCTCGGCCTGGATGGTGGGCGACTGCAGTTCGCGCGTCGTGCGCGGGGGCACCTTCGTCTACGGGCCGCCCGGCCTGCGCAGCGCGAATCGAGTCTGGAACGAGCCCTGGTACCGCGTCTGGTACCAGGGCTTCCGGGTCGCCGAGGATGGCTAGAGCTTGAACTTGACGGCGGCCAGCCAGGTGCGCGGCCGCAGCAGCGCCATGCCCGGGTTGGAGGTGCTGACGATGCCGGTGACGTAGTTGTCCTCGTCGCTCAGATTCTTGCCCTGCACGCTGAGTTCCCACTTGCCGTCGGCCGCGCCGATCGCCACGAAAGCGTCGTAGCGGGTGTAGCCCTTGATCTGGATCGAGTTGGTGACCTCGACCCAGTTGTCGCCGACGTAGTGGCCGTCGGCGCCGAAGCGGAGCCGCAGCGCATCGCCGATCGCATGTTCGTAGTTGAAGCCCAGCTGCCACGTGAGGTCGGTGACCAGCGGCAGGTACTTGCCGCCCGCGACGGCGGCCTGCGAGGTCGGCAGGATCTTGTCGTACTTGCCGTCCATCCAGCCGATCGTCGCAAACAGGTTCAGGCCGTCGCTGGGCTGCGCGACGATTTCGGCTTCGATGCCGTTCACCGTGGCGTCGCCGATGTTCTGCTGCGCGAAGGAACCGAAGCCGATCGACGAAGTCTGCTGCAGGTCCGAGATGTCGTTGATGAAGTAGGCGACATTGGTCCGCAGTCGACGATCGAGCCATTCCGCCTTGAGGCCGGCTTCGTAGGTCTTCACGTTCTGCGGGTTATAGACGGCCCTCAGCACAGCGGCATTCAGCACTGCGAGGCCGTTGTAGCCGCCGGCCTTCGCCCCCTTGGAGGCCGTGACATACCCGAACAGGTCGTCGTTGAACTTGTAGTCGAAGCCGATCTTCGGCGTGAAGGAGGTCCAGGTGTTCGACAGGCTGACCTGGGTGCGCGGCACCGGGTTGCCGAAGCCCGTCTGCAGGTTACCGGTGAACGACTTGTCGTCGGAGGTGTAGCGGCCGCCGACCGTCAGACTGGCGCGTTCGTTGAAGCGCCAGGTGCCCTGGCCGAACGCGGCCCAGCTCTTGGTGTCCATCGTCAGGAAAGTCGGCGCGAGATTGCGCAGGCCGAACAGCGGGATATCGTCCGTCAGGCTCTGGTCGCCCGATTCGGAGAAGTAGTAGAGGCCAGCGATCCAGTCGAGCTTGTCGTCGAACGATTTGCCGAGCGCCTGCAGCTCTTCGGTGAACTGGTCCGCCGACGCGTACGACTGGCGGTCGAACGACGGCAGGTACACGCCCGGCGCGGGGCTGAGGCCGCCGGAGATGTCCCAGCGCCAGTAGTCGTTCAGCGCCACGTAGCCGGTGATCGAGCGCAGCGTGAAGCCGTCGAACTCGCGCGCGACGTTCAACGTGACGTCCGTGGTTTCGGTGTCGCCGTTGGAGGGCTGCGGGAACTCGGCGACGTAGGGGTCGGTGCCGAAGCGCGGCTGGATGTTGTCGGTAGTGACGTGGGTCGCGAGAGTGCTGGGCACGGTGGCGGGCACGAAGCGGATCGCGGCGGCGATGTAGCCGTCGTTCTCGTCCTTGCCGTAGCCGAGCGTCAGGGTCGCCGACAGCGGGCCGTCCTCCCAGGCGAGCTTGCCGCGCAGCGCCAGGTTCTTCTCCTTGCCGATGTCGCGACGCTGGGCGCGGTTGTAGATCCAGCCGTCCGACTGGTTGCGGGCCAGCATCGAGAAGGATGCCCCGAGGTTGTCGGTCAGGCCGCCGCCGACGGAAAACTTCGCGGCCGTTTCGCCGAAGCTGCCCGCCTGCACCGCGCCTTCGGCCCACTGGCTGTCCGCCGAGGGCGTGCGGGTGACGATCTTGATCGCGCCCGAGAACGTGTTGCGTCCGTACAGCGTGCCCTGCGGGCCGCGCAGCACCTCGATGCGCTCGACATCGAGCAACTGCACGTTCGAGCCCTGCAGGCGGCCGCGGTAGACGTCATCGACGTACAGGCCGACCACCGGCTCCGAGACGATGAGGCCGCCGGTCTGCTCGACGCCGCCGCGCAGGCCGATCTGGAACGTGGACGGGCTGGCCGTCAGCGGCAGTAGCTGCAGGTTCGGCACCGACTTGGCGATGTCCTGGGTGGAAGTGATGCCGAGGTCCGAGACCTGGTCGCCGGAGAGCGCGGTCAGCGTGACCGGTGTTTCCTGCAGGTTTGCCTCACGGCGCTCAGCGGTGACGACGACCTCCTCGAGCCCGCCGGCCTCCTGCTGCGCCAGTGCGGGCAGCGACGGGATCGTCAGCAGCAGTCCGGCGGCGATGAAAATTCTCGAGTTCACTGGACGTGGGCTCATGGCTCGGTCTCCCCGGTGTTGAAGCAAGCGCAGATATTCAATCACATCGTCAATGTGTCGCGAGCCGCGTGACATGCTTGCGGAGCATACCTACCGTCCCGTGGACGCGCTACCCTCGTGGTATTGCAGCAACACCGCGCGAGGCTAGCAGCCCCATGGACTCCTTCTACGCCGGCAGGATCGGTTACTACGGCCCCGAGGGCGAGAACGGCCGTGAATGGTTCGAGATGGTGCCGCACGCCGGTGGACGCACGCTGCGCGCCTTCTGCGAGATGGACAACGTCGGCCTCAGCCGCGACGTCACGATTGCGCTCGATGCGCAGTCGCGACCGGTCGATGGCTTCGTGCGGGTCATCCAGGGCGGTGCGGTGCGCGGGTCGACGCTGTTCCTGGTCGAGCCGGTCGCGATTGAAGCCGAAGGCCTGACGCTCGATCATGGTCGAGTCTCGCAGCGCAAGCCGCTCGCGGCGCCGCTGTCCTACCTCGGCCTGCATCCGCTGGTCGGCGACGCGCTGGTGACGATCCCCCGTGGCACCGATCGCCACGGCCAGTTCGTGATGATCGACGGCATCGCGAACTCGCTGTCGCCCAACGGCGAGCTCGGACTGATCGCGATGCCGACGCATATCGACGTGGCCTACCTCGGCGAGGAGCGCGTGCAGGTGCCGGCCGGCGAGTTCGACGCGCGCCACTACGCGCTGCGCTGGAACCCGGCCTGGCCGCCCGCGGACATTTGGGTGCACGGCCCGCAGGCGTTGTTCCTGCGCTTGCACTGGGCGTTGATCGACGCACGCTACGAGCTCACGGAACTGCGGCGCAGGCGCTGAGCGCCGCCCTCGGTGCGCGGCGGGCCGCCGGGCGGCCGCGTCAACCGCGCAGGCCGACCAGGCCCGCGCTGAGATCCCAGAGTCGCTCCGCGCGCGCCAGGTCGGTGGCCTGCGGCGACGAGGACTGCGCAAATGGCGTTCCGTCGGCGCTGCGGCGCCCGCCCCAGCTCCAGTGCAGTCCGGAGTTGCCGAAACCTGGTTCCGCCACCACCTGTGCGACGCGCTCGCCGGCGAGTGCCTGGCTGACGTAGCCGCGGGTGACGTACTTCTGGAACGGCGGGAACAGCGCGCGGAACGGCGCCGGCGTGTGCCGGAACAGGCCGGTGTCCGCCACACAGCCCGGATACAACGTGTTGAACACGATGCCCGTCGAATCGTGGAAGCGCCGGTGCAGCTCGCGGCTGACGATCATGTTGCAGAGCTTGCTGTCCTTGTAGGCCTTGCCCGGTTTGAACCGGCCGGCATCCAGCATCGCGATCGGCGCCTTGAAGCCGCCGGCCAGGCCGGCGAGATCACCGAGGTGTGCGGGCGTCGGAATCGGGATGCGGCCCGCGAACTCCGCGGTGTTGGCGGTGATCGTGCCAAGCGTGATCAGCCGACGCATCGACGAGCGCGATTGCCTCAGGTCATCGAGCATCAGGTTCGCGAGCAGGAAATGCCCGAGGTGGTTGGTGGCCACGCTGATCTCGAAGCCGTCACGCGACCGCATCGGCTGTGCGAGCTGCGGCAGGTAGACCGCGGCATTGCAGACCAGGGCCTCGAGTGCATCGGCGCGCTTGCGGTAGTTCTCGACGAAGCGACGCACGCTGTCGAGCGAGCCGAGATCGAGATGCATCGGCGACACCGAGCCCGCGTCGATGCCCAGCCGTCGCACGGCGTCGCCGGCCTTGCTGAGGTCGCGGCAGGCCATCACCACATGCCAGCCACGGCTCGCCAGCGCTTGGGTGGTGTACAGCCCCACGCCGGAGGACGCGCCGGTGACGATCGCCGTCGGAGTATCCGCCGCCTGCATGCCTGCCGTGCTCCGCTGCACCCTGGATCGGGCTGCGGGATTGTACGGCACCGCGAACGCCGGCCCGTCCACGCCGCGCGGCACTGTGTGAGGGTCGATCAGTCGCCGCGCGGCGCGAGTCCCAGATCGAAGACGGCCAGCAGCCGGGTCGCGATTTCGTCCGGCAGCAGCGAGTCGTCGGCCCGATGCCAGTGGGCGATCCAGTTTAGGGCGCCGGCCAGGGCGAAGGCGGTCATCTTGATGTCGCAGGGCCGGATCGACCCGTCGGCGACGCCTTCACGGATCAGGCGACGCAGGCTCTGGTCGATCTCCGACTTCATGGCCTTGATCTTCCCGCTCATCGCGGGGCTGAGGTCCTGATCCTCGATCCGGACCATGCAGGAGCCGAACTCGGACGTGATCGCCACGGCGTAGCCGTGCGCGACGGCCAGCAGGCGTTCCCGGCCGCTCGCGTCGAGGCCCGCGGCTTTCAGGAAAGAGGCCCGGATGCTTTCGACGCCGGACCTGAAGCACTCGAAGAGCAGTTCTTCCTTGCTTCTGACGTAGCTGTAAATCGTCGGCTTGGTGACATGGAGGGCGGCGGCCACGTCGTCGAGCGACGTGTTGTGGTAACCCCGGTCGCGGAAGGCCCGCGCCGCGGCGAGGATCACCGCCTCGCGTTTCAGTTCCCGCTCGCGGGCCCGCTCGGCAGCGGTTCCCCAGGGCGACGGGACTGCGGCCGCGCGGCGGGGCGGAGATCGTCTTGACGCGACGCGGGGCGGGGAGCGAGGGGCCTTCATGGCGCTAGGGTAACGTTCATCGGCTTTACTGACGAGTAAGAAATGCTACCATCCGGTTTAATCGCGCCAGTCACCCGACAGGAACAGGCCCCATGTCCGCCAATCTGCCCCTGATGGAAGAACCAGGCGCGGCGCGTCCGGCTGCTCCGCTGCGATTCGTCACCGCCGCGTCGCTGTTCGACGGCCATGACGCGGCCATCAACATGATTCGTCGCCTGCTGCAGGCGGAGGGCGCCGAGGTCGTGCATCTGGGCCACAACCGCTCGGTCGCCGACATCGTCCGCGCGGCCATCGACGAGGACGCCGACGGCATTGCCGTCAGCTCCTATCAGGGTGGGCACAACGAGTACTTCGCCTACATGGTCGACATGCTGCGCGAACGTGGCTGCGAGCACATCCGGGTCATCGTGGGCGGCGGCGGCACCATCGCCCCGCACGAGATCGCGGCGCTGGAGCGTCACGGCATCGAGAAGATCTACACGCCCGAGCATGGCCGCACGATGGGGCTGGTTGGCATGATCCGGGATGTCACGCGGCGGGTCTCGGGCCGCCCGCGACCGGCTTACGTGGCGGGTCCGTTGAAGGCGACGGACCATCGGCACCTCGGCCGCACGATCACGGTACTGGAGGGCTCCGACGACGTCGACTCGGTGCTGCGCGATCAGGTCCGTCGCGCCATTGCGGCGCGCCGGCACCGCGCGCCGGTCATTGGCCTGACCGGCACGGGAGGCGCCGGAAAGAGCTCCCTCAACGACGAACTGCTGCAGCGCTTCGTGAGGTTCTTCCCGGACGCGCAGATCGCGGTGGTGGCCGTCGATCCGACGCGTCGGCGCTCGGGCGGTGCGCTGCTCGGCGACCGGATCCGGATGAACAGCCTCGCCGCGCCGAACCTCTACATGCGCTCGCTGGCCACGCGCAGACGCAACCTCTCGACCTCGGCGGTGCTGAAGGACGTCATCGACCTCTATCAGCTCGCCGGCTTTGATCTCATCGTGGTCGAAACGGCGGGCATCGGCCAGAGTGACACCGAGGTCGTCGATGTCGTCGACCTGCCGATCTACGTGATGACCAGCGAATACGGAGCCGCCAGCCAGCTCGAAAAGATCGACATGCTCGACTTCGCCGAGATGGTGGTGCTCAACAAGTTCGAGCGCCGCGGCGCCGAGGATGCGCTGCGCGACGTGAAGAAGCAGTGGCGTCGCAACCATCCCGATCGCATCGCAATTCCCGATGCGCAGGTCCCGGTCTATCCCACGATCGCCAGCCGGTTCAACGATCCGGGCGTGAATCGCCTGTTCGACGCCATCTGTCGCCGCCTGGACGAAAAGCGCGTCGGCGGACGCAAGTGGACCGTCACCGATCCCGGGCCCACGGAGTTCGTCTCGCGTGACCCGCTGATCCCCGGCGCACGTGCCGGCTACCTTGCCGAAATCGCCGGGCTCGGTCGCCTTGCCCGGCAGCGGGTCGAGCTGCGGGTCGATGCGGCGCGCCAGGCCTGTGCGCTCTACGCGTCACTCGAGTTGCTGCGCGATCCGGCGCTTCCGGCGCCGTTGCAGCCGTACGGGGTCACGGCTCTCGCCGTCGACGACACCTTGCGCGAATTGCGCGCCCGCTACGACGCGGCACTCGAGGCGGTCGGGCCGGAAGGCCTGGGCGAATTGCGGGCCTGGCCCGCGCGGGTGAAGGCGATCACCGCCGACCAGTATTCCTACAAGGTCCGCGACCGCGAGCTGCGCGGCGACAACTATGTCGAGACTCTGAGCCGGAACAGGCTGCCCAAGATCCTCGCACCCGGTTTCAGGGGCTGGGGCGAAATCCTGCGGTTTATCCAGCTCGAGAATCTGCCGGGCGCATATCCCTACACCGCCGGCGTGTTTCCTTACCGGCGCGAGGAGGAGGATCCGATCCGCATGTTTGCGGGTGAGGGCGCACCCGAGCGCACGAACCGCCGGTTCCACCTGCTGGCGCGGGGCCAGGAGTCGACGCGGCTTTCCACCGCTTTCGACTCCACGACCCTGTACGGCGAAGACCCCGATACCCGTCCCGACATCTACGGCCGGACCGGCAACTCGGGGGTGTCGGTCGCGACCCTCGACGACATGAAGAAGCTCTACTCGGGCTTCAACCTGTGTTCGCCCACGACCTCCGTCTCGATGACGATCAATGGACCGGCTCCCATGATCCTCGCGATGTACATGAACACCGCCATCGACCAGAAGGTCGAGCGCTTTCTCAAGGCGCAGTCCCGGTGGGAAGCCGCGCAGCAGCGGATCATCGCGCTCCGGGAGGCGATGCGTGCCCGAGGCGAGGCGCTGCCGGTGTACCAGGGTGAACTGCCCGAGGGCCACGACGGGTCGGGCCTCGCGATGCTCGGAGTGTGCAGCGAGCAACTCGTCGGGTTCGCGCTGGAGCGCGAAGAGTACGAGCGGCTGCGCGCCGAGACACTGGCACAAGTGCGCGGCACGGTGCAGGCCGATATCCTCAAGGAAGACCAGGCGCAGAACACCTGCATTTTCTCGACCGAATTCGCAATGCGGATGATGGGCGACGTGCAGGCCTATTTCATCGAGAACTCGGTCCGCAATTTCTACTCCGTTTCGATTTCCGGCTACCACATCGCCGAGGCAGGCGCGAACCCGATCAGCCAGCTGGCCTTCACGCTATCCAACGGATTCACCATCGTCGAGTACTACCTCTCCCGGGGCATGAAGATCGACGACTTCGCACCGAACCTGTCCTTCTTCTTCTCCAATGGAATGGACCCGGAGTACGCCGTGATCGGCCGGGTCGCGCGTCGGATCTGGGCGCGCGCGATGCGTGAGCGGTACGGGGCGAGCGCGCGAAGCCAGATGCTCAAGTACCACATCCAGACTTCCGGCCGGTCTCTGCACGCGAGGGAGATCCAGTTCAACGACACACGCACGACGCTGCAGGCGCTGTACGCGTTGTTCGACAACTGCAACTCGCTGCATACCAACGCCTACGACGAAGCACTGACCACCCCTACCGAAGAAAGTGTCCGCCGTGCCGTGGCGATTCAGTTGATCATCAACCGCGAGTTGGGACTGAACAAGAACCAGAACCCCTGGGCGGGTTCACTGCTGATCGAACACCTGACCGACCTGGTCGAGGAAGCCGTCTACCGCGAGTTCGAGTCGATCAGCGAGCGAGGCGGCGTACTTGGCGCAATGGAGACGATGTACCAGCGCGGCAAGATTCAGGATGAGAGTCACTACTACGAAACTCTCAAGCACGACGGCCGCCTGCCCATCGTCGGAGTCAACACCTTCCTGTCCGACGCCGGTGGATCGGCTGAGCACCAGGGTGTTGCGCTGATCCGCTCGACCGAGGACGAAAAGCAGGCTCAGGTCGCGGCGGTGCGCGCCTACCAGGCCCGCAACGCGGAGGTCTCCGGGCCGACGTTGAACACGCTGCAGGATCTGGCGGCGAGCGGTGGCAATGTCTTCGGCGCCCTGATGGACGCCGTCCGGTACGCCTCACTCGGGCAGATCTCGCGGGCGCTCTACGCGGTCGGCGGGCAGTTCCGCCGGAATGTCTGACACGGCTTCAGCGCCCCGTAAAAACCGCCTTGCGCTTGCCGACGAAGGCGGCGAAACCTTCCGGCGCGTCGCTCGTTCCGCCGGCCAGCCCCGCGATGGCGCGTGCCTCGAGGCCCATCTGGGTCTCGAGAGAGTTCGCGTGGCTGTCCGCGACGAGTCGCTTGAGCTCACCGTACGCGGCTGTGGGGCCTGCCGCGAGCTGCAGGGCGATCCCGGTGGCGTGCGTCGTGAGATCCGCGTCGGGGATCACCGCCGTGACCAGACCTTTCGCCAGGGCCTCGTCGGCGGTCAACAGCGGGTTCAACAGCATCAGTTCCTTCGCGCGCAGGGTGCCCACCAGTCTCGGCAGGAAAAACGTACTGCCGCCGTCCGGGGATACGCCGATCCGCGTGTAGGCCATCGTGAACTTGGCCGACTGGGCGGCCAGTACGATGTCGCCGCTGAGCGCGACGCTGAAGCCTGCTCCTGCTGCAGTGCCATTGACCGCGACGACGACCGGAGCATTCATGCGTGCGAGCAGGGAGATGGCCGCGTGTAGCGGCGCGGTGATATTGCGCAGCATTTCCGCGGCGCCGGCGCCCGCCGACACAAAGCCAGGCACGTCGCCGCCGCCACTGAACATCTTGCCCTTGCCCGTCAGAATGATGGCGCGCACGGCCGGGTTGCCGTCGCAATGGCTCGCAGCCGAAAAGAGGTCCTCAGCGAGTTGCACGTCGAACGCGTTGGCGGCGTTCGGGCGGTTCAGCGCGATGGTCGCAACACCGTCCGCCAGCGTGAATTCCACGGTATCCAGTTTCATCGAATCATCCTCGTGTCAGTGATGAAGAGTCATGGGTGAAGTCATCAAGAGGGACGCACCTCGACGAGGTTGATGCTCAGGCAACTGAAGAGGGTTTCGTCACGATCGTTGAGCAGGGTATAGCGCATCTCGACCACGCCTCGGGACGGATCCGAGGACGAGCGCCGCAGGCGGACGCATTGCCATCGGGCGCGGACCGTATCGCCAGCGCGGGTCGGGGTCGGCCAGCGCACATCCTGCCACGCCACTCCGCAGATCCAGGCAATGTCCCGGCTGATGGCGTGATCCAGCCTTCTCCAGATCGACATCGTATAGATCCCCGAGGCGATCACCCCACCGAAAATCGACTCCCTTGCGGCTTCCGGATCGATATGGAAATACTGCGGGTCGTTGCGCCGGGCAAAGTCGAGCATCTCCTCCAATTCAACGGTGTGCGGCGCCGACTCGGCGGCCTCCCCCACGGCCAGGTCCTCCAGGTATCGCCTTTTTTGCACAGTCACTCCGAGCATCTCCCTCACTCCCCGCGGTGTACGACCATGATCGACCAGGCTATGGGCTCCAGCAGCCTCGAGGCGAGACTCGGGCGGCTCGAGAGCCGGGACGCTATTCGCGACCTGGTCGCGCTCTATGGCGTCCACGCCGACCACCGCGACATCGAAAAACTGGGCGAATGTTTCACGCTGGATTGCTCCTTCCGCTCGATGGACGGGCGCATGGACGCGCGCGGCAGGCAGGCAGTGATCGATCAGTTCCACGGCCGGTTCGCGGTTCTCGGACCCAGTTTCCACTACACGCACGATTCCGTCGTCGAGTTCGATGCGGAGAATCCAGACCAGGCGCGCGGCTGGGTCAATTCTCACGCAGAGGTGGTCCGCAACGGCGCCGCGCTGCTCGCTGCCATCCGGTACCACGACGAGTACCGGCGGGAGGGCGGACGATGGCGCTTCCGCGCGAGGTTGCTGGCGTTCTTCTACTACGTTGCACCGGCGGACTACGCGGCGCTGCTCAAGGATCGGCTGCGCAACCGGGCGTATGATTCGCCGGTGCCGGCCGACTTCCCCGAAGCGACGGTCACCTGGCAGCAGTACTACGCCACGCGACCAGCTCGGTGACCAACCAAGGTGGCGCCGCGACCTGCACGCTTCGGCCTCAGGATCGGCCAGGCAACGCGGGAGCCGGGGCCGAGCGGAGTTCCCGCAGTTTGCCTTCCAGATAGTCGACGACCCGACGGTCGCGCTCAGTCTCCTTGTGCACGAGGAAGCTGATGGCCATGCCCTCGAGCACATAACGGGTCAGGTCGAGCGCGACGTCGAAGGTCTCGTCATCCGTGTTCCATTCGGTGAAGACTTCGCGAGCGGTGCGATGCCACTCCTGCTCGAACGCTTCCTGCGCCGGCCGCAGGATCCGCCCGAGCTCGGGGTCGGTGCGCGCGGCGACCACCAGCTCGAAGAACGCGACGAACATCGGATGGCGCACGTGTTGCCAGTAGGCGTCCAGGTTCGCCCGGATGCGGTCGGATGCTGTCGGTGTCAGCTGCGCCGCGCGCCGGAACGCCTTCAGTCGCTTGGCGTGCAGGTGTTCCACCGCCGCGCGAACAATGTCCACCTTGGAGGGAAAGTGATGCAGCATCGCACCCCGCGACAGCCCCGCCTTGTCCGCGATTGCGGTCGTCGTGGTGCGCGCGTAGCCGAGCTCGACGAAGCACTTGATCGCTGCCTCGATGATCAGGTTGCGGGTGGCGGCGCTTTTCTGCGCCTGCCAGCCCGCCGGCTCCTGCGCGCCCTCGTCTCTTGCCTTCATCGGGCCTTCATTGATCGTAAAGCCTCTGCGAAACCCGGAACAACCGCGCCGAACCCCGTCTCGACGCCGGTGGCTAGTATCGCCAGAAAGTGACGCGCCTGTCTGAAAAAGTCAAAGATGATTGAAACAGGCACAGTTGATTGCTACCGTAGATCGACTTGGGAATTCCTCCCGGGTTCGGTCACGGAGGGGCAGAGACATGGCGCGCCTGCAGGGAAAATTCGCGATCGTTACCGGCGGCGCCCAGGGCCTCGGCAAGGCAGACTGTGAAATCCTGGTGAAGGAGGGCGCGCGGGTCGCCATCACCGATGTCAAGACGATCGAAGGCGAAGCGCTCGCGGCCGAACTGAACCGGCAACGACATGGCGCGGCCTTCTTCATGCAGCACGACGTGCGGGACGAACAACGTTGGCAGGAAGTCATCGAGCGCACCGTCCGTGAGTTCGGCGGGCTGAACGTGCTGGTCAACAACGCGGGCATGGTCATTCCCGCCACGCCGGAGTCGACCACGCTGGAGCAGTTCCGGCTGCACAATGCGGTGATGAACGAAGGCACCTTCCTCGGTTGCAAGTACGCGATCCCGGCCATGAACGCCTCCGGAGGCGGATCCATCATCAACATGGCTTCGATCGCGACGCATCTCGGCTATCCCGTGTTCTTCGCCTACTCGGCCGCCAAGGGTGCGGTCCGTGGCATGACCAAATCGATTGCGATCTGGTGCCAGATGCAGAAGTACAACATCCGCTGCAACTCGCTGCATCCCGGAGCAACGGACACGCCGATGATCACCGAGGCGAACCGTGTGCTCGGCATTCCCGAGGAGTACTACACGCAGAGCGGTCCAGGTCTCGGCCGACCGGTCGACGTGGCGAACGTGGTCGCGTTCCTCGCCTCCGACGAGTCGCGTTTCATCAACGGTGCCGAGCTGCTGCTCGACAACGCCCTGACCATCCAGTAGGGCAGCAGACCCACCCAGGAGGCGCAAGCCATGGATCTCGGACTTCGCGGCAAGCGTGCGATCGTTACCGGCGCCACCCGGGGAATCGGTCGCGCCATCGTCGAACTGTTGGCGGCGGAGGGCTGTGACGTCGGGTTTTGCGCCCGGAGCGAGGATGAGGTCGAAGAAACCGTCCGATCCCTGAAGGCCCGTGGCACCACTGTTTCCGGTGGCGCGGTCAATGTCCGTGACGCTGAGGCCTACAAGGCGTGGCTGGAGCGCACGGTGGCGGACCTCGGCGGCTGCGACATTTTCATCCCCAACGTCAGCGCTGGCGGCGGGATGGACTCCGAGAAGAACTGGTGGAAGTGCTTCGAGGTCGACGTGCTGCACACGGTGCGCGGTTGCGAGTTTCTGATGCCGCAGCTCGAGAAGTCCGGCCACGGCAGTGTCGTCATCATCAGCTCGACCAACGCGCTCGAGACGTTCTATGCGCCGATGGCCTACAACGCGATGAAAGCTGCGCTGATCACCTATTCGAAGCAGCTTTCCCAGTTCATCGGGCGCAAGAGCGTCCGCGTCAACACCGTCTCGCCGGGCCCGATCTACTTCGAAGGCGGCGCCTGGGAGATGATCAAGAGCACCAACCCGAAGATGCACGATGCGACGCTGCGCGCCATGCCGAACGGTCGCTTCGGCGAGCCGGGCGAAGTGGCTCGCGTCGTGGCCTTCCTGGCGAGCCCTGCCGCGTCGATCATCACGGGTGCCAATGTGGTCGCGGACAACGGCTATACGAAGCGCGTCCAGTACTGAGCGCCGATGTTGCCGCCCCGTGTCAACGCCTGTCTCGTCGTGGGCGGCAAGTACCACGACATGGATCATGCGCGGCTCGAGCTGCTGCGCCTGCTGGGTGAGCACGAGCGCATCCGTACCCGCGTGAGCGAGGACTACCGCGACATCGGCGTCATCGAGGCGGCCGACGTGCTGGTGACCTATACCGTCGACGTCGTTCCGGACGACGCGACGGCGCTGCGGCTGCGGAACTGGGTGGCGGGCGGCCGACGATGGCTGGCGCTGCACGGCACGAACTCGGTGCTGCGCTGGTCGAAACCCGACAAGGCCTGGCGCGCGCCGCGCGACGCCCCGCTGCTGATGCAGACCCTCGGCAGCCAGTTCCTGTCCCATCCGCCCATCGTGCCGTACCGCGTGGAGGTCACCGACCCCGCGCATCCGCTGGTGGCGGGCATCGCGGCCTTCGATGCCGACGACGAACTCTATCTCTCTGAACTGCACCCGCCGCTGCAGGTGCTGCTCCACACTCGCTGGGCGGGCCAGACCCCGGCTTTCGTCGACAGCGACTGGGAGCGCGACGAACCGCGGCCGGTGATGTACCTCAAGGCGACCGGGCAAGGCGAGGTGCTCTACCTCACCCTCGGCCATGCCCGCGGGCGCTACGATATGCAGCCTATGGTGGCGGAGTACCCGCAGGTCGAGCGCGGCAGCTGGGCGGTACCCGCCTTCCATGAACTGCTGCGCCGTGGCATCGCCTGGGCCGCGCGCGTCTGAGGATCGATGGCCCGATGGACAGCGACCCCGACAAGACAGCGCGCGACGCCCTCGCCGAACGCTCTCGCTCCCCAGCATACAAGCCGGTTCGTCGTGTTGCGGCGAACGATGGACCGGGCACGCCGACGTCCAAGGCACCGGATCCTGGGCTCGGACATGAGCCGATACCCAAGGAGCGCTACATCTGCGCCGAGTTCATGCGCCTCGAGTGGGAGCGCATGTGGACCAAGGTCTGGCTGCTGGGCGGGTTCGAGGCCGACGTTCCCGAACCGGGCGATTTCATCTGCACCGAGATCGGCAAGGAATCCGTGCTGCTGGTACGGCAGCGCGATGGGCGCCTGCGCGCGTTCCACAATGTGTGCCTTCATCGGGGCAATCGCCTGCGACCGGCGGGCCTCGGCAGCGGTGACAGTTTCAAGTGCCAGTATCACCACTGGGAATACGAGCTGGATGGCCGCTTCAAGCGGATCCCGGATCTCGACACGTTTCCGCAGGGCGCGCCGCCCTGTCGCGGGCTCGTCGAATTGCCCTGCGACCGCTGGGGCGGATTCGTCTGGTTCAGCTTGGACCGGACTGCCGGGCCACTGCGTGACTTCCTGGATCCGATCCCGCAGCACCTCGATCCCTACAACCTGTCGAGGATGGCCTTGACGCGGGACATCACGGTCGAATGGGAGTGCAACTGGAAGACTTCGGTGGATGCCTTCAACGAGAGCTACCACGTCCAGGGTATCCACCCGCAACTGCTCTACTACCTGCACGACCTGGACATCCAGATCGACTGCTACGAGCGCCACAGCCGCTACTTGATCCCCTTCGGCGTGGTCAGCCCGCGGGTGCGCAAACCCCCGTCGATCCCGGACCCGATCAAGGTGATGATGCGTGGCGCCGACATGGATCCGGCCGATTACGACGAGCCGCTCGAAAACCTGCGGCGCGAC
>JAYTNX010000251.1:0-1889 GCA_043748075.1 Pseudomonadota bacterium
GGGCCATTGCCGTCGGCCGTCGTGGCGGGCGCTGTGCCTGAAGCTGAGACAGCGGGCGCGCCGGCGGCGCCCGGAGCCACGTCTGTGGCGGGCGGCTTGCCGCCGCAGCCGGCCAGCAGCAGTGCAGCCGCGAGAGGAAGAAGGATCGGGTTCGGTATGCTCGTCTTCATTCGACTGTCTCCGACGTCGGCGGGCGACGGAAGTGGGGTGCCCTGGAGTCAATATAGCAGTGGATCGCAGGGTGAGAAGCCCGCTCAGGCGAGGCCGTCGCGACGCAGCTCGACCTGCAACTCGTCCAGCGATCGCACCACTCTGGATAGCAGCTCGTCGATTTCGGTGCACGTGATCACCAGCGGCGGCGCGACGATCATCGTGTCCCAGACCGCACGCATCACGAGACCGTTGCGCAGGCAGATTTCGCGGCAACGAAGGCCGACTTCGCCGCGCGACCCGAAGAACCTGCGGCTGGGCTTGCGTGGCACCAGCTCGACGGCGCCGAACAGCCCCAGGTGGCGCGCCTCCCCCACCAGCGGATGCGCCGCCAGTTCGCGCCAGCGGTTGCCCCAGTACGGTGCGAGCTCGTCGCGGACGCGCTCGACGATACGCTCCTCGCGCAGCAATCGCAGGTTCTCCAGCGCCACGGCGCAGGCCACTGGATGACCGGAATAGGTGAATCCGTGGGCGAGCTCCCCGCCTTTCTCGATCAGTACGTCGGCGACACGATCGGCCACCATCAGGGCGCCGAGCGGCACATAGCCGGAGGTGATCGCCTTGGCGAGCGTCATGAAGTCGGGTCGCGTACCGAAGAATTCGCAGCCGAACCAGCGTCCGGTGCGCCCGAAGCCGCAGATCACCTCGTCCGAAGCCAGCAGGATGCCGTACCGGTCGACGATGCGCTGGATCTCGGGCCAATAGCTGTCGGGCGGGATGATCACGCCGCCGGCGCCCTGCACCGGCTCGCCGATGAAGGCCGCGATGCGCTCGGGACCCAGCTCGAGGATCTTCGCCTCGAGCTCGCGCGCCGCACGCAACCCGAACTCCGCTGGGTCGAGGTCGCCGCCGCACTCGAACCAGTACGGCTGGCCGATGTGCACGATCCCCGGAATCGGCAGGCCACCCTGGGCATGCATCGGCTTCATGCCGCCGAGCGAAGCGCCGGCCATCGTGCTGCCGTGGTAGCCGTTCCAGCGGCTGATGATCACGTTCCGCTGCGGCTCGCCGCGCAACTCCCAATAGCGCCGTGCGAGCCGCACCAGCGTGTCGTTGGCCTCGCTCCCGGAGCCAGTGAAGAACACGCGCCGGAACTGCGGCGGTGTGACCTCCGCGAGCACCCGGGCAAGTTCGATCGCCGGCTCGTTTGCCGACTGGAAGAAGCTGTTGTAGTAGGGCAGCTGGAGCATCTGCCGATAGGCCGCGTCCGCGAGCTCCCGACGACCGTACCCGAGAGCGACGCACCACAACCCCGACATCCCGTCGAGCAGGCGGTTGCCCTCCGAATCGAACAGGAAGATGCCCTCGGCATGCGTGATGACGCGCGCGCCCTTCCCCGCGAGAGCCTTGTGGTCGGTGAACGGATGCAGGTAGTGCGCGCTGTCGAGCGCGCGCCATTCGACCGTGCTGCGACTCACGACGCGCGCTTCACGGACGGGCGCTCATACGTTCAGCAGCAGGTGCTCACGCTCCCAGGAGCTGATCACCTGCAGGAACACCTCGTATTCGGCTTCCTTCACCAGCGTGAACGCCGATACGAATGCCTCGCCGAGAATCTCGATGAGCGGGTCGCATTCGCGAAGTCCGCGGATCGCCTCGTCGAGGTTGCGCGGCAGCGAGAACGGCAGGTCGTGGGCACTGCCCGTGATCGGGTCGGTCGGCGAGAGACCCTCGATCAT
>JAYTNX010000252.1:0-3495 GCA_043748075.1 Pseudomonadota bacterium
AGGCTCTGGCGGCCAGTCTGACATGCCGTTTCCCGGCGTATCGAATGCCACGACCTCCCGATCGGTGCCCATTGCCCTCAGCAGAGCGTCATATTCCACCGAGGACGAGGGGTTTTGATGAAGCAGCACGAGTGGTGGCTTGCTTCCTACGCCCTTCGCGGGCACCGCGCGAACGTAGTGCAGCTGTCCAAAGCGGCAATCGGTATAGCCCCTCCTGACACGCACCCGCGACGGGTCGCTGGCAATCGCAGCAGGAGCAACATCCGGCCCAGTTGACACTGCTGCCGGTGATCTGCCGTCATCCGCAAACGCCTTTGACCACTTCCCCGGCAAAAAAAGCCCCAATCCCGCGGCTGCGAGAATGCCTCGACGCCCCATGGGTTTCATTGTGCGAGCCCCCGTGCTTTGAAACAGAATGATCGAGTGGTGCGCTGGTAGCGCTGTGTACCGCAAGCATGCCTCACTGGGCTGCATCCTGGACCGGTACGGCGGGCCTCCTCGGATGAAAAATGCCTCGATACGATCGGACCGACCTTTGCGGCACCGAGCGATGAGACCCCTGGATCCGATTCGCCGTCCCGGGAAAAACCGAGGGGCGGTGGGAAATGCGGGCTAGACTGGCCACCGGCCCGCCGCATCGCGCGGATCTGGGGGAGGCGGCATGAAGTTCATCTCGCGCCTGATGCCGCGCGAAGCGCGGTTTTTCGCGCTCTTCAATGAGCATGCGGGCCACGTACGCGATGGCGGCACCGCCATGGTGGATCTGCTCGCGCACTACGACGACCCGATTGCGCGCGGCAAGTACAGTGACCTGATCGAGACGCTCGAGCACAAGGCCGACCGGGTAACCCGCGACACGATCGCGCTGCTGCACACCACCTTCGTGACGCCGTTCGATCGCGACGACATCCACCGCCTGATTTCGCGCATGGACGACGTGCTGGACCTGATCCAGGACGCGGGCGAATCGATGATTCTCTACGATATCCGGACGATCTCGCCGGAAGCGCGCCAGCTGGCCGAGACCCTGCGGCGCTGCTGCGAGCGCCTGAATGCAGCGGTGACGTTGCTCGACGCCATGTCCAATGCACCCGCAATCCTCACGATCTGCCGCGAGATCGACGAACTGGAATCCGACGCCGACCGCGTCATGCGAGCCGCGATCTCCACCCTGTTCCGTACCGAGGCGGACACGCGCCAACTGATCAAGATGAAGGCGGTCTATGAGTTGCTCGAAGAGGCCACGGATCGCTGCCAGGACGTCGCCAACCTGATCGAGAGCCTCGTGCTCGAGAACGGCTGACGCACCCTTGGATGGCTCGATCGCCCTGCCGGTGCTGATCGGACTGGTGCTGCTGGCATTGGCCTTTGATTTCCTCAACGGCTTCCATGACGCGGCGAACTCGATCGCCACTGTGGTCTCCACGGGCGTGCTGAAGCCGTTGCAGGCCGTTTTCTGGGCGGCGTTCTTCAACTTCGTCGCGTTCGGGATCTTCGAGCTGAAGGTGGCAGCGACCGTCGGCAAGGGGATCGTCGATCCGGGCGTCGTCGACCAGTACGTGGTGTTCGGCGCGCTGATGGGAGCAATCGCCTGGAACCTGATTACCTGGTACTACGGCCTGCCCTCCAGCTCTTCGCATGCGTTGATAGGCGGCATGATCGGCGCCACGGTCGCCAAGGCGGGCACCGCGCCCCTGCTCGGCGCCGGCATCGGCAAGACCGCGCTGTTCATCGTGCTGTCCCCCCTGATCGGCTTTGCACTCGGCGCGTTGCTGATGGTCGCGGTGTCGTGGATCTGCTTCAGGCGAACGCCGCGAACCGTCGATCGCTGGTTCCGTCGCCTGCAACTGCTGTCGAGCGCGCTGTACAGCATCGGTCACGGCAGCAACGACGCGCAGAAGACCATGGGCATCATCTGGTTGCTGTTGATCAGCGCGGGCGTCACCACCCGGGACCACCTCCCCGGCTGGGTCATCGTCTCCTGCTACGTGGCGATCGCCGCAGGCACGCTGTTCGGCGGCTGGCGGATCATCAAGACCATGGGCCAGCGCATCACCAAGCTTCGGCCTGTCGGTGGCTTTGCTGCCGAAACCGGCGGCGCCATTGCGCTGTTCACTGCCACGGGGCTGGGCGTTCCCGTCTCGACCACCCACACCATCACCGGGGCGATTCTCGGCGTGGGCTCCGCCAACCGCCCCAATGCGGTGCGCTGGGGTGTGTTTGCCGACATCGTGCTCGCCTGGCTGCTGACGATTCCCTGTTCGGCGTTCATGGCCGCGCTGGCATGGTGGGTGGGGCGACAGCTGTTCTGAAATGCCGGCCCGGCCGGGCCGCACTGCGCAGGAATACGATTCATGACCGATACCGACGTCTATGTAGCGCCGAAAGTCTGGGCCTGGAACAAGGAAAGCGGAGGCCGATTCGCGAAGATCAATCGCCCCGTGGCGGGCGCGACCCACGACAAGCCGCTGCCGGTCGGGCGCCATCCGCTGCAGCTCTACTCCCTGGGCACGCCCAATGGCGTGAAGGTCACGGTGATGCTGGAAGAGCTGCTCGCACGGGGGCACGCGGGCGCCGACTACGACGCGTGGAGGATCAACATCAACGACGGCGACCAGTTCGGCTCCGGCTTCGTCGGCGTCAATCCGAACTCCAAGATTCCCGCCCTGCTCGATCGTTCCATGCCGACGCCCGTGCGGGTGTTCGAATCCGGCGCCATCCTGGTGTATCTCGCGGAAAAATTCGGCGAGTTCCTGCCGACCGATCGCTCCCATCGCGCCGAATGCCTCTCCTGGCTGTTCTGGCAGGTCGGCTCCACCCCCTACCTCGGCGGCGGCTTTGGCCATTTCTATGCCTACGCACCGACGAAGATCGAATATGCGATCGACCGCTTCGCGATGGAGGCGAAGCGCCAGCTCGACGTTCTCGACCGCCGTCTGGCCGAGACGGCTTACCTCGCCGGCGAGGACTACACGATCGCCGACATGGCCGTCTGGCCCTGGTATGGCGGCCTGGTGAAGGGCGAGATGTACGGCGCAGGCGAGTTCCTCGCCGTTCATGAGTACCGCCACGTCATCCGCTGGGCCGATGCGATCGCCGCACGCCCCGCGGTGCGCCGCGGCCGCACCGTCAATCGCGCCTGGGGAGACGCCGCGACCCATCTGCCCGAACGCCACGACGCGTCCGACATCGACAAGGTCCTCGCGGCCGTATAGCAATCGCGTGACGGACGACACTCCCCACGCGCCCTTCTCTGCGGAGGACCTGGCCGCCTGCCTGCGGGTACTGAAGGCCGTCCAGGCGGATCGCGGCTGCCTGACTCGGCTGACGCAGGACGATCGGCGCGAGCTGCTGACGCTCTCCGGTCTGGTGGCGAAGCCGGAACGCCACGATCTGGTGCGCATGGCGAAGGCCTTCCGGCGCGCCCAACGCGCGGCCGCACAGCAGCAGGATCGGCAGGCGATTGAGAGCGCCGGCCTGCGCGTCCAGCGCCGC
>JAYTNX010000253.1:0-5649 GCA_043748075.1 Pseudomonadota bacterium
GATCCACTGGCTGATCGTGAAGATCCGCAAGTACGACGCCGACGGGCTAGGGCAGTGCAAGCTGCGGGCGCGTGTCGCGGTCTGTGGCGAGGAGCCTGCGGCGGGCGCGGCGAGCTGCACTTCACGTCAGCATGAGGGCGAGATTCACCTCGATCCGGGTTGAGACTCAGCGGGTAACGTCGGGCGCGAAGCAGCCCGACGGCACGCTGAGCTGACCGCTTGCGTCGCCTTCGATGCGATTCGCAACGTAGCAGCGACGCGCGGGCGACGGCTTGAAGTCACCTTGGCCCTTCTGACCTTCGACCACCAGTCCGACAAGCGCGTGGCTTTCGGCGTCAAATACGGGCGAGCCGGAGTTGCCCGTAAAAGTGTCTAGATCCGTGCTGAAAGCGCCGTCCGAGACGTTCAGAATCTTCGCTCGGTCCGCCAGTTTCAGCGGTAGTCCGCCCGGATGACCCAGCGTGTACACAGCACGTCCTCGCAGCGGCGCCTCAATGTGCAGCGGAGCGAGCGTCCCGAGGTGCGTAACGGGATGCTCCAGCCTGAGCAGAACCCAATCCCCGCTGCACGAGCCCCGCTCAATTGCCGGCGGCGGACGCGTCTCCGGGTACGCAGCGACGGGCAGAACTTGGGCTGCGGGCAATTCCGTGGAGATGTGAGAGTCCGCGCTGGCGGCATAGCCAAATACCGCAACCTGCGCGCGTCTAGAAAAATTTTCCCACCCATGCCAACACGTCAGCACTGTGTCCGGGCTGACGAGATAGCCGGAATAGCCGAATCCGACAGATAGATCGCCCTCCCGCTCGAGTACCACCGGCTGTTCGCGGAACGGCTCGTCGCCGCACAGGCTATTCCAAGCACCGTAGGTTTGGTGGTGCAGCAGCACGCGGCGTGCGCGACGGGACGCAATTGCAGTGACGCCGACGAGATAGCAGGTTCGCGCAGCATGTTCGAGCAAGGGCGCCGGTAGTCCCACCGTAACCCACGGGTCGCGCCGATCGTCCGTGGGTGCGAACCACGCGATGGGCTCCAGACGCAGTCGCGGATCGTTCATGGGGACGCACGCGTGACGACGAAACCCGCCCAATAGAAGGGTGCACGCCAGCGTTCGGAACTGGCGAGCGCATTCTGGGCCCGAGCCAGCGCAGCCTCGGGATCGAGTCCGCGCAGTAGCAGGCCGTCGTAGAACTGTGTCATCAACTCGACGGCACTCGCATCGCTGGTCTCCCACAGACTGGCAACGACGTGGCGGGCTCCGTTCGCGAGAAAAGCACGCACGAGATTCATGCGGCCCTCGGCAGACCCAGCAGGTTCCGCCGCCGCATCGCAAGCGCTCAGGACGACCAGATCGGGCGCCGCCCGCATCCCAAGGATGTCGTGCGCCCGTACGTTTCCAGACTGACTATTTCCGGCGGCGTCGATCCGCGTCATCACAAGTGCGGCGAGATCGGGAATCTCGGCATCGATGGTTGCGTGCGTCGCGACATGCAACACGTCGACCCGACCGGGCGGCAACTGCAGCAGGGCCGTACGCGTCGCCTCCAGACCAATGGCCTGCACGACGATGGCATCGCCGGCGAGATGGGCGATCGCCGCCAGCTCAACACCCGTGCCCGGCAGTCGCGCGAGCTCGCGTGGATCCACATCGGATGCCCGCATCGTAGCGACTCTGTGGGGTGTTCTTGCCGCTCCGCGCGCACTGATGCGCGCGTCGTCAGCGCCGAAAATGGGGTCGCCGAACAGGGCGATCCGTAGCGCACCGGCTCGCGCAGACTTCGCAGGTTCGGGAATTCGCGTAAACAGCGATCCGGCAGACGGCAGGAGGCTCACCGACTCGATGCCATGTCGACCCGCTATCAGCGGCCACGGTACGGCGCCGAGCGAGCCGTCCGGCACGACACGCCAGTGTGGAGACCAGCCACCGGTCCTTGGCAACGGCAGGACCAGACGCTCCAGCGCCTCCATTGCAGACGCAGTCGTCGCAGTGCCGGACCCGACCGCGCGAATTCGCCGAAGCAATCGAGCGACGGTCGCGTCGATGGTTGCGCGGGGCGGTAGCGCATACATTTCGACGCCTCCCCGCGTGACGATCCACGCCCAACTCCGCGTCGCGCCGAGCCAGTACGTGATCACAGCCACGTCGGACGACAAATCAACGGGCGCGCCGAGTTTCGCTACCGTCGCTGGTGGCACTATCGACCGTTCGGGCCTCGACAGCAGATTTTTGGAGCCGGATTCGGGGCTGGTCGCGAGTTGCGTCCGCAACAGCGCAACTTCGCGCTCGAGTGCCCGCATCGTTGGGCTCGGCTTTAAATTGCGTTCGGCGAGCGCCTCGAGCCGGTATCGCCGGGCAGCAAGACGGGTATAGGTGTCTTCGAGAGCATCGGCGCCACCGTGAGCGCCATGAGGCGGTACCCCCACGAGCGGCTGCGACGCAACGCCACCGATCGTGGCGCGCAGCGCCTCAAGTCTTCGAAAGCCCGCACGTTCGTCGTCGCCACGAGCTTGCGCACGCATGGCGTCCTCAGCAAGCAGTTGGACGCGCAACTCATAGGCCAACCGCAGTCGCGCGCGCAGCGTGAGTCGATTGTCGGGATTGGCCGCACCGGTGGGAAGACGTTCGATCTCCGATACCGCCGCATCGGCGGCACGCAGTGCCAACGCGGGATCGCCGCGACCGATGGACACTTGAGCGGCTTCTATCAGCGCGGCAATGAGCGCTTCGCGATCACCGTTGGCGCGTGCCAGCATAACGGCCTGCTCAGCGTCCGCCTGTGCAACGGCGAGCGCTCCAATGAAACGCCGGGACGTCGCACGGGCCACCAGAGTACGTGCCACCAGGCTATGGGACTGCGGTGACAACGCCCCAAGTGCACGGGAGAAGGTGCTTATCGCCGAAGCGTGTTGCCCGGCCGCGGCCTGGTCGGTGCCCAGTGCCAGCCATGACCGAGCGCGCAACGAGGGGGCCGCTCCCGGCCCGATCAACTCTATTGCCTCGCGATGCGCGGCTTCAGCGTTCATCAGGTCATGGCGCTGCAGGTAGACGTCGCCCAACTGTAGGAGACCTCTCGCGAGTGACTCTTGCTGACCGATCCGGCGGCTCAACGCCACCGCATCGCGCAGATAGGTAACCCCTAGGTCGCGGTGTCCGAGGCGCGCATGGTTGACCCCTAGACCCGCTAGAGCGCGCGCCACCAAGTCGTCGTCACTGAGCGCGGTGCCAACGTCGAGGGATTCGCGAAACGCAACCAGCGCACGTTCGAACTCGCCGATTGCCGCGTAGGCAACGGCCATATTCTGCAAAGCGCTCGCACGGCCACTATTCGGTGTGCTTGGCATCTTCGCCAGGATCGACTCATAGGCGCGCGCCGCACCCACAAAATCGCCGCGATCAAAGCGTACCGCAGCAAGGTTTCGTGCGACTCGTGCCTCGTCTGCCGTCGCATTGACGGCACGCAGTGTGTTCGCCGCAGATTCGTATCCCGAAACGGCGGCATCGAAGTCGCCTCGATCGTAGAAACCTCCTGCAAGGTAGATCTGGGCCTGCGCCGCCGATGCGCGTTTGTCGGCGCGCCTGTAGAGATCTTGGGCCTCACGGAGTGCGGCAACAGCGTCTGCCCAAGGGTCAACGGTCACTCCGCCTATTTCCCCTTTGCCGCCGTTGTTGACGGTGAGGCCGCCGCGAGCGAGCTCCAGATCGGTGGCGCCTTCAAGCAGTCGTGCATCGGCGCGTAGTTCGGGATCGCGCGACGCCCCAGAACCGCTCGTCACGCGCCGCGCCGCCATCAACGCCTGCCGCCAGTCCTGCCGCTCGTAGTACTGCAGGCCCGCGAGCTGCAGCGCCACATCGGCCGCAAGCCGGAGCTCATCACGGCGGATCCAGACGCGTTCCGCGTCCTCGTACTGTGTAACAGCCTTGTCGCGGCGGCCGCGATCGGCGCTGCGGCCCGGATCGCCCGCGACGGTCATCGCCCTCAGAGCACCCGCGACGTCGGCCGGCGATGGGCTGGCCAGGCAGTACACCTGGATACGGTAGTTCGCGGTGGACGGCGCCGGGCTGACCGCGACGACGCGCAGGCTTGCAGCCTCGCCCTTCGCCGGCTCGCGGAAGAGGTATTCGCGCCCGCCGCCCCGCGACGGCCCGGCGACGGCGGCCAGGACCGTGCCGGCCGCGTCCCGCAGCTCCAGCCGCGCATCGAAGTCGTGCTGCTCGAGGCGCGCCAGCCAAGTCTGACCGGCGCGACAAACGATGGGGATATCCGCGGGCGGACGCGCGCCGGGCTGGCCGGAGACTTCGATGTCGGCTCGCGACGCCAGCAGCCCATCGCGCGGACTGCAGCCGACCAGCACCCCGAGGCCGGGCCAGCAGGCAGCGAGTACGATCGGGAACGCGCGGCGGCGGCTCGGCATATAATCGGGCACCGTGAGCGCACACTCTGACCGACTGCTCCGCGAAAAGGAACTCGTTGCCGCCGCGGGCGCGACGAAGGTCGGGCCCTTCTCGCGGGTGAAGCGGACGGATCCCGCCGCGGTCGAGCAGGCGCTGCGCCAGCACTATCCCGGGTTGGTCGCGCTGCTGATGCGCCGCATCGGCGATCGTCAGCTGGCGCTCGACGTCCTGCACGATGCCATCGTCACGGCACTGACCAAGCTGGAAGCCGGAACGCCGGTGGCACCTGAGGTGCTTGCGGGTTTCGTGTTTCGCACGGCGATGAATCACCTGCGCAACCATCGTCGCAATGCACGCACGCGCGGCGGCAACGAAGGGCCGATCGACGCGCTACCCGCGGATTCAGGCCTGGAGCCGGTCGAGCAGTCGCAGAAGGCCGGCATGCGCGAGCTAGTCCGGAACGTGCTGCAGGGCCTCCCCAGCCCTCGCGACCGCGAGGTTCTGGTGCGTTTTTACCTCGACGACGAAGACAAGATGCAGATCTGCGAGTCGTTCGACCTGACGGGCCCGCAATTCGACCGCGTGATCTACCGCGCCCGGGACCGCCTGCGCGAACTGGTCGAGCGCAGCGGCTGCAGCCGCTGGGACCTGCTGGGCCTTGCGCTACTGGTGATCGTGATCTCCATCGGTACGGTGACGGAGGGCGCCACGTGAATCGAATCGAGATCGACAGCGACCACTGGGTCGAACGCTATCTCGCCGGCGGCCTCTCGGAAACGGAGGCCCGGCGGTTCGAGGCGTATTGGATTGAGCATCCGGAGATCCTTCGCGACATCGAACAGGGCGCGCAGATGATGTCCGGCCTCGCAGGGCTGCGCGCCAACGGGCAGCTCGGGTCGCTGTTGCGCACGTCCTGGTGGTCGGGCCGGATGCGGCTTCTAGTACTCGCCGCCAGCCTGGCGGTCGTGACGATCGGCGTATCGCTCTGGAACGCCACCCGCAGCGACGTCGGTGCGCTGCTCGCGTCGGCGCCGACGTCGCTGCCCGATTTGAAGGGTTCGGTGCTGCCTCGCGGCAGCGTTCACACGATCATGCGCCTGCGCAGCGCCGCCACCGTCGACGCGGTCGTCACGCTTCCCGACTCGCCAGCCGCCCTCGAGCTGCGCGTGCTGCCGGAACTTGCGATGGACGCGCCCAAGGCCGACCGCGGCAACATCGAGCCGCAGCCGTTTGCGCTGACGCTGACCGGGGAAGACAAC
>JAYTNX010000254.1:0-2125 GCA_043748075.1 Pseudomonadota bacterium
ACGGTATGCGTCGCGAAGAAATCCGCGCCGATGCTGCGCGACGTGGTCTCCCACGCGACCGCCTTGGCACCGTTCTCGCAGAACTCGAACGACGAGGTGTGCGACGGATCCGGCCAGGCGCAGCCGGGACAGTCGAAGCCGTCGGGCTGGTTGGTCTTCAGCAACGCGCGCGTGCTGGCGCCCGGCGCGCCCTGTTCGCGCACGATACGCCCGGTTGCCGCGAGCGCATCCCAGCCACCCGCCGGCGCGTCGTACGACTCGATGCCGGCAGTGTCTCGACCGCTCATGACGGTCTCACGAGTCGGGCAGCGTCGAGCGCGAGCCGCTGGGGGTGGGTGTAGACGTTGAAACTCGACTCCCGCAGGAAGCCGACCAGCGTGATGCCCCAACGCTCGGCGAGTTCCACCGCCAGGCTCGAGGGCGCACCGACCGAAACCACGATCGGCACCTGGATGACGGCCGCCTTCTGCAGCAGTTCGAAGCCCGCGCGCCCGCTCAGCGCGACGATGCAATGCGACAGGTCGGCGCAGCCGGCGCCGAGCATCGCACCGACCAGCTTGTCGAACGCGTTGTGACGGCCGATGTCTTCGCGCAGCGCGAGACGCTCCCCGCTCCACGAGAACGCGCCCACGGCATGCAGTCCGCCCGTGCTGTCGAACAGCGGCTGCGCGTCGCGCAGGCCGCGCGTCAGGCGGTGCAGAACGGCGGGCGCCACCGTCGCGGTGGGTGCTGGCTCGCGCCCGCCCCCGCTTCCGCCCATCACGGCCTCGAGCGTGGCCTTGCCGCAGAGACCGCAACTCGCGGTGGAGGCAAAGTTGCGCGCCAGCTGCCCGATGCGGGGCTCGACGCCCACGGCCAGCTGCACCTTCAGCACGTTGCCGTGGCGGCCACAGTGACGAAAGGCGGCGACATCTCGCGGTCCGTCGATCACTCGCTCGGCGATCAGCAGGCCGAGAGCGAGCTCGGCATCGGCACCCGGAGTGCGCATCGTGACCGTGACCGGTACGCTGCGCTCGCCAGCGCCAGCGCCAGCGCCGGCGCCCGTGCCCGCGTCGATACAAAGGCGGATTTCCAGCGGTTCCTCGACGGCCAGCGTGTCATCGCGCTGCACGACCCGCCCTGCCGTCACCGCAACGATCGGATGTGCACGAACCGGATCGAGCGGGGACAGTACGGCAGCCATGGCGGTCTCCTCGGGCTTCTCGCGCTTTCGGGCTTCTCGGAGCGCCATCATACTTTCTCCCGCCTGTCCGTCCTCCGGCCGTGCGCTTGCGCTAGGTTAGCGACCTCACTCCGGAGAACGAAACCAGCCATGCAGCGACACGACATCCGCGGACGCATCGCCTACCTCGACCTGGCGCGCAACGAAACCGGCAGCGAGTGGTTTTCCGTGTCGCGCTATCCCGACGGCAGCCGCACCGCGCGCTGCGAATGCCATTTCAACGACGTCGGCCTGGTGCGCGACGTCACACTGACCCTCGGCGCCGACTGGCGTCCCATCGACGCGTATCTGCGCATCAATCACCAGGGCCGCTCGCTCGGCGCCGGCTGGTTCCGCTTCGCCGCGGACGAGGTCACCTGCCACTCCCTCGACCTCGACGGCCACGCGCAGGCGCATCGCCATGCCCACACCGGTCCGGTGCCGGCCTTCGGCGCACACCCGATCCTCAATGACGGCTTCTGGTCGGCGCTGTTCGACCTGTCGCGGCCACATGAGGTGCAGCGACTCGCGAACAGCATCACCTATTCGAAAGAGATGATCGGCAACGAGCGCATCGGCATCGAGACCTTCGACCTCGACCTGAGCTACCTCGGCGTAGAGGACATCAGCGTGCCGGCGGGCTCATTCCGCTGCCGCGCCTTCTCCGCTCAGCTGCTCGGCCTCGAGGCACCGTTCCGGCTCTGGACCTGGAGCGACGACTTCATCATCGTCAAGGAAACCTGGGCGCAGATGCCCGGCACGTTCGAACTCGCCGAACTGAAAGTCTCCTGAGTCGGCAGCAGCACGAAAGCCCGCTTGCCGAGCAGCCGGCCGCCACACCCCTGCGGTGTAGGACTCGGCCGACCGGGTTGCGACCGCGCCAGGAATCCGGCGCACGCGGTCGGCAACCGTGAAGCCGAGCAA
>JAYTNX010000255.1:0-5125 GCA_043748075.1 Pseudomonadota bacterium
AACAGCGCACCGGGCATCACCGGCGAGCACGCCCCGCATTGCGAAGCGTCCGCGGATCTCGAAGATCTGCCGGTGCTCGACCTTGCGGGGCTGTTCGAACGGGCGATGGCGGACCGTGACCTCGCCCGCGACGTGCTCGAAGCGTTCTTGCACGAGTATCCGGCGCTGCGCGAGGCGCTGCGCAACGCGATCGAACTCGGCGATCCGTGGGCGATACGGAACCTGGCGCACACGCTGAAGGGCGCAGCCGCCAACGTCGGCGCCGGGCGCGTCTGTCGGATTGCGGCATGTCTGGAAAGCGAAGCGGTGGACGGACTGTCGCCGCGACTCGCCGAGGGGTTCACGGAGCTCGACCGACAGTGGGTGGACTTCGAGCGTGCCACGGCCGCGCTGCGGGTCGACGGCTGGCGGAGCCCCCTGCCGTGAGTGCCGGCCCGTTGCTGCAACGACTCGGGCTGTCCGGCGCGGACTTCGAGCGGATCCTGCCGGAAGTCATCGAGGCCTGGCGCGAGTGGAGCGAGGCACTCGAAGTCGAGACGCGCGACACGTCCACCGTGGAACTGCTGGCCCTGCACGAGGGCGGTCCGCCGACCACCGCTCTTGCGTCGACGGCGGCGAGCGAACCGGCAGTCGCGCCGCTGCCGCATGCCCACGCGACCCGACTGCGCGTGCTGCTGGCGGAGGACACGGAATCGCAGCGCCTCGTGCTGACGCGATTGCTGGAAGCGCTCGGCTTCGAGGTGCGCGCGGTCGCTGATGGCCAGGCGGCGCTGGAGGCGCTGCGTCTGCAACCTGCGGACATCGTCGTCACCGACCTCGTGATGCCGCGGCTCGATGGCATCGGCCTCTGCCAGGCGCTGCGCTCGTCGCACGCCCACGATCGCTGCTACGTGATCGTGTTCACCGGCTTCGGAGACGAGAACAAGCTGGTGCAGGCCTTTGAAGCCGGTGCCGACGACTACCTCACCAAGCCGGTGGTGCGCCGCGAACTCGAGGCGCGGCTGCGCGCCGGATGCCGGGTCGTCGGGCTGCAACGGCAGCTGGCCCAGGAGGCGGGTGCGCTGCGCGGGCTGAATGCCCAGCTCGAGGTTGCCAACCGTCAGCTCGCCTCGGTGGCACTGACCGATTCGCTGACCGGGCTGCCGAACCGGCGCCACCTGCTGGAGCGTCTGAAACAGGAGTGGTCGAGTGCGGCGCGCCACTCGCGGCCGTTCGGCCTGGTGTTCGTCGACCTCGACCACTTCAAGAAGATCAACGACGTCCGCGGCCATCACGCTGGCGACATCGTGCTCGAGCGCGTTTCGCGCGTGTTGCGCCGTGTGATTCGTACCGGGGATACGGCGGGGCGCTTCGGCGGCGAGGAATTCGTCGTGCTCTGTCCGGGCGCCAACCACGTGCAGACGATTCACGCCGCGGAACGCATCCGCAGCGAGCTCGAGGCGGAGGAGTTCTCGACCGGCGGCGAGACCTGGCACGTGACCGCCAGCCTTGGCGTGGCCGCGGTCGGCGCCGTCCGCGGCGAGGCGCAATGGGACGCGGCACTGAGGCAGGCCGATGCTGCGCTATATCGCGCCAAACATCAGGGAAGGAATCGTGTCGTTGCCGCCGCCGCCGCCGACTGAGTCCGGATCGCCGCCCGGGCCGATCGGCTCGACGCTGCGCGGCGCGGCGCTCGTCAGTCGTCGAGGCGAATGACGACCTTGCCGGCGTTGCGGCCTGCAAGCACGTACTCCGACGCATCGGCGACAGTCTGCAGTCCGACGAACGGCGTCGGATCCACCAGCACCTCGAGCCGCCCACCGTAGTAGAGGTCGAGGATCCGACGCGCGGTAGCGTCGAAGAATTCCGGGAAGGCCTGGTTCTGGAAGCCACGCACCGAGGCCGACTTCCAGTAGAGCTTGCGATAGATGCGGGGCTGCGCGACGTTTTCGATCGTCTTGTCGAAGTCGGAGGTATGGCCGCTGATCACCAGCCGCCCGCGGATCGCGAGATGATCGAGAAACGCATCGAAGATCTCGCCACCCGCCGAGTCATAGGCGATGTCGATGCCCTTCGGGTACTCGGCCCCCAGAACCGTGCGCAGGTCCTCGCGCCGGTACTGGATCACGCGATCGACGCCGAGCGCCTGCAGCAGCGCAACCTTGTCGTCGCTGCCGGTGAGGCCGATCACGTGGCAGCCCGCGAGCTTCGCGATCTGCACGACGATGTGCCCCAGGCCGCCCGCCGCCGCCGATACCGCGACGGTCTCTCCGCCGCGCAGCTCGCCGACCCGCTCCAGGCCGACCATCCCCGAGATGCCGGTCGGGATCAGCGTCAGGATCTCGGGCGTCGCGGCGCGAATCGGAATCGCGCGCGTGGCCGCCACGCGCTGGTATTCGCGATAGCCGGTGCCGAGTTGCGTGGTCGCGACGGCATCGCCTTCGCGCAGCGCCGTCACGCCGGACCCGACCGCGACGACTTCGCCGACCGACTCGATGCCCATGTCGTAGGGCGGCACCACGTCGACGTAGCGGATGGCATTGCGGCACAGGTTCTTGTCGAAGATCGCATTGCAGCCGGCGTAGCGGTTGCGGACCACCACCTGTCCCGGCTCCGGATCGGCCCAGGCCTCGGTCGTCACGGAGGTCGCGCTGCGGAAGTCGCCCGTCAGCGCGTGGATCACGAGCTTTCGGTAGCGGTCGGGGAACGTGGGCATCGGAAGCGTCGGTCTCGCGGCTGCGCCGGGGGCGCGTAAGATTGCGCGGATCCTAACCCACGGAGATTCGACGATGCCGACGGTTCTCGTCACCGGGGCCGCCCGTGGACTCGGACTCGAACTGGTACGCCAGTACGCGGCCGACGGCTGGACTGTGCTCGCCTGCGTGCGCGCACCCGCACTGGCCACCGCGCTGATGACGCTGGCGCAGGGCAGCGGCGGCCGCGTCGAGCTGCACACCGTCGATCTCGACGAGCCTGCGACGGTCGATGCGCTCGCCACGCGGCTCGCGCAGCGCCCGATCGACGTGTTGCTGAACAGCGCCGGCACGATGGGGCAGGGCAGCTTCGCGAGCGAGGGCATCGCCTTCGGCCGCTTCGGGACGTCTGACTTCGACGATTGGAACCACGTGTTTCGCGTCAACGTGATGGGCCCGATGAAGATGGCCGAGGCTTTTGTCGAGCACGTCGCGGCGTCGAAGCACAGGAAGATCGTCGCGCTGACGAGCGAGATCGGCTCGATCTCGCGCAACACCCTCGGCAGCCTGTACGCGTATCGGGCCAGCAAGGCCGCGTTGAACGCGGTGATGCGATCGCTGTCGATCGACCTGCACAAGAGTCATGGCATCCTCGCCGCGCCGATACACCCCGGCTGGGTGCGCACCGACATGGGCGGGCCGCGCGCCGACATCGACGCGGCGACCAGTGCCGCCGGTATTCGCAACGTGATTGCCGGCCTCGACGCTGCTCGGGCCGGACGCTTCTGGATGTACGACGGCAGCGAACTGCCCTGGTGACCTGCGGCAGGGCAGTCCGGGCGGCCCGGGTGTTCGCGGCGTGGCCCCGGTGCGCCCTCGGCGACCTCACGGGTCACCGGCGCAAGTGCCTGCCTATGAAGGGGTTTCCCGCGTGCCCAGATTGATTTCGCCGATCGCGCCCGTC
The DNA here is from genome assembly GCA_043748075.1 of Pseudomonadota bacterium. Taxonomy (GTDB): domain Bacteria; phylum Pseudomonadota; class Gammaproteobacteria; order Steroidobacterales; family Steroidobacteraceae; genus UBA964. The sequence goes on from JAYTNX010000255.1 coordinate 3,637, forward strand.
TAACCTCATGCCGACCATGGATGAACAGGATCGGCAGCTCGTCGCGCGGCTGAAAGCCGGCGACGAGTCGGGCTTCAGTCAGTTCTTCGATGAGTATTTCGTCCGGCTACACCGGTTTGCGATGTCGCGTACGCGCGGCAATGCCGACCAGGCGGAGGAGGCGGTGCAGAGAACGCTGATCCGGGCGCTGCGCGGCCTCGACGGTTTTCGCGGCGACGCGGCACTGTTCACCTGGCTGGCGCAGATCTGCCGCAACGAACTCGCCGACCTCGGCGAACTCGCGCGGCGCGATGCCGGGCGCACGGTCAGCCTCGACGCCGATACGCGGGTGCGCGAGCGGGTCGAGAACCTAGTGTCGGACCCGCGGTCGGATCCGGCCGCGGCACCCGAGGCCGAGGAGCGCGCGCAGCTGCTGCGCGAGGTGCTCGACGGGCTGCCGGGTCGGTACGGTGAGGTGCTCGAATGGAAATATCTCGAGGAGATGAGCGTCGAGCAGATCGCGAAGCGGCTGCGGGCGAGCTTCGAGTCGACCCAGTCGTTGCTGCAGCGTGCGCGGGTGGCGCTGCGCTCGGCGCTCGCGGCCCGCGGCATCGATGCCGGGTGGTTCGCGCAGGATCGTCGATCGGATAGTCGATCGGATAGTCGATAACGGACACCGGACAGCGGCATGAGCAGCGACGACTCACACGATCCAGACGCACTGATCGCAGGCGTGCTGCGCGACGCCAGGCGCCCCGAGCCGCCCACGGCGCAGGCACGCGAACGTATCCGCGCGGCCGTCCATGCGCAGTGGCGCGCGTCGCTGGAGTCTTCGCGTGAGGTCTCGATGCCGCCGCCTCCGACATCGACGTCGCCTGCCCCGACCGCCGCGGTGGGCGAGGTCGCGCCGGCCGCGACGTGGCGCGCCCGCGGGCCGCTCGCGCTCGCGGCGGGTCTTGCTGCGCTGATCGTGTCGGGCGCGCTGGCCTGGCAGCAGTCCTCGCGGGTCGTCGGCGGCGCCACGACCTTCGCCAGGGTGGAAGTCGTGAAGGGGCCGGTCGTGATCGAGAGCCCGCGACGGCTCGGCCTGTTCGGCGCGCGCAGGTCGACACCCGCCGCAGGCGAGCCGGTCACTGTGCGCCAGGTCGTGTCGACCGGTGCAACGGGCGCGGTGTTGCTGCGTCTGGGCGAGGGCCTCACGCTGCGGCTCGCCGCGAGTTCGCGGCTCGCGGTCGCCACCGCCGGTGAAGTCGCGCTCGAGGTCGGCACGGCGTATGTCGACGCCGATCCTCGCTTCGGCGCATCGTCGCTGGTCGTCACGACGCCGCTCGGCCGCGTGCGGCATCTCGGCACCCAGTATTCAATCAGTGCCACCGCGAACCGCCTCGAAGTCGCGGTTCGCGAGGGTCGGGTTCAACTGACGGGCAGTCCGGCTCGCGATCCGCTGCGGGTGCAGGCGGGCGAGGCGCTGCGCGTCGAGTCCTCCGGAGCGGTGGCGCGCACGACAGTC
>JAYTNX010000256.1:0-2132 GCA_043748075.1 Pseudomonadota bacterium
GTGAACCGCCAGGTCTGGCCGCGGCGCGCCGTGAACGGGATCTTCTGTTCGCGGGCCCCGGATTTCACCATCGTCAGTGTGCCGCGCAGCAAGTCGCCGTCGAGCGTCGCGTCGAGGCGGTTCTTGAAGCCGGGCATCAGCATCGTCACGCGCGAGCCCTCGACCGTCACTTCGTCGACCTCGACGCGATCCGGCCCGTTGAGCAGGTAGACCGGCGGATGGCTGCGGACGCCGGGCCGGGCCGGGGAGACCTCCAGACCGAAAGGCAGTTCACCGCCCGGCAATTCGAGTACGGCGCGCCAGGGGCCGGGAGGCAGTGGCTGCGGCGTGCGTGCGCAGCCAACGAGCAAAAGCGCGACGGACAGCAGCAGCCGCCCTGCGGGGGCGAGCCGGCTCACGAGAACCCGGCGCGCAGTGTCTTTTCGAGTTTGGCGACGGTCGGCGCGCCGACCTTGCCGCGCAGGAAGTCCATCATCACCGGCGCCATCTGTTTGGCGTGATCGGGCGTGAGGCCGAGACTGCCGAAGCCCGAGACGATCTGCGCGATCAGGGCACCGTTGCTGCCGCCGAGCGAACCCGCCAGACCACCGAACAGCTTGCCGAGTCCCCCCGCCTGCGGCGCCTGGCGGATGAGGTCATCCAGGCCAGACACACCGCCGAGCATCGTGGTGAATTCCTGCGCGCCGAGCTTGTCACGCGCAACCTTCAGCAGCAGCGCGGCGCCACCGCGCGCCTGTTTCTCGTCGACCTTGACGTTCTTGACCAGCAGATCGACCAGTTCCTTCATGGGCGGGACTCCTCGGTGCGGGCAATGCGATGGCGCGGCTGCGCGCGGCGACTGATCACTCGAACGCCGGCGCCGGGAATCCGTCGGCGCCGCGCCGCCACGGCGTCCACACGAGAGCGACTTCGCCGATCGCGAGATCGGACTTGCGCGGTGTGACGGCGACCTCGCGCAGCGACACCGACTCGGAGTCGAACTTGCCGGCGGCGCCGTCGAGCTCGGCCTTCACCGTTGCCTCGAGCTCGGCCTTGCGCTGGCGCAGCACCTCGAGGCTCTCGCTGGCACGATCGACGTCGCCGGATTCCTTGCCGATGCGTGCGGCCGAGCGGGCGGCGGTGGCGGCGCGGGAGACGCTGGTCGCCGAGATGCGTTTGCTGCCGAACAGCGCGCCGAAGATCGTGGTGCCGACCGACAGCGCGGTCTGCAACTTCTGCTGCGTGGCCTGGCTGCCTTCGCGGGCAACGCGATCCTCGGCACGGCGGATCTGGTCGTCGAGCGTCTGCAGCTTCGCGGCGTAGGTCCTGCCGAGGGAATCGCGGGCGGCGTCGCGCTTCTCGCGCAGCAGCTGCGCGAGCCGTGTGCGAAAATCGCCCTCCGGTTCGCCCGGTGCGGAGCTCATTTTCAACGCCTCGCAGAGCAGCACGCTGCGCCGCAGGTTCTCGAACAGATGGGCACCGAGCCCCTTGCCGTAGGCGGGCCAGGTGGCAGCACGCAGTGCGGGGCCGGGCAGGGCGGCGTACTCCGCGTTGCCGGCGACGGGGCTTTTCGCGAGGCGTGCGCGCAGCGCATCGTGCGCCGCGCCTTCGGCCCACAACGCCTGCTTGCCGTCGTCGGACAGCGGCGCGAGCCAGGTGGTGGTGGACCACTGGTCGAGGCCGAGCTTCGCGTCGACGAAGTGCAGTTTGGCGGCGCCCAGCACCATCGGGCGATAGCTGATCGGCGCCTCGCTGGCGCCGGCACTCGTGGAGGTATTGGGGGCGAGGAAGTACTCGGCGACCTCCGCCGGCAATACCGGCCGCGGCGCGGCGGACGGCGTGGCCGCGGCGGTCGCGACGCCGCTGCCGCCACTCCCGGCAGCCGCAATGCCGGCACCGCCCGCAGCGGAGGAGGCTGTGACCGCCGTGCCGCCCGTCGTCGCCGTCGCGCTGGCGGCCGCCGCCCGCATCGCGGCCTTGCGCGGTGCCATCACGCGCGCGATCTCGGCGCCGGTCAGCGGGCCGCGCAGGTAGGACAAGGCCCAGCGACTCTTCATCAGGTACGGCGCGTCGTCGTGCACATTGCGCATCAGGAAGACGCGCGGCGCCAGCGCCGACATCATCCGCTCCAGCGCCTGGCGATCGAAGCCGCC
>JAYTNX010000257.1:0-12170 GCA_043748075.1 Pseudomonadota bacterium
GCGCGCCGCCGACGATGCGCAGGTTCGCGCCACCGTCGAGCAGATCATCGCCGATATCGCGCGCGACGGCGACGCCGCGGTGCGTCGCTACTCCGAGAAATTCGACCAGTGGTCTCCGGCGAGCTTTCGCCTCTCGACCGACGAGATCGAGGCGGCCTATGCCGAACTCTCGCCGCGCACCCTCGATGACATCCGCTTCGCGCAGATGCAGGTACGCAACTTCGCGACCCTCCAGCGCGCGTCGCTGCAGGATGTGGAAGTCGAGACGCTGCCCGGCGTGGTGCTCGGCCACAAGAACCTGCCGATCAACAGCGTCGGCTGCTACGTGCCCGGCGGCAAATATCCGCTGGTCGCCTCGGCGCACATGAGCGTGGTGACGGCCAAGGTTGCCGGCGTGAAGCGCATCGTGGCCTGCGCGCCGCCGTATCAGGGCAAGCCGAACCCGGCGATCGTGGTCGCGATGGACATGGCGGGCGCCAACGAGATCTACGCGTTCGGCGGCGTGCAGGCCATCGCGGCGATGGCGCTCGGCACGCCGACCCTCGGCGGCGTCGACATGATCGTCGGCCCCGGCAATGCGTTCGTGGCCGAGGCCAAACGCCAGTTGTTCGGCCGCATCGGCATCGACCTGCTGGCCGGACCCACCGAGACGCTGGTGATCGCCGACGAGACGGTCGACGGCGAGCTGTGTGCCGCGGACCTGCTCGGCCAGGCCGAGCATGGCCCGAATTCCCCGGCGATACTGCTGACGAACTCCGAGGCGCTCGCGAAGTCCACGGTCGCGGCGATCGCCAAGCAGCTCGAGTGGCTGCCGACCGCGGAGATCGCCCGCCGTGCTTGGGACGACTACGGCCAGGTCATCGTCTGCGACACCTACGACGAGATGGTCGCCGTCGCTGACGACATCGGCTCGGAACACGTGCAGGTGATGACGCGCGACCCCGACTTCTTCCTCCATCGCATGACCAACTACGGGGCGCTGTTCCTCGGACCGGAAACCAACGTCGCCTACGGCGACAAGGTGATCGGCACCAACCACACCCTGCCCACGCGCCGCGCCTCCCGCTATACGGGCGGCCTCTGGGTCGGCAAATTCATCAAGACCTGCACCTACCAGCGCGTGACCACGCCCGAAGCCTCGGTGATGATCGGCGAGTATTGCTCGCGGCTCTGCGCGATCGAGGGATTCGCGGGACACAAGGAGCAGGCCGACATCCGCATACGCCGCTACAGCAAGGGCGCGAAGGCCGCCTCGAGCGGTTGAGCCTGTTCCGCGGTGCGCGCTACGGTGCGACCTCACCCCGCGGGTCCTCGAGCCGCAGCAGGTCTTCGGGCGTATCCACGTCGAGCGCCGCCGACGCCATCGGTACTCGCACCACGTGGTCGGCGTAGCGCTGCAGCAGGGAACCGGCACCGCGGTCGCCGCGCAACTCGGTGAGTTCGCGAAAGCACCAGCGCGGAAAGATCGCGGGTGCGCCGCTGGTGAGGCCGTACTGCGCCGCGGCGATGCCGTCGGGCTGCCGGCGCCAGGCGCCGACGAGCCGTCGCAGGTCCTCGGTGCTCACCGAGGGCTGGTCGGCCAGCAGGATCATCACGGCATCGGCCGTGGCCGGCATGCGCGCGAGGCCGGCGCGGATGGAGCTCGAGAGTCCGAGTTCCCAGTCACGGTTGATGACGATCGACGCGGGCGAATGCGACAGCAGCGGGGCCAGTTCGGCCGCATGGGCACCGAGCACGACGGTGACGGACTGGCCGGCCACCTCGACCGCGCGCGACAACACGGCGTGCAGCATCGGGCGACCGCCGATGCGCAGCAGTTGCTTGGGCGAGCCGAACCGCCGCGACGCGCCGGCCGCGAGGATCAGCGCGTGCAGCGCGGACTCGTGTGCCCCGTCGCTCGCCATCGTCATTGTCCCGCGGAGTTCCGCGCCTCGGCCCCCGGCGCGCCGAGGACGATGCCCTCGGGCAATCGGCCAGCGACCTGCGCGTAGCGGTCCCGTTCCTCCAGGATCGAGTCGGCGTCGACGGCAGAGGCGCGGCGCCACTCCGCGACACCGTAGTGGGCGTCGAACAGGTGGCGCAGGGCATGCCGACGGCTCGCGAGTTCGTTTGCGTAGAACGACAGATAAGCCCGCAGCGCAGCCGAGAAACCCGCCTCGCCACCGGTGCCGGATTGCAGGGCTGCCAGCGCTGTCGCCAGTTGCGAGATCGCCGTGCGGTTCGCCGCCAGCGTCTGCTCGAGGTCGGCGAGCGTGCGCTGGTCGTCCGCGGCGGTGGCGGGCAACCGCGGCCGCAGCAGTTCGCAGTGCGCCTGGTCCTGGGCGTTGAAGCGGCCGATGCTGAAGACGAGGTAGCTCGCGCAGGCCACCAGGAAGTCGAGATCGGGTGGCGGGTCCGCCGGCTGCAACAGCGCCGCGGCGCAGGCGCCGCGTACCGCGGCCATGTGGCTGCGCTCGGTCGCGACCTGGTTGCGGATGAACTCGAGTTCGTTCACGCCGCGGACTTTACCACGGCCGTCGCCCCCGGCCGGCGACGCGCGGCGAAGTACAACGCGAAGGCCATCACGGCGAGGACACCGTCGGCGATGCCGACCAGGACGTAGGGCGCGGAGGGCTTCCAGGCGTCGAACAGGATGCCGCCGAACCAGGTGGCGAGCAGGATGCCGGCAGCGCCGAACATGCTGAACACGCCGATCACCGCGCCGCGCCCGTGGGCGCCGGAGACCTGGCCGACCAGTGACTGCGAGGCGAGGATGCCGCTCATCTCGCCGATGCCCATGAAGGCTGCGGCGGCATACATTGCCGGACCGAGCGGATTGTCCACCATGCCGATCGTGATGTAGGACGCCGAGGCGAGCAGCATCGCGATGGCCAGAGCGAGTACGCGATCGAGCCGGTCGATGAAGAAGATCACGACCAGGGCCCACAGTGTCGCAACAATCTGCGCGATGCCGAAGAACTTGGTGCCTGCCGCCTGCGCCTCCGCAGCCGACAGCCCCTGGCCGATGCCGTAGGTCGTCAGCCAAAGGAGAAAGAAAGTCGACAGTACGGCGAGATCGCCTCGCGACACCATTGCCGAAAGGTAGGCCAGCAGCACGCGCGGATCGCGCGCCGCGGCGAGCCCGATCCGCAACGTCGAAAGTAGCGGCTCCTTGCGCTCGACGCGCGCCGGCGCACCCGGCTGCAGGCCGAAGGCCACGATCAGGAAGGGCAGGAAGCACAGCGCGGCCACCGACCAGTAGGCGCACTTGGCGGCCTGCACCGGCGCCACGCCCATCGCTTCGATGAGGCGCGGCAGTCGCCCGCCCAGCACCACGAGCGTCGCGACGCCGATGCCGTTGAGGAAGAAGCAGATGCCGACCAGGCGGCCTCGCGAGGCCTCCATCGCGTAGTCGGCGATGATGGCGGCGAGCATCGAGGAGACACAGGCGGCGCCGACGGCGAAAACCGCGCGATAGAGATACAGGTCGCCGGACGCGGTGGCCAGCGGGTAGAGCACATAAGCGAACGCCATGACCACGAAGCCGAGCGCGTAGATCGGTCGCCGACCGACCTTGTCCGACGCCGCGCCGACGAAGCTCGCCACGGCGAGGAACACCAGCTCGTTGAACGACGCGAGCGAACCGCCGAGCGAACCCTGCTGGCCAATCGGGACCTTCAACACGGCGTTGAAGAGGTAGGGCTGCAGGTTGCCGACCAGCGTCATGATGCCGATCGTGAAGAACGAGACGCCGAGCAGAGAATTGAAGTGCCCACGTGTCACGCCGGGAACGAATTCCCATGGCCCGACCTTCAACCGGACCGCTGCGCCGCTGTCGCCGTGGGTGGAATCCATGTTCGAGGATCGCTCCCGGCCCGGGCTCACCGGGCCATCATGCCGTCGGGTCCGCCCTTGCCGCCCTTGCCGCGATGGTCGCGACGGCGGTGCGGGTCTGCGACCAAGTGTAGGTGGCCGCGAGGCAAAGTACGCCGCTGACGGCCCCCATGACCACATACGGCGCCGACGGCCGCCAGAAGTCGAACAGGTAGCCGCCGACGATCGTGGCAAAGAAGATGCCGAGGAACACCGCCGCGGCGTACCTCACCGGCTGGAACGGATCGTCCACCAGCCCGAACAGCGTGTAGCTCGCGCAGGCGAGGGCGGATCCGACCGCCATCGTCAGCACGCGGTCGATGCGGTCGATGAAGCTGATGACGACGATCGCCCAGACGGTCGCCGTGATCTGGATGGCGATGAAGATACCGCCGCTGCCCGCGTAAGCCTCGGCGGGGGTCACGCCCTGATCTTTCCCCGCCTGCACCATCCACAGGAAGAGGAACGCGCTGATGATCGACAGCGAGGCGCGCGACACGGCGGCGGACAGATAGGCGAGGCGCACCTTCAGGTCGCGCGCGGCCGCGATCCCGACCCGCAGCGTCGCGAGCAGCGGTTCGCGCTGCGAGAGCCGCGCCGGGGAGCCGCGCGGCACCTCCACGCGGCGCGTCGGTTCAGCCCGCCGGCTGCGTCAGCCCGCCGCCTGCAGCGATACCTGCTTCTCCGACGGTTGCGGCGTCACGCGCGGCGCCTCGTCGAGCACCCAGGCGTTGGTTTCGCGGCGCGCCGGGCAGGGGATCGCGAAGATCACATCGCCCTTTTCCTGCGCCTTGCGGATGCCTGGCATGTCGAGCCGCCAGCCGCGAGCCTCGAAGTCGTCGAGCTTGTCGCGATACTGCAGCAGCACTTTGTCCGCCGGCATCATCAGTTCCTTGGCGCGAGACGGCGGCGTCAGCTTCGGCCGCACCTCGTTCATCACCTTGATGTCCTGCGAGGCGATGAAGACGTTCCGCTCGTTGACCTTCTTATCGAGCCAGCCGTTGAGCCCGGTGAACATGCCCTTCTTGAAGAAGAGCACGTTGCGCTCGTTCAGCAGGAATACGCGGGTGCGGTTTTCGTCGATGGGCGCCTCGAACATGTACTGGTGCATCGAGTACTTCTCGGAGAAGTTGATGTACGTCCACATGTGGTTGGGGCCCACGGTTCCGGAGCCGGCTTCCATCTTGCCGCCGTTGGGCCGGACGCGGCGCATGAGCGCATTCTTCAGCGGCGGCGCATCGAAGGTCGCCATGAAGCCGTAGCCCCAGTCGTTGTTCTTGAAGGGCCGCAGCTCCATCATCGTGTAGCTGTCTTCGCGCTCCCCCTGGTAGCCGTGCGTCGTGTGAACGTATTCGTTGTGCGCCGGGTCGAGACCGTTCTCGATCGACCGCTCATAGTGGTAGTTCACGTCGAAGGTGATGACCGTCGCGCGCCATTCCGGCGTGTCGTGTTCGTCGACCGGCATGATCGGCGGGCGCTGGTCTTCCGGCAGGTCGCCCAGGAAGGCGAACACGATGCCGTACCTCTCCTGTACCGGATAGGCGTCGACGCGGGCGCGCGGCGGCGGCTTGGTCTTGGAGCCGATCGAGGGGATGCGGGTGCAGACGCCCTGTGCATTGTAGCGCCAGCCGTGATACGGACACTGGACGGTGCCGTCTTCCTTGCATTTGCCCATCGACAGCGAGGCACCGCGATGCACGCAGGTGTCCGACAGCACGGCAACCTTGCCGGCCTGGTCGCGGAACACGACGAAATCGTGGGCCAGGATCCGCACCTTCTGCGGCGTCGCGCCGAGGTCCTCGGAACGCACGACCGGATACCAGAAATTGATGAACATGGATCGAACTCCTTATCAATCCAACGGCTTGTACGCGAACCCGGAAGGATAGCCTAGTGCGCGGGTCCCGCACTGTCCACCAACTGGTCGGGCCAGGAGCCGCGCCACTGGCCGTGGTCGGGCCACGGGGTATATACGTAGGGCTGCAGCCCGTCGCCGCGGCGTCCCGGGCAGTTTCCACTACATCACTGCGAGGTTTGCTCATGGCTGAGACAGCACAGGCCGTCGGAGAAGGGATTCGTGCGAGCGCGCCTCCGCCGGGGGTCGTGCCGGGCGGACCGCCTCCCGGAGTCGGAGGCCGTCCGGGCGCCGGCGGGCCGCCGACGATGGAAGGCACTTCGAGCGGCTTCGAGGGGCGCGAAGAGATTCTGGGTCGCGCGGTCGCGATCGCGATCCGTACCTTGAAGGACTCGGTGCCGTACCAGCATGAGATGAACGATGCACTGGTGAAGATGCACCTGAACTCGGTGCAGTTCGCGAAGAACCAGGGCCTGCTGGCCGAATACGTCCGCCACGACGTCGAGGCGATGATGCCGATGCTGGGCCGCATGAAGGGCATCATCGAGAAGTCGGGGAACCGGGAGATCGCGCTGATCGGCATGTTCGATCGCACCGCCTGCCTCTACCAGCTGTGCCTCGACCTCGAGGCGACCCCCGGCAAGCGCACGTTCACGTTCCCGTTCACGACCGTGCTGAATGTGTCCCGCAAGATTGGCCAGTTCGACCTGACGGATGAAGAGATCCACGAGACCTGGCTGAAGCCGCGACTGTACGGCTACGCGGAAGTGTTGGGCGTGCGCATCCACGTGTCTGATATCGGTCCAGACCACAAGGTCACCGTGTCGCTGGCCGACTGAACGCCGCGGGCACGGGGCGCACCCCGATGGTCGTTCCGTGCCCGCCGCAAACGTGACCGTATGGTCACGTGGAAACCGACGCCGCGCCCGCATTTCTCGGCCGATCTCTTTCGGCATCAATGCGTAAAATCGAGGTTGTCCGCCAGTTGGGCGCAGGGGGCGCTTTTGCGCTGCGGCCCTCGGAGCGGGTGTTAAGAATGGTTGCGGGCGATGCGGACAGCGTCGTCCGAGCGGCTCGGGACCGTGTTGCCAAGACGCAACGCGTGCCCGGCGCGGGGGTCTGACAACATAGCCAGCCGGCGGCGACCGGTCTGCCAACGAGCCGGGTCCAGCCCGGGGTTGGCGTTCGGCTATCCCCTGTACCGCTCTTTTCCGACGGGTGCCCGAGGATCCGGGCGCACATCCACTGACAGGGGGTTTACATGTCGAGAAGTCACGGTTGGCGTCACTGTTTCTGGGTGGCTCCTCTGACGTTTGCAATGGCAACGCCGGGGTATACCCAGTCTTCCGCTTCCAACGAATCGCTCGCGCTGGACGAGGTCGTGGTCACGGCCCGCAAACGCGAGGAAAACCTCCAGGACGTGCCGATTGCGGTGACGGCGATTTCTGCGGAGACCCTGCAGCGGGAAGGCGTCAAGGACGTCGAGGACATCGTCGGGCGTGACCCCAGCCTGAGTTTCGACCTCGGCATCGCGCCCTACGACACGCGCATCGTGATCCGCGGACTCTCCCCCACCCGCGGCCGCCCGAACGTGGCCACCCTGATCGACGGCGTGGACGTCTCGAGCGAGGCGATCGGCGTTGCCGGCGGTTCGCTGCTGATCAACCCGCGGCTGGTCGACATCGCCCGCGTCGAGATCGTCAAGGGACCGCAGAGCGCGCTGTACGGGCGCAGTGCGTTTGCCGGCGCCATCAGCTACGTGACCGCCGATCCCGCGCGCGAGATCGGCGGCAACTTCTCGGCGGACTTCAACCACGAGGAGCAGAAGGAGCTCAAGGCGAGCATTTCCCTGCCGCTGACCGACACGCTCGGGCTGCGGATGAACGGTTACTACTTCGAGGACAAGGGCTTCTACAAGAACACGATCACGGGCGCCGATGTCGGCGGCGGTGACGGGCTCGGCGGCTCGCTGACGGTGAAGTGGCAGCCGAACGAGACCTATTCGGTGAAATTCCGCGCGGAATACGCCGACGACAATTTCGACGAGTCGGCGCAGGCCTTCGTGCCCTTCAACGGCACTTCCGCCGTGCCGCAGCAGGCCTCCAGCTGCCGCACCTACTCGATCGCGAACCCGGGTCCGACGCCGACGACGGCGCTGGCTCCGCAGCTGGTGTCGACCGGTCCGATCCTCGATGGCTCGTGCACGAACCTCGATGCCAACGCGAACTTCCGCACGGCAGCGGGCGTGCCGATCACGGGCGCCGTGCTGAACCCGGTGCGCATCCTGGAAAGCGCGACCGGCAACCTCGGCGTCTATGACGACATGAGCGTGCCGTCCTATCGCGGTGTGCTGCCGGATGCGAGCGGGCTGCGGGTCACCTACAACCCCGACTACACGCGCTCGACCGACAACGGTCTCACGGCGCCGGAGTTCTCGGGCACCAACCGGCAGGTCACCCGACTCTCGGCCGTGCAGTCGCTGGATTTTGGCTTCGGCTCCTTCAGTTCGCTGACGGGCTACACGCGCGCGCTCGTGTCGGTCGAACAGGACTTCGACAAGATCGCAGGCCTGGCGATTCAGCAGACGATCAAGACGGACAACATCACCGAGCAGTTCAGCCAGGAGTTGCGTTTCACCTCCGATTTCGAAGGCCCCCTGCAGGTCATCGGCGGGTTGCAGTACTGGACGGAGCGGGCCGACCAGTTCGACCGCAACAACACCGTGTTCGGCGCTGGCACGTCCTGCGTCGTCGTGGCCATCGTGCCGTTCCCGACGCCGATGGGCGTCTGCGCGGGTGCACCGGGAACGACCGGGTTCACCAGCACCAGCGTCGCGCCGTACATGGACGACGTGGGCCGTGCGCGGGTTCCCTCGTTCGTGCGTCGCACGGTCGACCACCAGTCGGCCTATCTCGAGTTCGAGTGGACGATCATGGAGCAGCTGACGTTCATCGCGGAGGGTCGCTACGTCGAGGAAGACAACGCGATCGCCGCGACGATCACGGCGGGCAGCCAGGGTCCCGGCACCGCGCTGCTGTGCGGCGCCACCGGCAACTGCGCGGTGGCCGCAGCGATCCCGTATGCCGCGCAGCCCGGCTTTACGCCGACCTTCGCCGGCACGACCCAGCTGGGCATCGGCAGCTACACGCGCAATGAGTCCTACATCACGCCGAAGGGCACAGTGCAGTGGCGGCCGATGGACAATCTCAACGTCTACGCGTCGTATTCGGAAGGCCGCAAGCCCGGTGGCTTCGCGACGCTGACGACGGGTGCATTCGGCCTGCCTGCGCGGCCGGACGTCGAGTTCGAGTCGGAGAAGATCAAGGTGTACGAGCTTGGCAGCAAGTGGACGTCGGAGAATCGCCGCTTCCAGCTCAACGGCGCCTATTTCTTCCAGGACTTTACCGACAAGCAGGTCAGCACCCAGGTGATCATCGGCGCGACGCTCGGCAACCGGGTCTCCAATGCCGGTGGCGCGGAGTTGCAGGGCATCGAACTCGCCGCCCAGTGGCGTGCCACGGAGCGCCTGTCTGTTGGCCTGGGCGTGACACACTTCCTCCAGTACGAGTACACGGACTTCACGACGCTGACCTCGGGCGCGGCCGAGATCGCCCGCGTCAACAATTGCGTTCCGGTGACGACGGTGGTGGTGGTCGCGGTCATGGGCGTGGCGACCAATCAGGCGCAGACGACCTGCCAGATCACGCGCAACGGCAACAAGCTGGAGGACACCCCGGAAACGGCGGTGGCGATGAACTTCGGCTATCGCATGCCGGTCGGTGCGTCCGGCAATGACCTGTTCGTCGACCTCGACGCGAACTGGGTCGACAAGCGCTTCACCGAGGACGACAACACGATCCTGCTCGACTCGTACTATCTCGCGAACCTGCGCATCGGCCTGGAGAACGAGAAGTGGAGTGCACTGCTCTACGTGGACAATCTGCTCGACGACGACAAGGTGAAGTCGGGCGGCACGGGTCCGGGCAACGCGCTGGCCGACGTGCGGCAGGCCCAGATCGTTGCGCAGCTGGCGACGCCGACGACGCCGGCAAATTTCCGGCAGCCCGTGGCGGCCTTCGGTCTGGCGATCCCGACTGCGGTGTTCGCCGACATGCCGAATCCGCGCACGATCGGCGTCCGTTTCAACTACAAGTTCTGACGCGGGGCCCACGCCGCGACGCAGGAGTCGACACGCCGCCCGTCCCGCACACCGGGGCGGGCGGCGTTTTCTTTGGCGGAGACAGGCCATGACCTCGAATGACGAACGCCGCGCATTTCCCGACCGCAACCGATCGATAGCGCCGGCGATCACGCGTCGCGATGCACTCGCCGGCTCGCTGGTCCTCGGTCTCGGTGCCGCGGGGGCGGCTGTCTGGTCGCCGCCCGTGGCGGCCGCGGGCGCGGGCTTGCCGTCGACGCCCGCGGAACATCTGCGACACATCGTGCGCATGCAGGGCAGCCTGCGTGAGGAAGACGTGCCCTGGTGGTTCACCGGCGTGATCTTCGCGGTCACCGGAGAGCAGCAGACGCCGCGGCCGCTGGTGCGTTTCGAGGGCATGGAGATCTACTGGTTCCGTCACCTGCCCGACGGCTACCTTCTCGGTGGCAACACCGTCACGTTCTTCCGCGATTTCGAGACGAACGAGTACCTGCGCGAGTTCCGCAATCCCTGGACGCAGCGCACGGACCTGGTGAAGCCGGCGGTGCAGGGCGGCAATCTCGGCTTCAAGTACTCGACCGACGGAATCTGGCCGTCGCGGCTGGACGGCACGGCGATCGGCGAACCGGCACGCGCACCCTTGCGCGTGCAGTGGCACGGCATCGGCGATCACGTCTGGCTGCAACACCAGACGGTCTATCCGCCGGGCGTGCCGCCGATGCACGGCCAGCGACAGACGATGTTCGCGTCGCGTCGCGACTTCACCCAACGTCGTCTCGAGCGTGTGCCTGCGACGTTCACCTCGACGGTGTTCATGGGGTGGCTGAAGTGGATGGACATGAAGGACCTGCCGGGCCACGTGGTATGGCACGCCAGCGGCGCCAAGCTGCGCAGCGTCGACGACCTTCCCGCGGAGTACCGCGAGCGTGCGGAGCGCGAATTTCCCGAACGCCTGACCGCGCGGCCGAAGAGCGCCTGATTCGCGCGTGCGGGGGTCGCTGGCGCATCCGGCGCCCTCGACCGTCCGTTCACGAATCAGTCCGTACGGCGCGTGCGCCGGGGCTTGGGCGCGCGCACGACCTCTGCGCTGCGCGCCGCCGCCTCTGCGCGCGCGGGGGCGGGCGCGACGCGCGGCTTGCGGGTCGCGCGCTTCGCCGCGGCAGCGGGCACGCGTGCCGCGCCTGGGGTGCCGACGACGCGCCCGAACGCCGCGAATGCTTCCATTGCGGCCTTCCAGCCCTGTGGACTCGCCAGGTCGACGCCGTTGTAATCAGGTGCGAAGCGCGCCCGTATCGCGAGGTAGGTCGCCGCGGCATGCAGGATGAAGCCGATCTGTGCGCCTTCCTTGCTGGAGAAGGCGCCGGACTCGACCAGCAAACCCTCGTAACCCTTGCCGAGTTCGAGGCGGATCTCGCGCATCGCGCGACCGAGCGTGGCGGGTTGCGAGAGTTCGGCCAGCAGCACCTGGGCGGCCCAGGGATGGCGGCGCAACTCGGCGGCGTAGTCGGCGAGTGCTTCGGAAATACCCTGCATCGGCGCCAGCGCGGCCAGTCGCTGCAATAGCGCGGCCCGTCGGCCCTCGAGCGCGACCGGGTCGCGGCGTTCGCGCGCCCATGCCGCCGCCAGGCCTTCGAGGTCGCCGAAATATTCGTACAGCAGCCGCTTGCCGACGCGCGCCGAGTCCAGCACGGCATTGACACCGAGGCCCGCCGGGCCATGGCGTTCCAGCAAAGCCTGAAAGGACTCGAGCAAGGCCTTTTCCGAGGTCTGACGACGCGACAGGCCGCGACCGCGTGTGGGAACTCCGCGCATGAAAACAGCAATCCGTCCAGGTGGCCGTTGTGTCGACGCTACGTGATGGTGCACGCAGTGGTCGCTCGAAGCTTAACAAACACCGCGCCGTGCGCTTCGAACGTTCACCCGGTTGACTGACCGGTCACCTTTGCTGCACTCTGCGATGGAGGCCGGCTCGCCAGGCGCGCGGCCCGGCAGAACGAACGTTTACGCACTTATCCGGGGGAAGGTGTCCATGTCACACGATCGTCCAATCGCACGCGGCGCGCTGGCGCTGATCTCGGGGTCCGTGGTGGCATCGCTGGCATTGCCGGCATTCGCGCAAGCGCCCATCGGGCTCGAGGAAATCGTCGTCACGGCGCGCAAGCGTGAAGAGAACCTGCAGGACGTCGCGCTCAGCATCACGGCCGTCAATGCGACCGAGCTCGAGCGGCTGAACGTGGCCAGCATCAGCGATGTGGCGTCGCTCGATTCCTCGCTGATTTTCGAACGCGGCTACGGCGCCACAGA
>JAYTNX010000258.1:0-54525 GCA_043748075.1 Pseudomonadota bacterium
GCCCGGCAAACCCAGGCGCCATCGGCCTCGGCGCGGTAGCGGGCGAGCTGCACGCCGCGCGATTGCCACAACAGCCGCGGCCGACCAGTGGGCAACAACGCGTAGACGAACCCCTGCGTGACATCGATGACCCGCTGTCCATCGGTGCTGCCGCGCATCCGCACATAGGCACGCAGATGCTGCACGGGATCGTCGAGATCTGGCACGCCGCGGGGCGGTGGTGGTGACGGAGCCACGGTCGCAGCCGCCAGAGCCGGCGACGCGAGCGCGGCTTGCAGCAAGCGTCGGCGCAACTCGAAAGTCGATCGCACGGCGAGGCGCTACGGGGCCGACACCGTGGTGTCGGCGATCGTCAGCTGCTCCGCGGCTTCGGTCACGGCGGGCTTCCACTGCTCGCGGTAATACTTCAGGAACACCTCGCTGGTTTCATACGCGCGGTTGTTCTCCCAGTCCCTGAAGTTCAGCGAGCCGCAGTAGGCGAACTTCGTCGGCGCGACCACGCGCTCCATGCGCAGTTGCACGCCGAAGGGCATCGCCGAAATCGTCCGATACCAGGTCTTCAGGAACGCATCGGCTTCCGGGCTGTTCACCGGATGCTTGAGGTTGAAGCAGACCTGCAGGCGGATCGGCTTGGTCGTCGACCAGCCCGCTGGCAAGTCGGCGAGCCGGTTCGGATAGGCCTTGAAGGTCTCTTGCGGAGACTTGAAGTCGGCGGCTGGCGCCGCGGTGATCGGGCACGACGCAAGCAAGACAACCGCTACGGAGACTTTCATGGGAGGGGCTGACCTGGGGTGGATTCCGAACCCGACGATAGCGCGCCTCCGCGCCTGAATCACCCTCTGCCCAAGATCGGGACAGGCCCCGGTGGATCCCTCTCGCCCGGCGACGAGTCATGACCACGACTGCCCCGCACGGGCCGTTGAGGTTGGGCCGCAGACTGCCAGCATGGACGAGGATCCCCGGCCAGTGATCGAGGGCGAAGCCGACCGGTCAGCGGAAGATCTCGCTCGACGACTCGAGGCGATCGTCGGTTCCGGCCATGTGCTCGACGCGCCGGAGGACCTCGACTACTACTCGAGCGACATTTTCGAGCGCGGCCTGCTGGCGGAGCGGGTGGTCAGGCCCGCAACTCCCGACGAGGTCGCGCGGGTGATCGGCGCCTGCACGCAAGCCGACCGCGCCGTCATTCCGCGCGGCGCAGGACTCTCCTATACCGGGGGATATCTCCCCGTTCGCGAGCGGTCGATCCTCGTCGATCTCGGCCGCCTGAACCGGATCCTGGAGATCAACGCGGAAGACCTGTACGTCACGGTCGAAGCCGGCGTGACCTGGAGCCAGCTGTACGAGGCGCTGAAGCCGCTCGGGTTGCGAACGCCCTACTGGGGCACCGTGTCCGGCTTCCACGCCACGGTGGGCGGCAGCCTGTCCCAGGGCGCGGCGCATTTCGGCTGCGCTGAGTTCGAATCGAGCGCCGAGAGCTGTCTCGGACTCGACGTCGTGATCGCCGACGGCACGCTGCTGCGCACGGGCTCGGCCGCTTCGAAGCACCGGCCGTCGCCGTTCTATCGCAGCTACGGACCGGATCTCACCGGCCTGTTCCTGAACGACACCGGTGCGCTGGGCTTCAAGGTGCGGGCGACACTGCGGTTGATCCCCGCACCGGCGCACCAGCGCTTCGCGTCGACCGCTTTCGCGACGCTCGAGGCGTTGCTGGCTGCGATGGCGGAAACGTCGCGCCGCGGTCTGGCGGCGGAGATCGGCGGCTGGAGCCCCGAACTCGTCAGGCGCTTCGAATCGGCGAGCACCGACCTGCAGGAAGACCTGAAGTACCTGGCCGGGGTGCTGCACTCGGGTACGAGCCTGCTGGCCGGAGTCTGGGATGCGGCGAAGATCGCCCTCGCGGGCCGCCGCGACTGGAAGGGCTCCGTCTTCCTGATGCACGTCACCATCGATGAGATGAGCGCGGCGGCGGCCGAGGAGAAGCTGCGCGCGGTCGAAGCGATCGCTGCGACGCACGGCGGCCGCAACATTCCGGCCTCGTATCCGCGCGCGCAACACGGCCGTCCTTTCGTCGACCTGCGCGACGCCGCGTTCAGCTCGAAGAAGGAGCGCAGCCTGCCCACCCACGGGCTCTGCCCGCATTCACGTGCGGTGGCCGTCGCCCGCGAGATGTATGCCGTCTTCGAGCGCCACGCCGATTTGATGCAGCGGCACGGGATCGACTGGTCGCTGATCACCTCGATCGTCGGCCGCCGCACGACGCTGATCGAGGCGCTGATCACCTACCGCGACCCACGCGGCCCGCACTACGCCCGCATCCCGGAGGGCGGCGCGCATCCGCCGCACTTCGGCGAGGCCGATCCACGACAGCTGCAGACGCTGCGGGAGATCCGCGGCGACCTCAACGACATGTTCCTGCGCCATGGCTGCGCGCACCTGCAGGTCGGCAAGAGCTATCCCTATCGCGAAGGGCGCGAGCCGGCCACGTTCGCGCTGCTGCAGGGCATGAAGCGGCTCGTCGACCCGAAGGGACTCGTCAATCCAGGCTCGCTGGGGCTGGCGCCGCCGGCACCATGATGCAGGACACGCCCGTCGCGCCCGGGCATGGAACGTTCCCGCGGAAACGTTTTCCGGACATCCGCCCTGACGGCTGTCCGTGGGATCCCGGGTTGCATATCGGCCGAATCGCACCAATTATCGGCCTACCCGCCATCCACCGGAGGCCGCACGCTTATCCGCGTCGCATGAACGCCGTGTCACAACCGCAGCGCTACCTCATCAATGTCGAGCAGTACCACAAGATGGGCGCTGCGGGCGTCTTTCCTGATGATGCGCGAGTCGAGCTCATCGAAGGCGAGTTGCTGAGCATGGCGCCGATGGGCATGCCGCACATCTGGGCGGTGGCGACCTTGACTCGCGCCCTGCTGGAGTCGCCGCTGGGCCGCCACATATTCCTGCTGCCGCAGTTGCCCATCCTCCTGTCAGACATCACCGAGCCGCAGCCCGACCTCGTGCTCGCGCGGCTGCCCGCCGAGAAATACCGCACGGCGAGAGTGACTGCCGAAGACGTCGTGCTGTTGATCGAAGTGTCGGACTCGACATTGTCGTTCGACAGGAAGCGCAAGATGCAGCTCTACGCGCGCCACGCCATCGCCGAATACTGGATCCTCAACGTCCGGGACCGGCAGCTGGAGGTGCACCACACTCCGGCGAATGGCACCTACTCCACGGTCAGTCCCGTGCTGCCCGGCACCACTGTGTGCCTGCAGGCCTTTCCCGACCTGCCATTGGACTGGAGCGTTGCGCTTACCTGACGTGGCTGTCCCCAGGACCTCGATCGCGGCACCCTGGCGCTTCGGCGCGTTCGACCAAGTCGTCGCCGAGGAGGCGGTCGTTGAGGCGCTGCTCGAGGACCTTCGCGGCGAAGCATCCGCATCAGGTCGCGGTGTCCCCGATGGCACGGAGCACGTAGAGCACCCACGGCTCCCAGGCCGCGTCAGCCGGCGCTCGCACACGCGCCGGCCACCGCATTGCAAACCCACATCGGCTGCGATACGCTGGTGCATGCAAAATGGATGCAAAATGCACCAATGCCGACACTGCAGATTCGAGACGTGCCTGACGATGTGTACCAAGGCGTAGCCTCGGCCGCGCGCGCTGAACACCGCAGCCTGTCGCAGCAAGCCGTGGTGGAACTGCGCCGCGCACTGGGCCTCGCAGGCGAAGACCGGCGCGCGGCCGTCATCGCGCAGTTGCGCGCCGGCGGGAGGCGACTGCATGCGTCGATCCCTCCCCCCGAGATGCTGCAGCGCGAAGATCGCGACACGCGTTGAGCGCCGTGGTCGTGCTCGACGCCTCGGCGGCCGTGCGAGCGGTGATGGACGCCGACGCACAGCCGGAACTGCTGGATCAGCTGGCGGCCGCCGCGGTGGTGGTGGCTCCGACGTTGATGCGTGTGGAGGCCGCCAACGCGCTTTGGAAGTACCGGCGTGCCGGCGCCATCGACGCGACCCAGACCCTGAGCCGGCACGCCGAGGCGGTCGCGCTGGTGCACCGCTTCGTTGATGAGCAGCCCTTGTTTCCCGAAGCGCTGCAACTCGCCATCGAGCTCGACCACCCGGTCTACGACGCCGTGTATGCCGTTACTGCGCGGCGTCACGCTGCTTCGCTGTTGACTTTCGACCGCCGCCTGCATTCCCTGTGCACGCAGGCGCGCATCTCCTGCGAGCTGCTCGGGGTCTGAAGAAGCAATGAGGCGCGCGGCCTCATGAAAAAGGGCTGCTCGCAGTTCAACCCGCGCGCCCACACAGGATCTCGGGTTGCATATCAGGCGGATCGCGCCAATGATCGGCGCATACGCAAATCATCGGAGGCCGCACGCTCATCCGCGTCGCATGAACGCCGTGTCCCAACCTCAGCGCTACCTCATCAATGTCGAGCAGTACCACAAGATGGGCGCTGCGGGCGTCTTTCCCGACGATGCGCGCGTCGAGCTCATCGAAGGCGAATTGCTGACCATGGCGCCGATGGGCATACCCCATCGCTGGGCGATTTCGGCCTTGAACCGGGCACTTCTCGAGTCGCCGCTGGGCCGCCACACCTTCCTGCTGCCGCAGCTGCCCATCACCCTGTCGGACATCACCGAGCCCCAACCCGACCTCGTCCTCGCACGCCTGCCCGACGACAGGTACCGCACGGTGGGTGTCGCCGGCGAAGACGTCGTGCTGTTGATCGAAGTATCGGACTCGACACTGGCCTTCGACCGGCAACGCAAGATGCAGCTCTATGCGCGCCACGCGATCGGCGAGTACTGGATCCTGAACGTCAGGGACCGGCAACTGGAGGTGCACCACACGCCGGCGAATGGCGCCTACTCCGTGGTTAGCCCCGTGCTGCCCGGAACCCTCGTTTGCCTGCAGGCCTTTCCGGACCTGCCGTTCGACTGGAGCGTCGCGCTCGCCTGAGCGGCGCGGTTCTGCCCGGTCAGGGTCCGGAACGTTTCAGCGGGAACGTTCCTGGGCGCGAACACTGCGGGCTGATCGCATCGGCGTGCGCACGAGCCTTTGTAGTCCCTGCGGCGTACAGTCAGCTCACTTGCCGATGCAAAAAGTGCCGAAGATCCGCCCCAGCAGATCGTCGCTCGAGTAGGTGCCGGTGATCTCGTCCAGCGCCAGCTGCGCGAGCCGAAGCTCCTCGGCGACCAGCTCCCCGGCGCGCGAGCCGATGAGCTGACGCTCGGCTTCCGCGACGTGGCGGCGCGCCACCGCGAGCGCGTCGAGATGGCGCGCGCGGGCCGAAACGGCGCCGGCCTCCGGCACGGCATAGCCCATACACTGTTTCAGGTGGTCGCGCAGCAGCGGCAGGCCATCGCCGGTGTGCGCCGAGATCGCGATCCAGTGCGGGCCGGTGATCGTCACCGTGTCGGCGAGCGGCACGCCGCTGGCGAGATCGCACTTGTTCAGCACCAGCGTGACCGGCACACCCGGCGGCAGGTTCGCGCGCTCCTCGACGAAGGCCCTGACCTGCGGATCGGCGGCGGCGTCGACCACGAACAGCACGCGATCGGCGAGCGCCATCTCGGCGCGGGCGCGCCGCATGCCCTCCTCCTCGACCGCGTCGACGGCACCTTCGCGCAAGCCCGCGGTGTCCAGTACGTGCAGCGGCATGCCATCGATGTCGAGCCGCTCGCGCACCACGTCGCGCGTGGTGCCCGCGACCGGTGTGACGATGGCCGCATCGTAGCCGGCGAGCCGGTTCAGCAGGCTCGATTTGCCGGCGTTCGGACGGCCCGCGATCACGACCGTCATGCCGTCGCGCAGTACCCGGCCCTGGCGTGCGCTCTTCTCGACCGCGTCGAAGTGGCGGCGAACGGACTCGAGACGATCGGTGAGATCGCCGCTGGCGAGGAAGTCGATCTCCTCTTCCGGGAAGTCGATCGCCGCCTCGACCCAGGCGCGCAGCTCGATCACCGCCTCGACCAGAACCTGCACCATCGCCGAGAACTCGCCCTGCAACGAGCGCATCGCCGCGCGTGCCGCCTGGGTGGAGCCCGCGTCGATCAGGTCGGCCACCGCCTCGGCCTGCGCGAGGTCGATCTTGTCGTTGAGGAACGCGCGTTGGGTGAACTCGCCGGACTGTGCGCGTCGCGCGCCGAGCTCGACCGCGCGCGCGACCAGCGCCTCGACAACCACCGGACCGCCATGCCCGTGCAACTCGAGCACGTGTTCGCCGGTATAGGATTTCGGCGCCGGAAAGTACAGCGCCAGCCCGACGTCGATCGGCTCGCCACCGGCGTCGCGGAACGCGGCGATTGTCGCGCGACGCGGCGCCGGCAGCTCACCGAGCAGTGCCGCACCGAGCTCCGGCGCCGCCGCGCCCGAGATGCGCACGATGCCGACGCCGCCGCGACCGGGCGGCGTCGCCGCTGCGACGATGGTGTCGGACTGCGCCATTGGTAGACCCTGACTCCTATGCTGCTCGAGAGCAACTGTAAGAGTCAGGGCCCCCTACCAAACCGTGCATGCGGATTTCCCGCACACGGCTTACCAGTGGCCCGTTGGCATGCAGCATTACGCAGACCCTCCGCTGAACGCAGAACCGGGATAGCGAACCGTACCGCGCAGGCGATGCAGACCGAGGTTCCAGAAGTACTCGCGTGGCCAGCGCTCCAGGTCGCACGGGCGCAGGTCGCGGCCTTTGCGCTTCACGCGCAACTTCCGCAACCGCCTCCACACGTAGGAGTCGAGCTGGTTGAAGCGAGCCGCCGCGTTGCCGGTGCGGAAATACTGACCCCAACCCCGCAGCAGCGGGTTCAGATCCGCGATGATCGTGCGCGTATCCGCGTGACATCGTGATCGGGGGGTCAGCGCCTTCACGCGTTGGCGTACGCGCTGCATCGAGCGCTGCGACGGCCAGCGCTGCAGGAAGTACAGCCGCTTGCGCTGCTGCTCCCACAGCCGACCGCTCAGGCGCTTGTGCAGGTGGCAGCCGAGAAAGTCGAAGCCCTGCTTGCCGTCGTAGAGCTCCACTCGCTTGCTCTTCTGCGCCTGCAGCTCGAGCCCCAGCCGCGCCAGGATCGCCCGGACACGTCCTTCGGCACGCTCGCAGTCCTTCGCCGTGCGACACATCACGACGAAGTCGTCCGCGTACCGCACCAGTGTGCCCAATGCGGCACTGTGGCGCGTCCACAGGACGTCGAGCACATGCAGGTAGATGTTGGAGAGCAGCGGCGAGATCACCCCGCCCTGCGGCGTGCCGGCAATCGTCGCCAACACCGTGCCATCCTCCATCACCCCCGCTTCGAGCCACTGCCGCAGCAGCTTCAGCACCCGTCGATCCGAAATGCGCCGCTGCACGAGTCGCATCAGCTTCTCGTGATCGATGCTGCCGAAGTAGTCGCGGATGTCGGCATCCAGCACGTGATGGCCGCCTCGGGCACCCAGTTGCCTCAGCGTCTCCAGCGCCATCGTCGCGTTGCGCTGGGGCCGGAACCCATACGAGCACGGCAGAAAGTCCGCCTCGAAGATCGGCTCCAGCACCAGCTTCGCCGCCATCTGCACTACCCGGTCCCGGACCGTCGGTATCCCGAGCGGCCGTTGCCTTCCGTCTGCCTTCGGTATGTACCGCCGTCGGACCACGCTCGCACGGTACTCGCCCGCTCGCAGCACCTCGCCAAGCTCTTCTAGAAACAGCTCGACTCCGTACTGCTCCACGTCGCGCAGGGACTCGCCGTCCACTCCCGCGGCGCCGCGGTTACGCCTCACTCGCTTCCACGCCTCCCGGAGGACGTCACCCCTCCAGAGTTGGTCATACAGCGCATGGAAACGTCTCCCCGGTGCCCGCTTGGCTGCCGCCCATAGTCGCCGTCGCAGTTCTCGCACTTTGTCGCTCGGCTCATCGCCGTCGGGGTCCTTAGGTCCGGTCTCGCCGGCCACTCCCTCGCGCTTACCTGCTCCCGCGACTCGACCACCCCAGGGACCCTTCCCTCCCGCCGCGTTGTTCTGCACGGCGTTCGTTCCCCCGGAACCTTCCGGGCTCTGCGGTACTACGATCCCCTCGGACTCCCGCTGCGCAGGACTCGCCTTCGCCTCCGGCTTATACGAGTCCCTTGACCCTGACTCAGGTCCCGCAGACGGGCCTCTCGTGTTCCGCACTTCCCCTGACACGCGTGCTGCGCCCCATACCCCGCCGGAGCGGGGCGCGAGCTTCGGTGCTCCCGCGCCCCGTGTTGCCTTCGCCGTGACATGAGCGGCTCGGCCTCCGGGTTGTTCCTCTGTCGAGGCTGCTGGCTTCACTTGATGTTGCGGCCCGCGTGTTCGCTCCCCGACGTACGGCTCTCGCCGCAGCTCGGGCTTCTGATACCCCGCTCGGTCCCGGAGGTCTCCCTCCGCAAACTGGGGCCTGCTACCCGGCGCTCCGACGCCTACCGGGACGGGACTTGCACCCGCTGGGAAAGTGCAGCGTGTAACAGTCGTGCCTTCCACACGCGTGGTTGACCCAACCGCTACGTCACGACGCACCATGCGCACAGCCTAGCGCGGACGCCGCGAGGGCGCACCCGGCAGGCGTTCGCGCCCGGCGGGGGCAGCGGCTTTGCCAGTGAAGGCGGACGTCGACCTATACTTGGCCACATCCGGATCGGGGGGACGAGCTGATGAAAAATTCCAGGCAGATGGGTCTCGAACGTCGACACTTCGCGGCGCTGTGCGCATTGTTGCTGGTCGGCCCGGGTGCGGCCGGTCTCGTCGCGGCCCAGGAAGGCGCGCCGAAACTGCCGCCCGTGCTGCCGTCGATGAAGGGCGAGACGGTGGTGGTCGCCGGCGCCACCGGGCGCACCGGCAAAGTCGTCGTTCAGCTGCTGCGCGAGCAGGGCGTCAAGGTGCGCGGGTTTTCGCGCAAGGTCGACGAAGCGCGCGCGGCGATGCCCGACGTCGAATGGATCACCGCCGACGTACGCGACCCGAAGAGTCTCGAAAGCCTGGCGAAGGGCGCGGATCGCATGGTGATCGCGCTCGGCTCGAACAGCTTCCGCGATCCCGCGAACAAGCCCGAGGAAGTGGACGACGCCGGCGTCGCGCGGCTGGCTGCGCTCGCCAAGGCCGCCAACCTCAAGCAGGTGGTGCTGGTTTCGTCCGCGGGCGTCACCCGCGCCCAGCCCGGCGAGGAGCGCTTCGCGAAGCTGATGTATGGCGTGATGACCGCCAAGCTGCGTGGCGAAGACGCGCTGCGGCGCAGTGGCGTGCCCTACACGGTGCTGCGCCCGGTGGGCCTGTGGGACAAGCCGCCGGGCCAGTACGGCATCGCGCTCGTGCCGGGTGACCCGCCGATCAGCGCGATGATCTCGCGCGCCGACGTCGCGGCGGTCGCCGTGCATGCGCTGGTGGATCCCGCGGCGCGCAACAAGACGCTGGTGATCCTGAATGCGGCACAGCCGCAGGTGGATGGCTGGAAGTCGGCGTTTGCAGGGGTGCCGGGACCCTAGCGGGAACGCGTGTCCGTATCTGGCCCTGTGCCCGGACCCGAATCGGGATCCGGGCGGCTGGGGGAATTGAACCAGCGATAGGACGCCAGGCCCACATGGCGGTCTTTGGTCGTGGAATCCGTCACGCGTTCGATGCCCTGCAATTGCCCGCGCACGAAGTTCAGCCTGTATTCCCTCCAGATCCGCTCCGATTCATCCACTCCAGTCTTTGCCTCGGTCCCCTCTGCAGTGTCGTCATCGATCGTGTACATGACGAGATAGCCGTCGGGTTCCCAGTCGTTGCCTTGCAGGTCGAGCAGCCGCCCGGCCGGAGTGATGACGAAACGCGAGAGCGACGGGCCCGGAAAGGATTTCGTCTGGAACCAGATGCCTTCGGACCGCTCGCCTTCCGGCAAGGTCGCTTCGCAGCGAATTTCATCGAACATGCCCATCCGCGCAGAGTAGCTGCGTGCAATGTGGCCGGCCAGTCCGCAAATCCGTGATCTTTGCCGGGATATTCACATTGTAAATTGAGCGATAGCTGCTCAATGAACAAGGTGAAGATTCAACGATCCGATCGCGACTGGCAGCCAATCCTGCCGTCGTGCTGCTCGGGCCCCGGCAGTGCGGCAGGACCACGCTCGCCCGTCAGCTCGCGAAACAGGAGAGCGCAGCAGACTGGTTCGACCTGGAAAACCCGGTGGACCTGGCGCGTCTCGAGCAGCCCCTGCGAGATCGGGAGGATCCTGGGAGGGTTTCGTGATCGAGCAGCTGCTTGCGGGTCACGCCCATTCCGCTTCGTACTTCTGGCGAACCCAGGCGGGTGCGGAGCTCGACCTGCTGCTGTTCGTCTGCGGCCGCAGAATCGGTGTCGAGATCAAGCGCGCCGATGCACCGACCATGACTCCGTCGATGGCGGCGGCGTTGCATGACCTGCGACTGCATCACCTGTTCGTCGTCTATCCGGGTTCCGCCCGCTACGCCTTGCAGGACAACGTGGACGTCGTTCCCTTGTCAGGCTGCATCGAGGAATTGCGCGCGCTATCTGGCCGGCGCCGTTGACGGCGCCGGCTGGCAGGCCCGGCACGAATACAGCTGCCGCCCGGAATGAACCACGCGCTGCACGCTGCCCGGCGTCCCGCACAACGGGCAGTCGGCATCCGGGCGATCGAAGACGAAATGCCGATACTGGCCGTAGCTCACGCCCTGCGTCTTCTGCTGCCGCGCCGCCGT
Source organism: Pseudomonadota bacterium (assembly GCA_043748075.1). Taxonomy (GTDB): domain Bacteria; phylum Pseudomonadota; class Gammaproteobacteria; order Steroidobacterales; family Steroidobacteraceae; genus UBA964. The sequence continues at coordinate 10,694 of JAYTNX010000258.1, forward strand.
AGGCGCATTCGTCACGCCCCCCGTGCGATAGGCACGCCGCGTGATCGACAACGCCGCGCGCGCCAGTCGCCGCTGCTGCGCGGTATCGAGCTCGCCCGGACGCCAGTCCGGATGCAGGCGCGCGACGAACAGGATCTCGCTGCGCAGGTAGTTGCCGACGCCGGCGAGAAAACTCTGGTCGAGCAGCAACGCGCCGAGCGTGCGGCCGGCGAAACGCCGGTCGCGCACGGTCGCTTCCACTGCAGCGAACGTCGTGTCCGGCGCAAGCAGCTCGCAGCCGAGCGCCGCGACGTAGGCATGCCGCGCCACGCCCGCCGTCGGCAGCACCTCGATCTCCGAGGCGCTGTACAGCAGCGCGGCATGCGTGCGCGTCTCGATCGCGAGACGCAGGTCGCGGGTCGTCTCGGGTCGCGTGCCCGCGGGCCCGACCCGCCATTGGCCGTAGAGCTGGTTGTGCGTGTAGATGCTGGTGCCGCCAGCAAAGTGCAGGATCAGCGCCTTGCCGCGTGACTCGACCGCGAGCAACCTTCGACCCGCGAGGCGACGGGAAGCCGCGGCCAGGTGCGGGAACTTGAACCAGACCTGCCGCGCGACACGACCGGCGAGCACTTCACCGAGCTCATCGGCGGCGCGCCGCATTTCCGGGCCTTCGGGCATCGCGCGCGCTAGTCCGCTGCGATCAATCGCGCGCCCGGCGGGAACGCGGGGCCGCGCGGGCCGCGGCGGCGGCGGGCAGGCCCGCAGGGGGCGGCGCGGCGCGCGCGGCACCGTCGCCTCGATCCTCGCCTCCGGCAACCGCCTCGCGCATCAGGTCCACCATCTGCTCGGCCGACAATGCGCTGCCGAACTCCTCGCCGCCGAACAGCCCTTCGGCCAGCGCACGTTTGTCGTGATGCATCGCCACGATGCGTTCCTCGATGGACCCGGCGAGCACCAGCCGGTAGACGGTGACCGGGCGGCCCTGGCCGAGACGCCACGCGCGAGCGGCGGCCTGGTCCTCGACGGCCGGGTTCCACCAGGGATCGGCGAGGATCACGTAGTCCGCCGCCGTCAGGTTCAAGCCGAAGCCGCCGGCCTTCAGCGAGATCAGGAAGAAATCGCCTTCGCCGGCCTGGAACGCCGCGATCCGCCGCGTCCGCTCGGCCGCGGGCGTTGAACCGTCGAGATACTGGTAGCGGAGGCCGAGCCCATCGAGGCGTTCCCTCAAGCGCTCCAGGAAGGCGGTGAACTGGCTGAACACCAGCGCCTTGTGCCGGTTCGCGGCCAGCTCGCTCGCGAGTTCTGCAAAGGTTTCCAGCTTGGCGCCGCGCAGATCCGTACCCGGTACGACGATGGCCGGATCGCAGCAGGCGCGTCGCAGCCGCATCAGTTCCGCCAGCACACGAAAGCGCCGCTGTGCCGCGGGCAGGTCCTCGCGAGCGATCGTCTCCAGCGCACTGCGGCGCAGGGCTTCGTGGAACGCCGCCTCGGCGGGTTCCGGTTTCACGGTCAGGGTGATCTCGGTACGCGGCGGTAGGTCGGGCAACACCTGGCTCTTGATCCGGCGCAGCACGAACGGCCGCACGAGCCGGCGCAGCTGCGCGCGGGCCTGCGCATCGCCGCGCCGTTCGATCGGCGCGACGAAGCGTTCCGCGAATCGTTCGCGCGAGCCGAGCAGTCCGGGGTTCAGGAAGCGGAACAGCATCCACAGTTCATCGAGACGATTTTCGACCGGCGTACCGGTGGTCGCGATCCGGAAATCCGCCTCGAGCGCCAGGACGGCCTGCGCACGCTTGGTGGTGGCGTTCTTGACCTGCTGCGCCTCGTCGAGGATGACGGTGTGCCAGACGCGGCCGCCGAAGCTCTCGATCGTCTGCTGCACGAGCGTATACGAGCCGATCAGCACATCGAACGGACCGGCGGTGTTGACCAACGCCGCGCGTTCCGCGCCCTGGAACTCGCGCACCTGCAGCGTGGGCGCGAACCGCTGCGCCTCCTGCAGCCAGTTCGGCACGACCGAAGTGGGTGCCACGATGAGTGCGGGCCCACCCGCGGCGCGCTGCAGCAACACCGCTAGGGCCTGGACCGTCTTGCCCAGGCCCATGTCGTCGGCGAGGCAGGCGCCGGCGCCGCAGGCCGCGACTCGCACCAGCCAGCGGAAGCCCTCGAGCTGGTAGGGACGCAGCTCCGCCTGCAGGGTCGAGGGCACGACGGGCGTGAGGGATCGGGCCGCTTCGAACTGCTCGCGTCGCGCCTGCCACCAGTCCTGTACGTCGTGCACGACCGCACCGTCCAGCGATTCGGCGACCGCGGCGTCGGCCAGCAGCGGGAAACGCATCCCGTCCGCCTCGTGCTCGGCGAGACGCGCCAGTTCGTCGACGCGGCGGCGCAGGTCCTCCCCCAAGGCGAGGAACCCGCCGTCGCCGAGCGGCAGGAAGCGCCCCGCATGCTCGCGTGCCAGTTCGATGAGGCGTTGCAGCTGCACCACCGTGCCGTCGTCGAGTGCCACGCCGCCGGAAGCAACGAACCAGTCGCGGCCGCCGGCGACGCTGACGCGCAGGTCGCCGATCTGGTGAGCGCGTGTCACGCGCAGCGGCTTGCCGGCGGGCCACTCGGTGCGCACCAGATCCGGCAATGCCTGCAAGGTCTCGACCAGCGCAAGACAGCGCGTCGGCTCCTCGACGACCCATTCGAATCCACCTGCCACGTCTTCGGGCAGGCGCGTCCGCTCGATCAGTGCGGCCACGGCGGCACGTTCCGCATCGAGATCGCGAACCGCCGCCAGCCGTTTCGCACCCACTGCGGCGATCACCCGGCTGGCGCCGGCGCCCGGCAGGAATCGGGGGCCCGCGTTGCCCAGCGGGCGGATCGCCAGTCGCAGCCGCAACCCGCTGCCGAGCGGCGACAGTTCGGCGAGCAGCAAGCGTTCCGCGACCACATCGTCGACCTCCGCATCGAGGTTCGAATGAATCTCGAACGATCCGGCCGCCTGCTGCAGCGCCGTGTCGAGTTCGCCGAGGCCCTCCGCGGGCACGTCGAGACCCTTGCCGATCAGCTGCGCCAGTCGTCGACGCGTGGCGGTCAGGCGGACGACGTGGACGCGGGTCGGCGACTCGCGCCACAACCTCACCGGGTCGGCCTTGCCCGACGGCGAATCGTGGCGCAGCTCGGACATCGCCTCCCGCACCGCGGGATCGAGGCGCAGTCGAGCGCCCTTGGGCGTGCGCACGACCTCGATCACCGGCGCCGATTCGGCGAGCTCGACCGGCGTCTCCAGATCGGGCGCAAAGTACACCCGCGGATGGCCCACCAGCGCCGGCAAGGCGCGATCGGGATCCAGCCAGCCACTGTGACCACCGGCATGCAGCACGCCGCGGCAGACCTCGGTATCGCGAGGATCGAGTCGCTCGCTGCGCAGCACGCGCGCGAGCGGCACGATCCGGTTGCGACCCCAGCCGCGCGGTCCGCGTTTCTGTTCGCAGGCTTCGACGCGCAGATAGCCGTCGTTCGTCTGCACGACCCAACCGTGACGCAGGTCTGACGCGCTCGTCTCACCGACCGCTGCGTCCGCGCCGAGCGCGCGCATGGCGTTGAGCGCACGGCGCCAGGCCGTGGGGTTCGACTGTTCGCCGCTGAAGATCGCCAGCGCCGCATTCATTTCCGCCGCGGCCCAGGCGTAACCGCTGTCGGCGAACTGCGTCGCCACGCGCTGCAGTGCCGCTCGTCCGGCCTTGTCCGGCCGTCGATCGAGTAGCAGCAGCGCCTTGGCCGACAGCAGATCGCTGAGGGCGTCGTAGCCGAAGCCGGGCAGCGGCACATCCGCGCCCCGCTGCTCGCCGAGGCGGCAGGCCGCGACGCGCTCGAACAGGTACCAGAGGCTGCCAGGATCGCCGGACTTGCGCGCCTCGGCGCGACAGAGCTTGCGCGCCGCCTCGCACTGCAGCGCGTCGTCGCTCGCGAGCAGCGCCGCGCAGCGGAACCACGCGACGGGAAGCGGCAGCGCGCCGCGCGGCTTGAGGCCTTCTCTCTTGAGGGCTGCGTCCGAGGCGGCAAACATCTCGAGCGCGCCCGGCGCATCACCCTGCATCGCCTGGCTCGCGGCGAGCAGACCGAGCGCGACCCCACTACGCTCCGCGCCGAGCAGGACATGCGCCGCCGCGAACTCGCCCCGCCACTGCAGATGCTCGACCGTGCGATAGCGCAGCGCAGGGTGCGACGAACGCGCCAGCGGTTGTGCGGCGGCCCATCGCACCAGCTCCGCAGCAGACGGCGTCGGACGGTGCAACGCGACGGCGAGCAGGCGTTCGATGGTGAAGTGCCGCAGTGTCGGCTCGATCAGTTCGACGATCGCGGCCTCGAACGGCTGCGCGAAGGCCGTCTGCCACACCATCGGGTACAGATTGCCGCCGAGCGCCTCGAGCGCTTCCCGGGAGCGTTTTGCGGTGAGGCGTCCGCACAATGCGATGCGCAGGATGCCGACCGTCTCGTCGGACGAGACCTGGCGCATACCCCAGCGAAATTTGCCATCACCACCGAAGAGTGTCTCCAGCAACGGCTCGGCCCAGCGCTGCAGATAGGGACCGAGTGCGGCCTCGCGAAACGCGGCGAAGCGATACGCGGGTGCGCATTGGACGCCGGTGGCCAACGCGGACACACGCCCACGCTGCTGGAGACGGTTGAGCGCGAGACCCAACGCTTCGGGGGTCCACGCGCGCGCGTCCGGCGGAGCAAGCTCGACGCGGCGCACCAGCTCCAGCAGCGTCGTCTGGCGCAGTGGAGCGCTGACCGCAGCCAGCAGGCACAGCAGCGGTTCGAACGTCGTCCCAGCGTGCACCTCGCTGGAGGTTGCCGGAGGGTCAGGAAACAGCGGGTCCGTCACCGTCGTTCAGCTCGCCTGTTCATGGCGCTGGTCAGCGTGGCCTGAATTCCCGTTGGCGACGCCTCAGGCCTCCGCCGCCTTGCCCTTCTTCGCCGCCGCTTCGATTCGCCGGTTGATGTTCCATTGCTGCGCGATCGACAGCACCGTGTTCGTCACCCAGTAGAGCACCAGGCCGGCGGGGAAGAACGCGAACGTCACCGACATCACCAACGGCAGGAACATGAACACCTTGGCCTGGATCGGGTCCGGCGGCGCAGGGTTCAGCTTGTACTGCACGAACATCGCGCCGGCCATGATCGCGGGCAACACGTAGAACGGATCCTTCGCCGACAGGTCCTGGATCCAGCCTAGGAACGGCGCCTGGCGCATCTCGACGCTCTCGAGCAGCACCCAGTAGAACGCGAAGAACACCGGCATCTGGATCACGATCGGCAGGCAGCCGGCGAGCGGGTTGATCTTCTCCCGCTGGTACATCTCCATCATCGCCTTGCCGAGCTTCTCGCGATCGTCCTTGTAGGTGTCCTGCAGGTTCTTGATGCGCGGCGCGAGCACGCGCATCTTCGCCATCGACTTGCCCGACGCTTCCGACAGCGGATAGAACACGAGCTTCAGCAGTGCCGTGATCAGGATGATCGCCCAGCCCCAGTTGCCGGTGAGCTTGTGCGCCTGCTCGAGCAGCCAGAACAGCGGCTTCGCGAGCAGCGTCAGCAAGCCGTAGTCGGCGACGAGATCGAGCCGCGGTCCGGCCTTCTCGAGCTGCGACTGCAGCTTCGGGCCGACGAACAGCGTCTCCTTGATGACCGACGTGCTGCCCGGCCCGACCGTGCGCAGGGGACCGGCGGTGGTGAGCAGATACTGACGTCCGTCGACCTTCAGCGAATACCGATAGGGCGCGTCGGGTGCAGGGACGACGGCGGCGACGAAATGATGCTGCATGCCCGCAATCCAGCCACCCTGGATCTGGTTGGTCAGCTTGTCCGCTTCGTCGAGCTCGAGCTTGTGGTACTTGGTGCCGTCGTAATACGCCGGCCCCTTGAACGCGTAGGTCTCGACGTTGAACATCGAGCGCTCGAGCACCACGTCGTCGCGCAGCAGTTGCAGGTACGGCGCGGCGAGCCAGGGCGAAGCGCCCGTGTTCTCGACCGTGTATTCGAGGTCGATGCGGTACTGGCCGCGACGGAAGATGAAGGTCTTGGTGACGGTGACGCCCGCGGCCGGATCGCTCCAGGTGAGCGGCACCCGCAGTTCATCGCTGGCCTGCGAGAGTTCGTAGTTCGGCGACGCGGCAGCAAAGCTGGCCAGATGCGTCGGATGCGCGCCGCTGCCCGCCGCACCCGCGAGGCCGCTCTGCAGCACGAAGAATCCTTCCGCGGAATCGCGATTGAACAGCCGTACCGGCTGCACCTTGCCTTTCACCAGCGGATAGCGCAGCAGGTCAGCGCGGCGCAGTTCGCCGCCGACGAGCCCGATCTCGAGGTCGAGCACATCGGTGCGCACGGTGACCGAGCCGGCGGCTGGCGCAGCGGAGGACACCGCAGCGCCGGGCGAGTCAGCGACCGCGGCAAGGGCGCCCTCCGCGGGTGTCGCGGCGCCAGACTCGGAAGCGGGCACGGGTACGGCGGCTACCGTGACGTCCGTCGCGCGGGCCATACCCGCCGCTCCCGCGACGGGCAGCGTCGGCGCAACCGTGTCGGGAATGTTCGCCTCGAGGGACGAAGCCGCTGCGCCGGCGGGACGCGAAGCCGAGGCGCTCGTCTGCGTGCCGGGCTTCACGCCGTAGTCACGCATCCAGGCGTCGTAGTTGAGCCACAGCGCGAGCACCAGCCCGAGCCAGAGGAAGACACGCGCGTTGACTGCTGAGCTCACGACATTCCTTTCTGTTGGTCGAGCGACGCCGCGTGGGCCGCCGGTACCGGATCGAACCCGCCCGGATTGAATGGATGACAACGCCCCAGCCGGCGCAACGCGAGACCGCCACCACGCCAGGCACCGTGGCGATCGATCGCCTCGAGCGCGTAGTGCGAGCAGCTCGGATGAAACCGACAGCGCGGCCCCAGCCACGGGCTGACGATCAGCTGGTAGGCGCGGATCAGGGTGCGGAGGAGGGAGCGCATTGTGACGCGATCTTTTTCCACAGCGCCGAGAGGCTTTGCCGCCGCAACGGATCCGGCGCGCTGCGGGCACCGACCTTCGCGCCGACGATAATATCCGCAGCGGGCAGCCGATGCTGCTCCGCGCGGAAGGATTCGCGGATCATGCGCCGCAGGCGGTTGCGTGCGATCGCGTTGCCGATCGTGCGCGCGGCGATCGCGAGACCGAGGCGCGGGCCGCCGACGTCGTTGACGCGTACCGTCATGGTGAACAGGCCGTCGGAAAAACGTCGGCCACGCTTGTAAGCGACCTCGAAATCGACCTTGCGACGAACCCGCCGTCCCGGCGGGAAGGTCAGGCGCGGCGGCGGGGTGGGGTCGACCGACACGCCGACACCCGCCTCGGGAAGTCGCCGGACAGCGCGCGGGGCGGGCTCAGGGAATCAGCTTCTTGCGGCCCTTGGCGCGGCGGCGGGCAAGAACCTTGCGGCCGTCGGCGGTCGCCATCCGGGCACGGAAGCCGTGCGTACGGGCGCGGCGGACTTTGCTGGGCTGATAAGTGCGCTTCATCTGATGTTTCCGCCCTAACTGGGCATCCTAAATGATTAAAAAACGTCGAAAAAAAGGTCGCAGAGCGTAAGCACGGCTGCCGGGGGTGTCAATAGATGGCTGAGAGGGCGCGCCGAAAACCGCCTTTTGACCTCCGACGGGTCGGTATAGACTTCCCGCCCCCTTTTCCCCCCGGCCCTCTGCCCCCCAGGAAAGTTCGCGCGTGGAAGCGTCGCTGTGGTCCCGCTGCGCTCGAACGCTCGAAGACGAGCTTCCCGAGCAGCAGTACAACACCTGGGTGCGGCCTCTACAGGCCGTCGAAGGGGTGGGCACACTCAAGCTGCTGGCGCCCAATCAATACGTCGTCGACTGGGTCAACACCCAGCTGTTGCCGCGCGTCGGCGAGTTGCTGCGCCAGCAGGTGCAAGGCGATGCACCGATCCTGACGGTCGAGGTGGGCTCGCGTCCGGACCCGCCGCCCGCGGTGGACGGCGACGTGGCCGGGCCCGCGGGTGCCCCCGGGCGCGGTGACAGGGGTGGTCCGGGTGCGAACGGCATCGCAGGCGGCAGCCGCCGGGGCGGCGTGCCGATTCGCGCCGAGGGCCTGGTCATCGGCGGGCGACTGAATGCCGACTCCACGTTCGAGCATTTCGTCGTCGGCAAGAGCAATCAGCTGGCGAAGGCCGCCGCACAGCAGGTCGGCGAGAACCCGGGCAAGGCCTATAACCCGCTGTTCATCTACGGCGGTGTCGGTCTGGGCAAGACGCACCTGATGCATGCCGTCGGCCACGTGATCAAGGCGCGCAACCCGGATGCCCGCATCGCCTACATCCACTCCGAGCGTTTCGTCGGCGACATGGTGAAGGCGCTGCAGCACAACAGCATGAACGAGTTCAAGACGGCCTATCGTTCACTCGATGCGCTGTTGATCGACGACATCCAGTTCTTCGCCGGCAAGGAACGTTCGCAGGAAGAATTCTTTCACACCTTCAACGCACTGCTCGAAGGGCAGCAGCAGGTGATCCTCACCTGTGATCGCTATCCGAAGGAGGTGAACGGGCTGGAAGAACGCCTGAAATCCCGCTTCGGATGGGGTTTGACGGTGGCCATCGAGCCGCCGGAACTCGAGACCTGTGCCGCGATCCTCATCAGCAAGGGCGAGGCCGTGGGCGTCGCCGTTCCCGAAGAGGTGGCCTTCTTCATCGCCAAGCGCATCCGCAGCAACGTGCGCGAACTCGAAGGCGCGTTGCGCCGCGTGATCGCGAATTCGCGTTTCACGGGCCAGCCGATCACGGTCGAGTTCGCGAAGGACGCGCTGCGCGACCTGTTGTCGCTGCAGGCAAAGCTGGTGACGATCGATAACATCCAGAAGACCGTCGCCGACTATTTCAAGGTGCGGGTTTCCGACTTGCTCTCAGAACGGCGCAATCGTTCCATCGCGCGGCCGCGGCAGGTGGCGATGGCGCTCGCGAAGGAGCTCACCAGCCACAGCCTGCCGGAGATTGGCGATGCCTTCGGCGGCCGCGACCATACCACCGTGATCCACGCCTGCCGCCGCATCAAGGAGCTTCGCGATGCCGAACAACGTGTCGGCGAGGACTACCTCAACTTGTTGAGGACTCTGACCGGATGATGTGGATAATTTGTGGGTGGTTCGACCCGCCGCAACTGCCCCCAATCGCCCCACAGGCGCTCCACGGACGTTACGCGCGGTCCTCAACAGGCGAGCAAGGTGCAATACGATGAATTTGCACGCGATTGACGACTTGCGCAGTCATCCACAGCGTCAATAACAACAGTCTTAAGTCTTTCTAGATAAACCCAAGAATTAAGAGTCCGACATGAAACTCACCGCCCCGCGTGAAGAGATCCTTGCTCCGCTGCAGAGCGTCATTGGCGTCGTCGAGCGCCGGCAAACGATGCCGGTTCTCTCCAACGTGCTGATCACGGCCCGTAACAACCGGCTGGGTATCACCGGGACCGATCTCGAGGTGGAGCTCGTCAGCACGCGCGACCTGCAGGTCGCCCAGGCCGGCGAGATCACGGTACCGGGTCGAAAGTTCCTCGATATCCTCAAGGCGCTGCCGGACGGTGTGGAAGTTACCGTCGCGACCGAAGGAGATCGACTCGTGATCCGCGCAGGACGCAGCCGTTTCACGCTGGCGACGTTGCCGGCAACCGAGTTCCCCCTGGTCGACGAAATCAACGCGCAGCAGACCTTGAAGCTGCCGCAGGCTGAGTTTCGCCGCTTGATTGACAAGACGCATTTTTCGATGGCGCAGCAGGACGTCCGGTACTACCTCAACGGCATGCTGCTCGAGGCAGAGGCCAAACAATTGCGGGCGGTTGCGACGGATGGCCACCGCCTGGCGCTGGCGGAAACAACGCTCGAGACGGCCTCCCGGACCAAGCAGCAGGTGATCGTGCCTCGTAAGGGTGTGTTGGAGCTGCAGCGCATACTGGGCAGTGACGGCGAGATCGAGCTGGCGATCGGCACCAATCACGTTCGCGCCCAGATCGGCGGAATTCGCTTTACTTCGAAGCTGATCGACGGTCGTTTTCCGGAGTACGGTCGAGTGATCCCGGCCAATGCCTCCCGGATCATCGATGCCGACCGCGACATCCTTCGGCACTCGCTGCAGCGCACCGCAATCCTGTCGAATGAGAAGTACCGTGGGATTCGCCTGAACATCAAGCCCGGCTTGCTGACACTTCAGGCGCATAACCCGGAGCAGGAAGAAGCCGAAGATCAGATTGAGGTCGGCTACGTGGGGGAAGAAATCGAGATCGGTTTCAACGTGAACTATTTGCTCGATGCGCTGGGTGCGATCGACACGGATCGCGTTTCCATCGGGCTGACGGATTCGAACAGCAGCTGCCTGGTGACGGCGCCCGGTACGAACAGCGCCCGATACGTCGTGATGCCGATGCGGCTCTGAGCCACGGATGGCGTTGGCGGAGCTCATCGTCGAGGACCTCCGCTGTGTCGAACGGGCTGAGCTCACCCTTCAGCCCGGCAGCAACTTGATCTTCGGCGCCAATGGCGCGGGCAAGACCTCGCTGCTCGAAGCGGTATTTCTGTTGGGGCGGGGACGATCGTTCCGCACGCGCCTCAGCGAACGTTTGATTCGCCATGGTCAGCCACAGCTTCGCGTCGTGGGGCGGACGGGTTCGTCGGGCGACTCTGGTAGGGATGGCAGACCGCAGCGAACCTGGATTCCCCACAGTTTGGGGGTTGAGGTCAGCCGCGAAGGCGGCTCACGAGCGCGGCTCGACTCCCAGAATGTCCGCAGCCTGGCCGAGCTGGCCACCGCGTTTCCCGTGCAGGTGCTGGATCCTGACGCGCATCGCCTCATTGAGGACAGCGCCACCCGCCGTCGACGCTGGCTCGACTGGGTGGTGTTCCACGTGGAACCAGGTTTTGCGGTGACGTGGACACGATTTACCCGCGCGCTTCAGCAGCGAAATGCCGTGCTGCGAGCGGGCCAGGGTGACCTGGGCATTTGGGACATCGAGCTGGTCCGGGACGGCGAGCGCATCACCGAGGCTCGCCGCCGCGTGCTCGAGGCGCTCAAACCCTATTGGACCGATGTCTCACGCATGCTCCTCGATGACGATCTGACGTTGGGATTTCTGTCCGGGTGGGACCGCGAAACGACCTTGGCGGCAGCCTTGGTCGAAGCGGGGCCGCGTGATCGTCTCCGCAAGACCACCACGGTCGGTCCGCACCGCGCGGACGTCGCGATGCGGATCCGAGGCAAGCCAGTGAGGGAAGTTCTATCGCGCGGTCAGCAGAAACTGGCTGCGGTAGCGATGACCCTGTGCCAGCTCGAGTATTTGAAAAACGAACATGAGGTGCTTCCGACCTTGCTGCTCGATGATCCCTCGGCGGAGCTGGACCGGACCCGGTTGGACCGCTTCATCGCTCGAGTGAAGCGTTTGGAGACGCAGCTCGTCGTGACGGCGCTGGATCGTGACTTCAGCTTGTTCGGAGCCCCCGACGCGTTGTTCCACGTGGAACAGGGGCGACTGTCCAGCGTCTAGCCGCGAGACTGGATCTGCGACCCGATCGCTTCAACAGAACGCGGCGCAACCGGTCCTCCCTGTCCATTGCTCGTCGGCGCGACAACCGAGCAGGCGTCCGTCAAAACCCTAGATAGTTTCTCTAAAGATTCAAAAACCACGAATTTAAAATAAATATTGTATATTTGAATCAATATAGTGGATTGCTCACTACTGGCGCACGAATCGTGCGCGACGGACATCGTCATGGCCGATGCCGTCCGAGCGACGTTCTCCGATCGGGCGCCGCGCTATTCCCTGCACCGCGATAGTCGCAGGCTCTCGTTCCCTTCGGCGATCTCGATGGCATCGCGATCGACGATGCGCAGCGCCATGACGGTTTCCTCGCCCCCCGGCGTGATCACCGTGAACCGGCCCGCGCCACCCCGGTATCTCATCGGCTTGACGGTCACATCCAGACGCAGCGACTGATCGTCCGGCAAGATTCGCCACAACGTCTCGTGGCGTTTGCCATTGAGCCGGTAAGACGCCTCCCAGAGCCCGAGCAGGGCCGCATCGAAACCCTCGTTCGAGCCCCGGGCCGCCTCCCCGGGATCGATCAGCTTCATCAGGCAGCGCGGCAGGCGGGCGGGTCGCGTGCCCGCCAGGACCAGCGTCCACGTGATGTCCTCCGCCGGCAGTCCCGCAATGCGCGTCTTGAACAGATCCGATTCGACGAAGGCGCGGTAGGTCCCGTGCTCGAGATCGCCCGGGCGGGTCGGACTGCGCACCGCCCAGGTACCCTGGCGCGCGCTGAGCTGGCCGTGCAGTGCGTTCGCCTCCCAGATCGCAAAGGCACCGTTCGCACGGATGTCCCAGAGCACGCCCTTCGGGCCCGTCGCGCCGGACGGTGGTCGGCCCGTTTCGAGCGCATACCATCGACCGAGCAGTGGGTTGCCTGCAGCAGAGGCGTTCGCGAACCGGATGGTCGAAACCGATATCACCGGGGCCACCGGAGCGTCCGGCAAGCCCACGACCGAGAGAATCGCGATCAGCGAGGTCGCTCGCATGACGGGGTACGTTGTGCCTTCATCATCGATCGCGCAAGCCTGCCAGGCAATGCAATCGGCTCGCGTACACTCACACGATGGATGCGGTGCATCTGTTCGAGCTCGCCCTGGCGATGCTTTTCGCGGTCATCGCGCTTCACTTCCTCGCCGGCCGTTTCGGGCTCCCGCCCGCGGTGGCACTGATCACGGGAGGCGCGCTGCTGGCCTTCGTACCGGGCCTGCCGCTGCTTTCGCTCGACCCCGGGCTCGTGCTCGTCGTCTTCCTGCCGCCGCTGTTGATGGACGGCGCCTGGTTCATCCCGTTGCGTCAGCTCCGCAGCCACCTGATCGGCATCCTGTCACTCGCCATCGGCGCCGTGGTCTTCACCACCGTGGTGGTTGCGGTGGTCACGCACGCACTGCTGCCGTCACTACCGTGGGCCGCGTGCGCCGCGCTCGGAGCGATCGTGTCGCCGCCGGATGCCATCTCGGCGCGCGCCGTTCTGCAGCGCGTCAAGCTGCCGCACCGCCTCTCCATCCTGCTGGAAGGCGAGAGCCTGCTGAACGACGCGACGGGTCTGGTGTTGTTCCGCTTCGCTGTGGCCGCAGCTGTCAGCGGCGCCTTCAGCGCAATGGATGCGTTTGGCAGTTTCCTCCTGCTCGCGTTCGGTGGCGCCGCCGTCGGTGCGGCGATCGGAGCCGCCTGGGTGGTGCTTGCGCGCCGGCTGCGGGACGACTATCTGGTGATCGTGTTCTCGGTGCTGGTCGCCTGGACGGCCTACGTCATTGCCGAGAAGGTGCAGGTCTCCGGGGTCATCGCGACCGTCGTCGCGGGGCTCGTCTGTGGCTGGTATCAGCACGACGTGTTCTCGGCCGCCGTGCGCATGCGCGGTACGTCGTTCTGGACCGTGCTGATCTTCCTGCTCGAAGCCACGGTGTTCATGCTGATCGGTTCGTCGCTGCGCGAGGTCATCGACCGCGCCGGCGGACTCGGCGTGGTCGTCGACGACATGGCGATCCCGATCGGCCTGATCCTGCTGGCGATGACGCTGGCCCGCTTCGCGTGGGTCTTCGGCTGCGATGCGCTCATCGGGATTCAATGTGCGCTCGGTTGGACGCGCTTCGAGCCGGTCGGGCCGCGCGCCGCGACCGTGCTGAGCTGGGCCGGGATGCGCGGTGTCGTCACGCTGGCGGTAGCGCTCTCCGTGCCCGCCACGATGCCCGGCCGCGACTTCCTGCTGGTGACGGCCTTCGCGGTGATCCTCGGCACGGTGCTGATCCAGGGCACCACGCTGGGCGTGATCATCCGCTGGGCACGACTACCGGGCGCGCATTCCGGCCACGTCGCCCGCCTCGGCATGTCACAGGCCGAGGCCGCCATGGCCGAAGCGCAGTTGAAACTGCTGGAACAGCGCGCGTATGCGGCGGACGGCACGCTGGTCCATCCGCAACTCCTCGAGCGCTACCGCACGAGGGCGCGCGCGTCGGCCATCTACGCCGGCAATGAGCAGCTGCACCAGCCGCGGCTGCACGCCCACTTCGACCTTGTACTGGAAGCGGTGGCCGTCGGGCGTGCCGAGCTACTGCGTCTGCATCGGAAGGGGGACATCGATGACCGCACGCTGCACGAGCTGGAGCACGATCTCGACCTCGAAGAGCTCGGCGCGCTGTCGGCAAAGGCGAGCTGAGGATCCCGTGTCTGCACGTCAACGGTGCCTGGCCCTCCTGGTTGCCGTTGCCCTGTGCGCTCCGGACAGCTGGGCGGATGACGATATCGCCACGTCGCTGTTCGTCAGCGCAGGCGGCGCAGACGTCGGCGACTGCGACGAACGCGACGCGCCCTGCGCGAGCCTGCGTTTCGCGCTGACGCAGGCGCGCCCCGGTCAGACGATCCGGGTCGCCGCCGGCGTCTACGATGTGGCGGGCATCGACCCCGAGAGCTATCTGTGGGGTGTCGTGAAGGCGGCCGGTGGCTTCGACCGCAACGATGAGTTCGCCCAGCCGGATCCGCTGCGCAATGTGACCACGCTCGTCGGGCTGGATGTCCGCTACCGCACCGTGCTCGCAGCGCGCGGCTTCAAGCTCGCGGGCGCCGACGAGTCCACCCCGGCCACAGCGTTGCAGCAGGTCCAGGTCGTACCGGCGGCCTGCACACAGGGGCGCGCGGGTCAGTTCCCGTGCCGGGACATCGATTTTGCGGCGCAGATTCCGCTGTCGGGTTTCACGTCGCAGCCGAGCAGCGCGAGCAACGTCTGGGGCCTCGTCGACCTCAACGACAATCGTGAGTACGTACTGGTCGGCTTGCGCAATGGCACCGCAATCGTCGAGGTGACGAACTCCGAGTCTCCGCGGCAGGTCACGACCATCCCGGGAAACAGTTCGCTGTGGCGCGAGCTGCGCATCCTGCAGCGGCGCGACGCTGCTGCCGGGCGCTGGCGCAGCTACGCCTATGTGAGCACGGAGGCGCCCGGCAGTGGCATTCAGGTGATCGATCTGTCGGGCCTGCCGAACTCCGCGACGCTGGCCACCACGCTCAGCGACACCGGCAGCCAGCATACGGTCTTCGTGTCCGGGCTGGACTACGCGACCAACGTCGCGCTTCCCGGTGCCACGCCGTTTCTCTATGTTGCCGGCGCCAACGTCAACGGCGGCGCGTGGCGCGCCTACAGTCTGGCGAATCCGCTGACGCCGCAACTCGTGGGCACGGCCCCGGCCGGCAGCGGCTACATGCACGATTCCGCCGGCCTGACGATCACGGACAACCGCACCACGCAGTGCGCCCAGGCCCACAACCCCTGCGAACTGCTGTTCGACTTCAACGAGAGCACGGTCGACCTCTGGGACGTCACCGACAAGGCTGCGCCGGTGCGCCTCAGTTCGACCGGCTATCCCACCGCCTCGTACACGCATTCCGGCTGGCCGAGCAGTGACGGGCGCTACCTGTTCGTGCACGACGAGCTCGACGAGCTCCGCCGTGGACTGAACACGCAGATCTACACACTCGATCTGGCGGACTTGCGCATACCGCGCATCGTCACCAGCTTCACCGGCGCTGGCACGGCCACCGACCACAACGGCTACGTCAAGGGCAGCCTGCTCTACGTGTCGCACTATCGGCGTGGGCTGGTCGTTTTCGACGCGAGCAACCCGGAACGACTCGTCGAGCGCGCCAACTTCGACACCTTCCTGACTCCGGCCGCGGACACTGCCGGCACCGACGGTGCGTGGGGCGTCTACCCGTTCCTGCCTTCCGGGACGATCGCGATCAGCGACATCGACAACGGCCTGTTCCTGCTGAAGGATCGGATCGCCCCGGTACAGGCCAGCGCGGGCAGGCTGGGTTTCGCTGACGCGGCGCTCGGTGTTTCGGAGGCGGCCGGCCCGGTCACGGTGCGGGTGCGCCGAACCGGTGGCTCGCTCGGTGCGGTCAGCCTGCTGCTGGCGACGCGGGACGGGACCGCGACCGCGGGCAGCGACTATTCGGCGACGACTGCGACGCTGTCCTGGCCGGACGGCGACGCGACCGACAAGCTCGTCAGCATCGCGCTGCTCAACGATGCGCAGACCGAGAGCGATGAGCAGTTCGTCGTGTCGCTCACAAACCTGGCCGGAGGCGCCGCGCTCGACGGGAGCGCCGACCTGACGGTGTCGATCCTCAATGACGATATCCCGCCGAATCCGGTGCCGGCGCCCGCGGGTGGCGGCGGAGGCATGCTCGGTTCTGGGGCGCTCGCCGCGCTGCTGGCGCTTTTCATGGCCCGCCAGATCTTTGCGTCCATTCTTCTTTGCTCCGGTCCTGCAATCCGGCGCTATGCTCTCCGCCCAGATGGCAGACAAGCCTCAAGTAGTAGTCATCGCCGGCCCGAACGGATCCGGCAAATCCACAATTGCCCCGGACATCGTGAGCAAGGCCTTCGGGGTTGAAGAGTTCGTCAATGCGGATATCATCGCGCGCGGCTTGTCGCAGTTTGCACCTGAACGCGTTGCTTTTGCGGCGGGCAGGGTGTTCCTGAACAGGATAGAAAGTCTCTCGAAGGCTGGCGAGAGCTTTGCGTTCGAAACGACCCTTGCTGCGAAAACATTTGCGCCTCTCCTGAGACGGATGCAGCAACGCGGTTATCTGGTACACGTGATCTTTCTCTGGCTGCCGAGTATCGAGATGGCCATTGGCCGAGTGGAGGCACGCGTGCGCAGCGGTGGCCACTCCATTCCCAAGGTCGATATTCGGCGCCGCTACGACCGCGGTATCCATAATTTCTTCCATGTTTATCGGCAAATTGCCGATTCGTGGCTGATGCTGGACAATTCCCAGGTATCAGGTCCCAAGCCTATTGCTTGGAGAAATTCGGGCGGGCCGGTGCAGATCGTTCGATCAGGTCCGTGGGAGCTACTGCAAAGGTCACATGAGCAAAACATCCTCCAGATCCGCTAAGAAAACGGTGAAAATCTCGAGACCCGCCGAATCGAGTCATAAGCGCATTGTCGCAGCCGCGGGTGTGGCAGTCCGCCGGACGCTCAAGCAGCATAAAGCCCTTGGTACGCCGATAGTTGTATGGCGGAACGGCAAGGTTGTCCGACTTACGGCCGACAAGATCAAGCTATAAGCGCTGATCCAGCTGCGCGTGCTTGCCAACAGAAGGCGGAGCGAGTCATTTGCTGGCCAAGTCACTAACCAGAACATCCGCCACGGCCTCTTCGTGAATCGCTATGTGCTGCGCGCTCATTTCCGTACCCAAACGCGCGTCCCACACCGCCTCGATGCGCTCGCCCGCGGACAGCGTCCCGGTGGATTCAGCGCATGCGACTACGTAGTCGTGAGCCGAGAAGCGCCACGACGAAGCCCGTAGTTCGCGCATCATGAAGTTTCCGATGCGAACACCAGCCCAATCGAAGTCACCGTGGTATGCCAGGCTCGCACCACGGCTCACAAGCTGCCGAAGCAGGGTCTGTTGTGCCGCGGCTGGCATGCCATTCGTGCAAACCAGGGGTGAGCAGGTCACTCCCAATCGATCCGCGGCGATCGAGAGTATCGACGGATTCTCGCAAACGTACACGCGCCGGGCGGCGACGTCCCACGCCGGCGGATTGCGCAGCAGCATGCGGAGGGTGAGGTGGACCGGGTCACCTGCCGCGGCGGCGGCTCGGGCTACATTCGCTGCCACTGTATTGCCCATTGCGGGGAGTTGTAGGCACAGAACGGGCGCGGCGAGCTCGTTCACGGTGATTCCGAGTCGAGCCCACTGGTCCCTGGCGCGTTCTCCTTCAACGGCGGATTGCGCGAGCCCGAACGCGCGCAACACCAATGTCGCGACAGCCCGTCCCGCATCCAGGGCGTGCGCGTCTCCCAACTCCGCGGCGGCGAGTTGCGCGAGCGGCCAGCCTCGTTCCGGCAGGCGATCGACCACCCGACTGACGCTTTCCAGCAACTGCGCGGCGCGTTGCGGATTGCTTCCGGCGAAGCGCTTCAACAGCGAACTTCCCGCGGGATCGTCGACCAACGCTTTCAGCAGGGGGCGCTCCACGCTGTTCAGCAGCGCGCTCCAGGCCCCATCGCGTGCCATTTGCGCGGCCTTGAGATCATGGATCGGGCCGTCGAGCGCCTCGAGTGCTTCGCGCAGTGTGCTGGCTACGCCAGCATGAAGTAGCGCCTCGTCGATACTCGACACTCGCAGGCGCATCGTGCTGTTGGTGCCACCGCCAGGTCGCCCGAGGAGTCCGGCCAAAGCCCGGCGCTCCGCGGTTGCGAGGTCGGTGAGCGTGAATTCGTCACGCCGCGCTCCCTTTTCGAATCGGGCGCGCAGGCGGTCTCGAAGCGCGGCAAGTTCGCATCCACCGAGCAATCGCTGCAGCCGGTCGACGTCCACGCCCATTGCTACGGCTCGACTGTCACGCTTTCGGGATAGCGGCGCACCGGGTCGTCCTGGGCCTGTCGCTCCCGGCCGTCCCAGGTCCAGCGCGACACCAATACCGCGTCCATCCCTTCACGCCGCACCAGTTGGCAAATGCTCAAGCCCGGCAGTTCGGCGTAGCAACCCCATTCGCGCTCGCTGGTCATCACAAAGTCGAGATCAAACTTCCGGATCAGGCCCATGCAGTTCGCCCGTGCCTCATCGTCTATTCCTGCAAACGCCTCGTCCAGGAGCACGAGGCGGGGAGCGCGTGGGTCGGAGCTCTCGTAGTGACTACTCGCTGCCGCGAACAGCGGGACGGTAAGGCCCAGTGCCCGCTCGCCACTTGATGCGGGTCCGGAGAGCGGTCTCCATTGTCTGTCCTGGTTGCGCTCGACGCTGAATGAATGCCAGCGCCGGTAATCCAGCGCGCGGGTGAGTGTCTCGAACAGCGTGCCGCGCTCGTCCCGTTGCCGCTCGGTGTCGATACGCGCCCGCAGGAATTCACCAACCTGTCTGCGGTCGTGCGCGGACCACGCTTCGGAACTCGTATTCAGCAGGCGCTTGCGCGCAACCGCAAGGCCCGACACGGCGTGCTCATCGCTTTCACGTAGCGGGTCCCAGACGAGCCTGTAGCGCATTCCGGTGGAGGTGGGACGCTTGTATAGCTCGACGTTGATGGCGGCGACGCGTTCCTCCGTGTCGCGGATCATCCGCTGAAGATTGGCGGCAATCTCCTTTTCCAGATGCTCTTCGAGAAGCGAGCGCTCCTGCGCCGACAGGATGAGCCGCTGCTCGGCAAGCTCGGCATCCAGACGCTGTTCGAGCACGTCCGGGCGCTCGGGGCGCTGCTGATACACGATTCGCACGATGAGCCCGTGGTCGCTCGGCTCGGCCGTGGCCGAATGGCCCTGTGTCGACATCGTGCTTTGCAGTTGAGTGAAGTCGTTGCCCAGGTCGCGTGAAACGCGTGTCCAATCCGACTCCTCCGCGGGGACGTCGGCGAGCGCGGCTTCCGAGCGCCGTGCCACCGACAGCGCTGTATCGATGCCCCATGGCACTGCGTGGGCCGTCGTCACGAGCTCCGGTACCGCGATGGCGATGAACCCGGTATTTGCCGCATACGCCTGAAGACCTTCCGTCGCTACTCTGCGCGCCTCGATTCGCTCGTCCATTTTCTCGCTGAGGCCCCTGAGAGTTGCCTCCGCTGTGCCGCGACTCGAACCGGCGACGAGCAACGCCGCTTGCGCATCCTTGAACTCCCTATCGTGGCTGCGCTGAAGTACTTCCGCGCATTCAATCTCCTTCAGCAACTCGTCGACCAGCTTGCCCACCGTGGCCTGCAACGTAACGACAGTTTCCGACGCGGCGCCCAGCAACTTCTGCCTTTCGAGTTGATCGAGCTGAGCGGCCTCAAGAACCTCCATCGCCTTCTGCTCGCGAGCAAGCTGCTGGTTGAGCTCGAGAAGCGCAGTCTGGTGATGGCGAATTGCACTTCCCAGCTCCGACAGCGCCGCACGATACTCGCTGAGCGCCTGATCGAGAAGATCAAGGTCCGCAGCGGCAGGGGGCAGATTGAGGTCCCTCGAGTCATTGGCCAGATTGCCTTTCGCGCGCGTGAGCGCCGTCTCCGCTTGCGCGAGCTTCGCATCGGCCTCACCGAGTCTCTTCTGGCCATCCCGGCGTAGTTGTTCGGCGGAGTTGTGCTGAGCATGCAGGCGGAGAAGCCTCTCGTCGGAAGGTGCGCTCTCGTATTCCCGTCGGGCCTCTTCGCGAAGCGCGGCCACCCCCGCGCCAACGGCGTCACACTCCGCTATCGCCGCATCGAGCTCGGCAAGCCGCGCCGCGATCTGAGCCAGCCGGGACCTCCTTGCGGTTTCTCGTGCCGCGTGCCCGATGTACTGCGCTCCGGGCTTCGCCCACGCGCCTCGGGCGCTGCCGGCGCGAAACTCGCCGCTCGTCGATATCCACGTCTCCGCCTCAGTCGGTTCCTGTTCCGAACAGGCGATTGATTCGAGAATCGCGGCGACCGCTTTCGACGGGACTCTCGCGCCGGCTCCCGCGGTTGGAACGGTTGGGACGATCCAATGAATCAGGGAATGCTCGCGCGGTGCGCGTGCGACGAGCAAGACGTCGTTGGTGCGTCGATCTATTGCGGTGCCCTGCGGCAGAACCCATGCATCCAGCAGCCCTGAGGCTTCCAGCGCCGCCTCCAGGCCTGCGCGGGCATCGCCTGGAACGTGCGGTGCAAAGTCGATGAGATGCCACAGCGGCGCGCCTGCAAGTTGTTCTCGGCCCGTCGGATCCCGTGTGTGCGGAGCGGGCGGCGTGCGGTCTTCGCCAGCTTCAAGTCGCACGCGTTCGGATTCAAGCTCGATCCGTTCATTTTCCGATGCACGGCGCTGAGTGGCGATCTCTGCGTCCCGCGCGGCAAAGCGCTGTTCCAGTTCGTGACGCACCCGATCGAGAGCTGTCCGTAGCGGGTTCGGCCCATTCAGCGACTGATGCCAGAGCGCCAGGGACTCGAGCCCCTCGTCGATGGACGGGATGCGCAGCGCGCGGGCCGCTCTCGCGAAATGTTGCCAGCTTTCGAGCAGTTGCTCGGCGCATTGACTCAACTCGTCGGCGCAGCGATGGGCGGATGCGGACGCTTCATCGAATGCCTCTGCGCGCAGAGTCCTCGCATCGTGAGCGATGTCGCGTGCTTGAGTCGCCGTGTCCACCGCTCGAAGCAGTTTCCTGACGAGCGCGATCTGCTCTCGGCGTCGCGACTCTGCTTCGCGTCCTCTTCGAAGCAGCACTGAAAGCGATTCGGCAGACAGATTTCGCACGTCATCGGGCAGGCCGACGCCTTGCAGGAACTCGACATGATCCTTGCCGATACCCGACTTGCCGGCGAGTGCATGGGCGGTTGAAGCCGCCCCGTTCAGTTGCGCGCGGGTGGTGCCTGCGTGGTCGCGCCTGGCGCGCGAGTCCGCCGCTTCTTGAACAAGCTGCGAATGCGCGTTCTTCTCGCGTTCGCGGGCCTTATCCGCCAGCGTTCCGTACTCCCGCGCCTGGTCGCGAGCGGAAGCAAGCCGGGCTGCGTCTCGCATCACCGGGTCCGATTGCAGCACCCGCAGGCGCGCCCCGTCGGCGGCAAGATGCTGCTCGAGCTCCTGCTGGGCCGACTGCAATCGAGACACTTTGGCGCGGGCGTTCTCCAGCGTTTCCTGCGCGGTATTGACCTCGCGGCTCACGTTGTCGAAATCCGTTTGCGACTGTCGCAGCACTCTGGCCTTGCGCCGAGTCGCGACCTGGGCGTAGCGTCGGTACCGTGCGCTGAATGACGAAATCGACTTTCGTATCGCCTCGATCTCTTCGAGGCTACGGCGGATGTCGTCGAGCTCGCTCATTGCTTCGGCGACGTCTTCAAGTGCGGTCCGGTCGAGCGGGGGCAGCGCCTGCGTCAGTGCGTCGGAAAGGCGGCGCTCGTCGGGGCTCCTGGAGAGCTGCGGCTGACGCAGCTGGATCAGCGTATCGACGAGAGCATCATAGCGTTCGGTTCCGAGGCGGAAGAGCCGCTCATCGACGGCGCGTCGATACGCTTGTGCCGTGGGAAAAACCTGGCCATGCGTGCCGATGGCCTCGATCAGGCGCTCTTTGCTTAGCGCGGTTCGTTCGGTGGTGGTGAGCCAGAGATCAGCGCCGATACGCTGGCCAGTGATGAAGTACCACGGATCGGCACCCGGCCGACCCGCGACGGCTCGCAATCCGCAGCCGAGCGTCAGCGTGATCGCGTGGCCGGATTCGTCGAGCCGGCCGAACTCGATCCATGTGTACCCCGTACGACGGTCGTGGCGACCGTTCATCAGCAGGTTCCACTCCACGCGCTTGGTGCGGTCGCCGTCCGGCTCGATGCGCGCGGCGCTCAGGTTCGCGTCCAGCAGGAACGGAAGCGTCAGCGAGAGAACCTTGGATTTCCCCGTACCGTTATTGCCCCGGAGCAGAAGGTGCCCGTCACGGAACCAGAACTCTTCGACATCGTAGTGGAACAGCTCGACGAGGCCCATTCGCAGCGGCTGCCAGCGCGTTCTCGCCGGAATGGGAAACGGAACGTGTGGACAGCCGCCGATCAAGTCTCCGCCTCCCTGATGGCGTACCTATGAAGCGCGGGCAAGGGTCGCACTCCGCTCTCGACGCGCTGAACCAGTCTCAGGGCTGCGAGTCGATCGACCGCCTCCCTGGCGAGCTCGATCTCCGCCCCCGGCTCGCGCGCGTCCTTGCGCCAGAAGCGGCCGTACCGGTCTGCCGCGTCCCGCAGGAATGCGGCGAGCTCATGCAGGGAATGAATCGCCACAGCGTCCGCTCTGGCGGCACGAGCGAGGTACTCGGCAACCAGCAGAGTCGCGTGCGCTTCGGTGCCGACGGCCGGGAGATGCTTGTCTGACAGCTCTCCATTCGCATCGACCAATGCGAGACCTTCCGCACGCAGCTCCGCGGTCAGCCCGGTGGCCTGCGCGAGCCGATTTGCCATGGGACCGCGCTGGCTTGCAAGGTAGTCGAGCTCCTCCGCCGTGAGTTCGTCGTGATAGAGAACGGGATCGTCCAGGAGGCGGCGTGCTACGCGGAAGCGCAGAGCAGTACGCCGGCCTTCGGGACTGTCCGGCACGTACTCATCGTTGAGCGCAGCGAGGCGGTCGTCGAAATCCAGATTCGGTTGTGTTGCAGCGATCAGGCTTGCTCCAGCGGTTCCTGAGGGCAACCGGGCCAGTACGCGCCGATGGACATCATAGAGCACGTCACCGGACCGGTTGACGTAGGCCTCTTCATCGCCTGCTACGCGAGCGAGCACGCCGAGCTCGAGCAGAAGGCGGCACACAGCCACGAGCGCGCGGCGCTCCCGGGCGCCTTCGAGCGTGTAGGTGAATCCCCGTCTCGCCAATTCGGGATCGGCTGCAGACTCGAGCAGGCGTTCCCCCAGCGTTCGAAGCGTGATCTGGGACTCGGCCCGCTCGAGCACCGCGCACGCGAGGCACAGCAGGGCGTAACGTTCCAGGTCGAATTCAGGTAGTCCGCGCGTGCTGTCCGTAAGCATTGCCGGGCGTTTGTAAAGCCGCGCGCATTGGCGCTCGATCTGAAGGTTCCAGCCGGCCTCGCGCCCGAACCAGTCGCGGAGATACTCGGCATGCCTTCGTACGAGCTCGAGGTCCGGGTCGCCGCTCGCGATGAGCGGGCGCATCAGCAGGGCGCGCAGCGCACGCTCTCTTTCCTCCTCCTGCTGCTGTGCGAGCACGTCTTTCAGGCCGCGCGTCTGCATGAACGTCAGGTCCGCCTGATGAGAACGCGGTGGTCCCGGCCGCGGAACCACCCCAGTTCCGTCTCGATATGCGCATGGCTTTCGGCGTCCAGCGGGATCAGGCAAATCGCAAGCGTGCCATCGCTGGTCTGTTTTTCCACCGGTTCGTCGGGATTTGTCTGGGCCGCCAGCGCTTCGCCAAGCAGACTGAGGAACAATCGAAACGCCGGCGCGTCGAGCCGGCCAAGTTCCGAAAGACGGGTTTCGCTGTTCGTGGCAAGTTGTGCACGCGCCGCTTCGGTCTGGGCAGCCTCTTGCGCGACACTTGCGGCGAGCACCGCGCGTTCTCTGGAACGATCCAGAATTCTGGGCGGCGCGCCCCGCGTCGGAAGTATTCCCTGCTCGCGAAGCTTCGGCAGAACCGCAATCCCGGGAGCGGAGGACCAGGGCGTGTTGGCGCTGATCTTTTCTTCGGTGACTGCCAGTGCAAGATGCCGGGAAGGCGACAGCGCGAACGCCACGTGCCATAGTCTGTGGGCGTGAGCGTTCGTCGGGACTTCCGCAAACCAGAGGGCAAGGTGCCGGAAGTCCGCTGCCCGATCACTGCGCCCGGAGCGGCGCTCCTGCAGGAGCGAGACCGCTTGCAGGAGGCGTGGAATTGCAGAAAGGGCGCTCGTACGGAGCAGCTCCGCCTGCGCGCGCTCCCGGCCATTGGATAAAAACCAGAGCTTCAGCCCTTCCCAGCGCTCGGTCCACGAGACCAACTGCAAGCGCAGAGCCTCTTCGCTCGCGTCAGCATCGTCTGGCGCAGCGTTGCGCGCGTCGCGTTCGGCCGCGAGCTGCAGAAGCGACGACTCCGCAGGGGCAATATCGAGCAGCAGCTCTGCGATCTGGCTGGAACGCGTAACCAGGTCGCCGATGAAACGCTGCAGGTAGTCGATGAGGCGGGTCTTGAAGCCCATTACCGCCGAGACTTCCGCTCGCTGCAACTCGATGGTGCGCGCCAGCCCGGCCATGAAAGCTTCGGCGTTGTCCGAGAGGTCCGCGAAGATGTGCACGAGATCCCGGAGCGCGCCGTGGACCTTCGCGGAGTCCGGCTGCGGCTCGCGCATGAGTTCGCCGATGGAGATCAGCCGCGCGCGTATATCGTCGAGGGCGACGGACTGCAGCTCGGCACGTCTTGCGAGCGTCTCGGTAAATGCCTGAAGGCCCGCTTCGACGGCTTCGCCGCCGACGGTCATCCGGTAGAGCAGGCGTTTGCGGTAAAAATCTTCGATGGTGGAGACGCGCGCGGTGTCGGGCTGAGCCTGCAGGTTTCCCCACTCGACGAGCTGGCTCAGCGCCTGTTGAATGGCTTCGAGGGCCGGCGGAGCATCGGGCCAGCGTGCTTCGGCGAGTACGTCGTCGGGGCGAAGGTGCAGGCGGAACTGGCGCTTGGCGGTGGCGAACACATCGAGAATGGCGCGGTAGTGGAGACTGTTCTCCGCTATCACGTGGCTGAATAGGAGAGGAGCCGATGGATGCAGAGACGAAGCTGTCATCCTGTCACACGGGCCATGACGATCCCGTCGCCCAGCCCCATTACGACTCCAGTCTCACCGGCAGTGATCGCACGCGTCGTCCGGTCGCGGCGAAGATCGCATTGGTCAGCGCGGGAATGACCGGCGGCAGCGCCGGTTCGCCGAGACCCGTGGGTGGCTTGTCCGACGTGACCCAGGCAACGTCGATGTCGGGCGTGATCGGCATCCGCGCCAGCGGGAAGTCGTGGAAATTGCTTTGTTGTACGACGCCGTCGACGACCTCGATGGCCTGACCTGCAAGTGCCTGGCCGAGCCCATCGATGATCGAGCCACGCACCTGGTTGAGCGCGCCCAGCGGGTTGATGATCTGGCTGCCGACATCCCCGGCTACCCAGACCTTGTGTACGACGACTTCGCCGCCGGCAACGCTCGCATCGACGACTTCGGCGAAGTAGCCCTGGTGAGAGAAGTAGAAGGCAAAGCCCTTCGCCCGACCGGACCGGACGGCCGCAGCCGTAGGCGCCGCCCGAGGCGCGCTTGCGGTGCTGAGAGACCAGGCGGAGGTCTGCAGTACTTTTTCGATCACGTCGCGGGCGCGACCGGTGTCGAACGTCGCGCCGCGGCCGTCCCGCGGCGCAATGTCCCGTCGCGCGCCCAGCAGCTCGAGCATCAGCTGCGGCAGATCCTTGCCCGCCGCCAACGCGACCTCGTCGAGAAACGATTGCGAAGCGAAGCACAGCGCGTTCGATCCCGGCGCGCGCAGCACGCCCGTCGTCAGCACCGTGGGCAGCATCGATTGCGTGAAGTGCAGGTGATCGATCAGCCCGGCGGGCAGCAATCCGAGGGAAAAGTTCGCACCGCGGTTGGTTTGCCTGCCATCGCCGAAGGTCACGAAGTGGTCCGTCAGCGCGGTCAACCTGCCGTCGGCGTCCAGCCCGGCTTCGAAACTGTGCCAGCCCGCCGGGCGGAAATAGTCGCGGCGGATGTCGTCTTCGCGTGACCAGATCAACTGGATCGGTACGTCCGGCAGCCGCGTCGCAATCGCCGCCGCCTGGACGACGAAATCGGCCATCAGTCGGCGCCCGAAGCCACCGCCCATGCGCGTGATGTGGATCGTCACGTCACCGGGCGCGATGCCGAGCACTTTCTGCAGCGGAACCAGCGCCGCGCCCGGCGCCTGGCTGGGCGCCCAGACCTCGAGCTTGCCGTCCCGGAACACGGCCGTGCAGTTCTGCGGCTCGAGCGACGCGTGCGCGAGAAACGGATACTCGTAGCGAGCCGCCACGCGGGTCGCCGCCGCTGCAAGCATCGCCGCGGCATCGCCGTCGCGTCGCAGGTCTGCGCCGTCGCGCGCGGCAATCGAGGCAGTCGCGCGCGCGGCGTAGACCGTCGTGCTGTGTCCCTTCGCGGCACTCAGATCCCAGGTGGCGTCGAGCCGCGTGCGCGCTCGTTGCGCCAGCCACCAACCGGTCGCGACGATCGCGATCCCGTCCACCAGTCCGCCATCGGCGTCGCCGTTCCCGGTGATCGGCAGCACATGCAGTACGCCCGGCATGCGCTGCGCGGCCTCGACATCGGCGCGAACCAGGCGCCCGCCGTGCGCCGGCGCCATTTCATAGACCGCATATCGCAGACCCGGCAGTCGCGTGTCGATGCCGAACAGCGGCTGACCCTCGAGCACGCGCGCGCTGTCGGTGCCCACGATCGGGCGGCCGATGATCGTGAACTGTTCGGGCGACTTCAGCGTGACGGTCGCGGGATCCGGAGGCGTGAGCTTCGCGGCGTCTGCAGCGACGTCGCCATACCCCAGCGAGCGCTGACTGCCGGCGTGCAGGATCCTGCCCCTCGACGTCGTCAACTCGCCCGCCGGCACGGCCCAGCGCGCGGCCGCGGCCTGCAACAGCATGGTCCGCGCGACGGCACCGGCCTGTCGCATCGGCCGCCAGTGGGTCGGGATGGCCATGCTGCCGCCCGCGACCTGCACTCCGTAGCGCTTCGCGTCGGTATCGGCCTGGGTGATCCGGACCTGGCTCCAGTCGCAATCGAGCTCATCGGCAATCAGCATCGGCAACGCCGTCTTGATGCCCTGGCCGATCTCCGGATTCTTGGACGTGATGGTGATCGCGCCATCCGGCGCGATCGCGACAAAGGCCGAAAGTTCGGCCGCGTCGTCGCGCTTGCGGCCCGCGCGGGTCGAGGCGCGAGTGACCGCAGGGACGAGAATGTCGAGCGCGAACGCACCGCTGGCCAGCAGCGAGGCTTTGAGGATCAGGCGCCGGTCGACACGCCTGCCGAGCGCCGTCGCGACGGGTTCGTCCGCACCGCGGGAACCGTTACGCGACATGATCGCTCTCCCGATCCATGCCGGCCGCAATCCGGATGGCGGCCTGGATGCGGTTATAGCAGGCGCAGCGACAGAGGTTGCCGGCCATCGCCGCCTGGATGGCGTCGTCGTCGGGCTTGGGCGTGGCGTGGAGCAGCGCTGCCGCGGTCATGATCTGGCCCGCCTGGCAGTACCCGCACTGCATGACGTCGATTTCGAGCCACGCCGCCTGCAGTCGCGCGCCGACATCCGTCTTGCCGATCTGCTCGACGGTCGTGATCCTGGATTTGCCGATGTTGGCGACGGGAAGCTGGCAGGAACGCATTGCGACGCCTTCCAGGTGCACGGTACAAGCGCCGCACAGACCCTTGCCGCAACCGAACTTGGTGCCGACGAGCCCGAGCTCCTCGCGCAGCACCCACAGCAGCGGCATGTCCGGCGGCGCCTCGACCTCGCGGTGCTGTCCATTGATGTGCAGTCGGTATTTCATCCGCGGGCTCCTGCTCAATGCCCGACAGGAGAATATAACGATAGGCGCACCGACGCGATCCCGAGTCCGGACAGGCGCCGCGCCCTGAGCATGCGACAATTCAATGATGTCGCCCGCGGATCATGACATTACCGCCTTGCTGCATCGTTGGAACTCTGGCGATCGTTCGGCGCTCGAGCAGTTGACGCCGGTTGTCTACGCAGAGCTCCAGGGATTGGCGCGAACTCTGATGGCGGGGGAGCGATCGAACCATACGCTGTCGGCGACCGCGCTGGTGCATGAGGCCTACCTAAAGCTCGTAGGCCAGCGGAACGTCGACTGGGATCATCGCGCGCACTTTTTCGGCGCCGCCGCACACGTGATGCGACGAGTGTTGATCGATCACGCGCGCAAGCGCACCGCCGCGAAGCGCGGTGGAGCGGCGGCGCCGACGCTCACCCTCTCGGAGGACTGGCCCGCGCCAAGCCTGTTTCTCGAGGAAGCCCTATCGCTCGATGCGGCCCTGGACGAGCTCGGCGAATTCGACACGCGCAAGATGCGAGTGGTGGAAATGAAATTGTTCGCCGGCATGTCGAACCCACAGATCGCGCGCGTACTCTCGATCTCGGATGCCACGGTCGAGCGCGACTGGAAGCTGGCGCGCGCCTGGCTGATCCGGGCGCTGGATGGACGGGACGCGACGCCCGCAGACTAGACCGGACCCCGGGACCCACAGCGATGACTGCGATGCAACCGCACACCTGGCAACGGATCGAGGCTCTCTTTCACGCGGTGCTTACGCTACCGCCTGCCGAACGCACGGCCTACCTGATCGAACACGCGACCGAGCCAGGCCTTCGCGGCAGAGTCGAGGATCTGCTCGCCGGCCATGAGTCAGCGCACGCCCTGCTCGACGCACCGCCCATCGACGCACTGCCCGGCGGAACCCTGCTGGGCCACTACGAACTGTTGAGCATCATCGGCTCCGGCGGCATGGGAACCGTCTACCGGGCGCGGCGCGCAGACGGTCAGTACGCCAAACAGGTGGCGATCAAGCTGATCCACCAGGGTGTCTTCGATCCGGGAGACCGCTTCGAACGCGAACGGCAGATCCTGGCCAACCTGGAGCACCCGCACATCGCGCGGCTGCTCGACGCGGGACTGAGCGCCTACGGCCAGCCGTATCTGGTGATGGAGCTGGTCGAGGGCACGACGCTGGATCGCTGGGCCGCGCGCCACCGCCCCGGCGCGGACGCGCTGCTCGACCTCTGGGAGAAGATCGCGTCGGCCGTCAGCTACGCGCATCGCAACCTGATCGTGCACCGCGACCTCAAGCCGGCAAACGTTCTGGTGGCTGACGATGGCTCGCCCAAACTCATCGACTTCGGCATCGCGAAAGCGCTCATCGCGGGCGGCGACGCGACACAGACCCTGAAATTCACGCCCCGCTACGCGAGCCCCGAGCAACTGCGCAACCTCCCGGTCACGACGGCCACGGATATCTACAGCCTGGGAATCATGCTCTACGAGCTCGTGACCGGGCAGCATCCCTTTCCTGGAGCCGACTTGAGCGCACCGCGGGCCGTGAGCTTCGCGTGCCGCGTGGACGACGATCTGGTCGCGGTGATCCGCATGGCATTGCGCGCGGAGCCCGAGCGCCGCTACGCGACCGCCGACCAGTTTCGCGAAGACCTGCGGCGCTACCGGCGTGGCTTGCCCGTGATCGCGCAGCCGGAAACGCGCGCCTACCGTGTCCGCAGGTTCGTTGGCCGTCATCGATGGGGGGTGTTGACGGCGTCCGCAGCCGCACTGGCCTTGATCGGCGTTGCCAGCGTCGCGGTCGTACAGGCACGCCGCGCGACGGCGCAGCTGGCCCGTGCGAACACGGTCAGTGAGTTCATCTCCGGCATCATGGGCGTGCTGCCCAACGATGCGCCGAGTTCCTTGCGCTCGAAGGGGGCGTCGCTGAAGGTCGTGGACCTGGTCGAGTCCGTTGCCGGGCGCATGGACCGGGATCTGAAAGATCAACCGGAGGCCGAAGCGACGATTCGCTACCTGGCCGGGTCCGCCTACAACCAGATGGGTCTGTTCGCGAAAGCCCGACCGCAGGCGGAGCGGTCGGTGGCGCTGTTTTCGCAGCAGCGTGCCGCGAGTGATCCGGAGCGGATATCAGCCGAGATCCTGCTCGGCGCGGTGCAGGCCTACCAGGGCGATTTCGCTCGAGCCGAGCGCCTGTTGATCGAAACGCGCAAACACTGGAAATCCCCAGCTCCGTACACGGTCGCTGCACTGGAATCCGTGCTCGGCGGGGTGCAATTGGGGCTTGGAAAGCGCGAGGCGGCGGAACAGACCTTCGAACACTGCCTGCGCGTCATGGAAGCCGGGTTGGGGCCGGACAATCCCTGGATCGGGCTGGTGCTGTCCAACCTGTCGCTCGTGTACCAGGGTCGCGGTGAGTGGCAGCGGTCCAGGCAGCTGCTGGAGAGGGCCGTCGCGCTCGCGCGTGCGCGGGCCAACGAAT
This sequence comes from Pseudomonadota bacterium, assembly GCA_043748075.1. Lineage (GTDB taxonomy): Bacteria > Pseudomonadota > Gammaproteobacteria > Steroidobacterales > Steroidobacteraceae > UBA964. The sequence goes on from JAYTNX010000258.1 coordinate 41,241, forward strand.
CCCCGGAAGCCCTGGGTTGGGCAGCACTGAACCTCGCGATCGTCGAGCGTGTCCTGGATCGACCGGCGGTCGTGAAGTCCCTGGCAATGGAAAGCATCGCCGCGTTCCGCGCGGGCCTCGGAGAGGCCAGCCCGCCCGCCGCGCAGGCGATGACCCAGCTCGCCTGGGCGAGCGCGCGGCTGAAGGAGCCCGAGGCCGAACGCTGGGCTCGCGAGGCCGTGGCGATCGAAGCCGCGAAACTCCCGCCAGGGCACCCCGAGCATGCCGTGGGCCTGACGTGGCTCGGCTACGTCCTGCTGCAGAAAGACGAATTGACCGAGGCGCGCACGACGCTCGAACGCGCACTCGAGATCCGCCGTGGGACAGCGCCGAGTCAGGACTGGCGGACGCATCCCGCGACGGGCTTTCTCGGCGAAGTCCTGGTTCGCCAGGGCGAGACCGAGACCGGTCTGGCACTGCTGCGCGAGGCATCGAAGGCCCTGACCGCGCAATTCGGCGCGAGCAACGAACGCACGCTGGACGCCCAGCAGCGACTCGTTCGCCTTGCGCCGGGCGCAGCCGCACGCTGATCGACGCAACGGGCGGGCGTCGGCCCCCATTCCGCCGGCGCGCCCGGTGCCGCGCCTCGGATTCTTGCAATTATGGTAGTCGCGCTCCAGAATTGCATGGATGCTGGAACGGATACTGGTCGCCGCACTGAATCGCGATTTGCGCGAGAACGCCGCCGTCGTGCTGCTCGGACCGCGGCAGGTCGGCAAGACGACGCTGGCAATGGCCGTGGCGCGCGCGCGAAACACGGTGTATCTCGATCTCGAATCCGAACGCGACCGGGCACGGATCGAGCAGCCCGAGCTCTATCTCGCCGACAAGACGGATCGGCTCGTGATTCTGGACGAGGTGCACCGCGCGCCGAATCTCTTCCCGGTGCTGCGCGGCCTGATCGACCAGGCGCGTCGCGGCGGTCACCGCAACGGTCTGTACCTGCTCCTGGGTTCCGCGGCACTCCAGCTGTTGCGGCAGTCCGGCGAAACGCTGGCGGGCCGCGTCAGCTATCTGGAACTTGCGCCGTTCGATGTGCTCGAGGTGCCTCGACCGCTGGCGTCGCGGCTGTGGCTTCGGGGCGGATTTCCCGAGAGCCTTCTGGCTCGCAACGGCGACGCGAGCCTGCGTTGGCGCGAGAACTTCATCCGCAGCTATCTGGAGCGGGACATTCCGCAGCTCGGCCCGCGCATTGCGGCGACCACGCTGCAGCGTTTCTGGACCATGCTTGCCCACCATCAGGGGGGCCTGCTCAATACCGCGCAGTTTGCGCGCAATCTCGGTGTCGATGGCAAGACCGCCGCCAGCTATCTGGACCTGCTCGTCGATCTGCTGCTGGTTCGCCGTCTGCCCCCGTGGCACGCCAACGTCGGCAAGCGGCTCATCAGATCGCCCAAGGTCTACCTGCGCGACAGCGGCATCACCCATGCGCTGCTGAACATTCGCGACCAGGATGCCTTGCTTTCGCATCCGGTGGTGGGCCCGAGCTGGGAGGGTTTCGTCATCGAAAATCTTCTGGTGCATGCGCCGCGCGCAATGCAGGGCTATTTCTATCGCACCAGCACCGGTGCCGAGATCGATCTGCTGCTGCATTGGCCCGACGGCGAACTCTGGGCGATCGAGATCAAGCGCAGTCTGTCGCCAGGGGTGGAACGCGGCTTCTACACCGGATGCGCGGATCTGAAGCCGGCACGGCGATTCGTCGTCTATCCAGGCACCGAGCGCTATCGCCTGGAGCGAGATGTGGAAGCCATTTCATTGGTGGAGCTCGCGGTCGAAGTCTCCGGCTGAGCGCGCGCGGCGGCTGCGGTGCGCGGACCTCGAGTATCGATGGAGCGGGTTTCATCCCAACAACGCGTGCAGCGTCTTCGGCTCGAAGCGACCCAGCAGTTCGAACCTCGTGTTGACGCCGAGTTTGCGGTACACCCGCGCGACCGCGTGACGCAGGGTGTTGACGGAGATGCCGAGGCCCTGCGCCGCCCCGTCGTAGCTTTCCCCTGCCAGCAGCGCCGCGACCACGGTCGTTTCGCGCGCAGTCAGTCGCGACAAGGCGCCGAGCGGTTGGCCCTGCAGCAGCAGCAACGCGCCGCAGTGTTCCACCGACCAGCGAGTGCCGCCCACGAAACCGCTGCCGATTCCCCCGATCAACTGCAGCAGGGGCTCCGGGAGCCGGTGTCCGAACCAGCCCGGCGCCACGCAACGTACCTGCGCATAGAACGGACCAACGGCCGAGTGAACCAGGCCCTCGGCATCGACGAGCGCCACGCCGCAACCCGTCGCGCCCGCCGCACGCTCGAGCAGCACGATGCGCTGGCAGGTGTTCCAGGCGAGCGAGAGATGCGGCGCAACCCGTTGCAGCGTGCGTCGCTCGGCGACGGCGAACTCGCGAGCCGTCGACACCCTTTCGAGCCGGATCAGCGTCTGCCGGCCCGTCTCGGCGCAGGCGCAGTCGACATCGAGGGAGTGGGCGCACATGTCATTTCCCCCGGCGATCTCGGTGTGCGCGACTCCAGACCCAGGCAGCGGAGGGGCACCGAACTGAACCAACCGGTGTATCCATTCGTCTTGCGCCGCGCGCGTGCTCCACGTCGCCCGGGTGAAGCCGACCTGGTCGCGCAGGCGAGCGAGCGCCCAGCGCGGAAAATCCGCGAGTGCGAGCCGCGCTGCAGCCTCGTGCAGGTCGCGGATCAACGGATCCAGCGAGATCTCGAACGCCGCCCCCGCACGCCCCGAGATGCGCCGCGGCGCCGCCGTTCCGGCCAGGTTCCGTGACATCCTGCCCAGCCCTTCACCCGCGAAACCGCGCAGGCCAACGCGAGGCGCGTGATTACGCCTCCTTCGTAGAGCCATGGCGAGAACGCGGGGACAGTGCCTCATGCAACGCCACGTGTCGTTGCAGGCATCCGCCAGTCGGACGATGGGGGAACGTCGGGATCAGTGCCTGGCCGCGCGGACGTTGCGCGGAAGGCGTCGGCCCGCCCACAGCAAGGAGAGCCCGAGCGCGAGTAGCCAGCTCGTCGCCGGCTCCGGCACGGTAGTGGACCGATCGCGCGCGGTCAGTATCAGGCTGTTGTCCACGCGCAAGGTGTCGAACTGCAGCGTGCTGCCGGCGTTGTAGAAATTGTAGGACAGCGTCTCCCAGCCGTTGAGCCCGCCGCCGGCGGTCAGCCAGCGGAAGGAGTCCCCCGCCCCCGGCGCGTAGTCGAAGAAGAAATTGACGGTTCCGCCCGTGAAGCCGGCGGCACCCGAGATCAACAGCGAGTCGAACAGGTTCTGGCCGCCAAGCTCGATGTTCAGCGTGCCGCCCAGCAGCGAGAACGTGTTGTCGATCGTCAGCGTGCCCGGCGAGTTGCCGGGATTCACATCGCCGCCCGGCCCCACGAAGGTGGGCGCGGCGATCGTTCCCGAGCCGCCGAGTGAACCACCCTGGATGTCGAGGCTGCTGCCGCCGAGCAGGCCGTCGATGACCATCTCGATCATCGAACCCGCGCCTTGCAGGACTGAGCCCACTCCGGAAAAGCTGCCTGTCGATCCGATGTTGAACGTGCCGCGGTTCACGAACTGGCCGTCGTTCGACACCGTGCCCGAGACGTTGAAGCTGCCCGCGTTGTTGAACGAGCCGCTGTTCGATATTTCAGTCAACGAACCAAAGAAGCTGTCCCAGGAGCCGGCGGGAGCATTCAGGATCGAGCCCGAGCTGCTGAACGTGCCGGAGTTGTTGAACTGGCCCGAGTTCTCCACGGTCGCGTCGCCGAGCACCCGGAACAGAGCGGTGCTGGCATTCTGGAATTCGCCCGAATTGAACAGGTCACCCAACAGAACCGAAGCATTGCCTTCGTTGAAGATGCTGCCGATGTTGGAGAGTCCGCCGCCGAAGTTCAGCGTCCCGCCCGCCTCGTTGGCGAGCAACGCGCCGAACTGGTTCTCCACGCTTGAAGTCAGGTCAGCGAAGAAGTCGCCGGAATTGCTGAACGTGCCGGAATTCGTGAATCCGTCGTAGGCATGCGTGTATCCGGCGTTGTTGAACGTGCCTTGATTCTGGTAGCTCTCGCCGAACGAACCGAATGAGGTGGAATTGCCGGCCGCGAAATCGATCGTGCTGCCGAGCGGATTGACGGAACCGCCGAGGCTCGCCGCGAGGAGCTGGATGCCGACATTCGTGAGGCTGAACTGCAGATCGTTGAAGTCGAGATCGCCGCCGCCGTACAGATCCTCGAACCCGACCGTCACACCCGCCATCGGGTCGTCGGGATCGAAGGTGAAGACCGCATGCGGCAGGCGATCGGGGTTGTTGGCGCCGGTGCCCGTGAAGAACCGGAAATCGTAGCTGCCAGGGTCGGCCTCGAAGACCGCGCGGTCAGCGAACTGCAACACCGTCCCGCCGGTGTACGGCCCGATCCCGAGCGGTGCGCCGACGACGCTCGACCGGGTCTCGAACAGCTGGATCGGGAGCGGCCCGGGAGATTCGAGATAGAGCCGGTTGTTGAACAGCGAGTTCGGATCGCCGAGGTAAACGACAATCACCAGGCCGTCCTGAACGACGATGGGCGTGCCGCCGACGATGGTCACCGGCGCGGCATGCGCCGGAGCGGCGAGCGCCGTCGCGAGGGCGCACAGTGACGCCAGTAGGGTGGGCATTGCTGCCGGCTCGCACACGCGTCCAATGGAAGGACGCTTCCTGGGCTCGAATATCTTTGCGGTCATCACACTCTCCATTGCCGTCCAGTGGTGCGTGAAGCGGCTGGCAAGCCTGCCCCTGTCCTGTCCAAGCACCATTCGTGCCAGCACGAAGAATTCGCAGGATTTTCAGCCGGCTATCGAATGGAAGAGCCCGCGAGTCGCGCGGCAGTCGATCGATCTGGAAAGCGGGCAGAGGGCATTGCGATGCCCCTCTTCGCGGTCGCGCTGACGTCGATCCCAAGCGCGATCGCCTCGATCCGGGCAGCCCACTGGAGCCCGCGACAGGGCGCGGTCCCGGGTTAGGAAGAAGCGCCCCTTGGAGCTACAATGGGCGATCTATTTTCCGGCGCGCCTCATGGACGAAAAAGACGTCTACGACTCCAGTAAAATCAAGGTCTTGAAAGGCCTCGACGCCGTGCGAAAACGGCCCGGAATGTACATCGGCGACACCGATGATGGCACCGGCCTGCACCACATGGTTTTTGAGGTCGTCGACAACGCGATCGACGAGGCCCTGGCGGGCCATTGCGACCGGGTCATCGTCACCATCCATGCCGACGAATCCGTCACCGTCGAGGACAACGGCCGCGGCATCCCGGTCGACATCCACCAGGAAGAAGGGCGCTCCGCTGCCGAAGTGATCATGACCGTCCTGCATGCGGGCGGTAAGTTCGACGACACGTCGTACAAGGTCTCCGGCGGCCTGCATGGCGTCGGTGTCTCGGTGGTCAACGCTCTCTCCGACGTGCTGCAGCTGACGATCCACCGCGACGGCAAGTCCCACAAACAGGAATACCGGCTCGGCGTGCCGCAGGCGCCGCTGGCCGTCGTCGGCGACACGCCGCTGCATGGCACCACGGTGCGCTTCAAGCCGAGCGCGCAGGTCTTCACCCACATCACCTTCGTCTACGACATCCTCGCCAAGCGGCTGCGCGAACTGTCATTCCTGAATTCTGGCGTGCGCATCGACCTGATCGACGAGCGCGAGAACAAGTCCGACCTGTTCCAGCACGAAGGTGGTCTGCAGGCGTTCGTGCAGCATCTGAATCGCGCGCGCCAGGCGGTGCACGACTCGGTGTTCTGGTTCCGCAGCCAGGAAGGCTCGATCGGCGTCGAGGTCGCGATGCAGTGGAACGATTCCTACCAGGAATCGATGTACTGCTACACCAACAACATTCCGCAGAAGGACGGCGGTACGCATCTCTCGGGTTTCCGCGCCGCGCTGACGCGCACGCTGAACGACTACATCGAGAAGGAAGGCATCTCCAAGCGCGAGAAGGTGCCGACCACCGGCGACGACGCGCGCGAAGGCCTCACCGCCATTCTTTCGGTGAAGCTGCCCGACCCGAAGTTCTCGTCACAGACGAAGGACAAGCTGGTCTCGTCCGAAGTGAAGGGCGTGGTCGAGACCACGGTCGGGCAGAAGCTGCACGAGTACCTGCTCGAACACCCGCAGGAAGCGAAGAAGATCGCCGGCAAGATCATCGAAGCCGCGCGAGCGCGCGAAGCCGCGCGCAAGGCGCGCGAGATGACGCGCCGCAAGGGTGCACTCGACATCGCCGGACTGCCCGGCAAGCTCGCCGACTGCCAGGAAAAAGACCCCGCGCTGTCCGAGATCTTCATCGTCGAGGGTGACAGTGCCGGCGGCTCGGCCAAGCAGGGCCGCGACCGCCGCACCCAGGCGATCCTGCCGCTGAAGGGCAAGATCCTCAACGTCGAGCGCGCGCGTTTCGACAAGATGATCGGTTCGGCCGAGGTCGGCACGCTGATCACCGCGCTCGGCTGCGGGATCGGGCGGGAAGAGTTCGATATCGACAAGCTGCGGTATCACCGCGTGATTATCATGAGCGTCGACGGTGACGACCACGTGTTCGTGCGCGATACAGACCAAAGCGCGCGCCTGGTGCGCATCGGCGAGTTCATCGATCGCACCCTCGATGCGCATCGCCAGAGTGGCGCCGTCGAGAGCGACGGCCATGCGGAGAAGCTGCGCCACCGTCCACTCGGTGAGGTCATGTGCTTCGGCGTCGGTGACCGACGCATCGGCTTCAAGCCAATCAAAGCGATCATCCGCCATCCCCTCCAAGAGAAGCTGTTCGCCGTGCGCACCGCCTACGGTCGCAACGTGCGCGTCACATCCAGCCATAGCGTATTTGTCCACGAGGACGGTGCGCTGCGTCTCAAACGCGGGGACGAACTGCGCCTCGGTGATGCGCTAGTCGCGCCGCGTACGCTGCGCCTCCCCGATACGGCCCCCGCACGCATCGATCTGCTACGAGAGCTTCACAGGGACCGTCCGATCGCCGACCGGGTCTGGATCCGAGGCTCCGCCGTCCAGGAGTGGTGCCGTGGCCGGGTGCTCGCGCGTCATGCCGAGTCGCCGCAGCTCACCGCGTCGCGTATCGACATTCCTGACAGTGTGCGCGCGCAGCTCGCCGCGCGTCGACGCGCCAGCGGCATCACCAACCGCGCGCTGTGCCGTGCAATTGGCGTGTTGCAGCCGGTTACCTTCTACGGCTGGGAGAAAGGCCAGCTGCGTCCCACTGTCGAGCATTTCCACGCTTACCTGAAGGCAGTCGGAGCGGATGCCGCCGAGATCCTTCCGCTGGTACGCGTCGCGCCGAGCCGCCTGGAGCGCACCTGGGCGAGCCAGTACAGCAATTCCGGACGCAACCTGGTGCGCGACCAGGTCCGGCTCTCGTCCCTGACGAGCTCTGATCTGGACTGGTTCGCCGAGCGCGAGGATCTCGAGCTCACGCCGGAGCACTATGCAGAGAACGGCATACCGCGCTTCCTCGCCGTTGACGAGAACCTCCTGACGCTGCTCGGCTTCTTCGTCGCCGAAGGCTCGTGCTCTGATCGCAACGGTATTCGCCTGTCGATCGGCAACGGCAACCGCGTTTTCGCGGCCGAGATGTCGAACCGACTCGAAGCGCTCTTCGGCCTGAAGCCGACGCTCTATGAGAGCGCTACTCGCGCGGCCGAACTGAAGCTCGTCAACCGCGTCGCGGCGCTGGCATGGCAAGGCGTTTTCGGATTCCGAGGCAGCGAATCTACGACAAAGCGCATTCCCGACCTCGTCTTCAATGTATCCGACCCGCTGCGACTGGCGTTCCTTCGCGGTTACCTGCTGGGCGACGGCACGGCCGCCAACGGACGAATCGCGTTCGCCACGTCTTCGTACGATCTGGCGAGCGGCCTGATGTATCTGCTCAGCTCCTTCAGCGTCGTCGCTTCGATGACCGAACACGCTCCAGACGGCGTGGTCCGCGAGATCCGCGGTCAACCCTGCGCAACTCGCCACCGGTATTGGACGATCACCGTTGTCGCGGCCGAGGACCTGCGTCGGCTCGAGTCCGTCTGGTCTGATCACGCCGGTGCAGCCAGCGTGCGCGAACTCGTCGAGCGTGTCGGCGATGGCGGAGGCATGAATCGTCGCTTCACGGTGCTCGATGGCGACCTGATGGCCTTGCCCGTGACTTCGATCAACGAGGTCCTGCCGAGCAACGGCTACGTCTACGATTTCTCAGTTGACGGCGACGAGAATTTCATCGCCGGCATGGGCGGGCTGTGCGCGCACAATACCGATGCGGATGTTGACGGTAGCCATATCCGCACGCTGCTGCTGACGTTCTTCTACCGCCAGATCCCGCTGCTGATCGAGCGCGGTCACATCTACATCGCGCAGCCGCCGCTCTACAAGTTGAAGCGCGGCAAGAACGAGGTCTACGTCAAGGACGACAACGAGCTCAACGCGATGCTGCTGACGGCGGCGCTCGAAGACGCGGCGTTGCACGTCAACGCCGAGGCGCCCGCGCTGCGCGGCTCCGGGCTGGAGATGCTGGCGCGCAAGTACATGGAAGTTCGGTCCATCATCGCGCGCTGGTCGCGTCGTTACGACGACCGGCTGCTCGAGCAGCTGCTCGACATGCCGGAGGCGGCCTCCGCCGACTTCGACCGCCCGGACTGGCTACGCGGCTGGATCCGGGATCTCGACCGCCGCCTCAACGTACTCAACGACGGCACCCGCAGCTACGAGATCACACTGCGCGAAGCGGCCGACGGCCACGTCGCGCGCATCCACGTGCATCGGCGCGAGCACGGCAGCACCACCGACAAATACCTGACTCGCGAGTTCTTCGACTCGGCCGAGTACCAGCGCATCTCCGATCTCGGCAAGACGCTCGGCGGCCTGATCGGCGATGGCGCCTTCGTGCAGCGCGGCGAGGCCCGCCACGAGATCCGTGCGTTCAAGGAAGCGATCGAGTGGCTGTTCGAGCAGGCCAAGCGGGGCCAGTCGATCCAGCGCTACAAGGGCCTCGGCGAGATGAACCCCGACCAGCTCTGGGACACGACCATCAACCCCGAGACGCGCCGCCTGATGCAGGTGCGCATCGAGGACGCCGTCGCGGCCGACGACATCTTCACCACGCTGATGGGCGACGCGGTCGAGCCGCGCCGCGAGTTCATCGAGCGTAATGCGTTGACGGTGTCGAACCTCGACGTCTAGCGACCGCCCGTCACGCGTTGGCGAAACGCCACTTGTGCTCCGCGACCGGCGGTGGCAGCGGTTCCCGCGGCCCACATCCCGGTAATTTCCAGGTTCCTCTTGCGAGCGTGTAGGACGAGGCCTACACTCGTCTGGAAGCAATACTTGTTGCATTTACACAACATCAAGCCTGGAGCGAGCCGCCCATGAGCCAACGCCATCTGGTAATCGCGACCGCCATCCTGAATTTCGGCGCGACTGCCGCCCTGCTCCCTGCGACGGTCGTCGCACAAGGCACCCCCGCCAGCGGACCCACGCTCGAAGAAATCATCGTCACGGCGCGCAAGCGCGAAGAAACGCTGATAGCCGTGCCAGTTGCGGTGGCGGTGTTGTCCGGCAAGGACATCGAGGCCAAGGGCATCCAGAGCCTGCAGGACGTGGCGATGTTCACGCCCGGTCTCACCTACTTCGACGCGATCCAGAGCCAGCTCGGCACGCCAGTGATCCGCGGCATTTCGCAGACCAACCTCGGCAGTCCGGACCGCAACGTCGCGGTGTTCTACGGCGGCGTGTACCTCGCGAACCAGAACGCGTCGAACCTGGAGATCCTCGATGTCGCGCGTATCGAGGTGGTCAAAGGACCGCAATCGGCGCTCTATGGACGCAACGCGTTCAACGGCGCGATCAACTACGTGCCGGCTTTGCCCACTGCCACGCCCTACGCCAAAGTCGGCGCGACGGTCGGCAGCGACGCACGCTACGAAGGCCGCTTCGTCGTGTCGGGCCCGCTCACCGAGACCCTGCGCGGACGGGCGTCCGCGAGCTACAACACCTTCGACGGCAGCTGGGAAAACCAGGCAGAGCCGAGCGGCGGTCTGGGCGGCTACGAGACCAAGAACTTCTCCGGCGTGCTCGAATGGACGCCGAACGACGCATTCGCCGCGAAGCTGTTCGGCTATCGCACCGAGGACATCCGCGACTCGTCGGCCGCCTACATCGTCGCGGCGAACAATTGCGGTCCGATGGGGCTGGCGGTCACGGCGTTCTGCGGCGACCTTCCTGCCGCGGACACGGTTGCGGCGAACGCCTCGTCGCTGGCCTTCCAACGTCACGTCTCCCTCGGCTCGCTCGATCTCAGCTACGACTTCGGTCCGGTCACGCTGAAGAGCCAGACCGCCATCTCGAACGTCAACACCGACAACTTCTCGGACAACGGGCTCGGCGCCGGCAACGGCACGGGCTTCGCTTACAACATCGTCAACAATGCCGCGCCGACGGTGGTCCTGCGGCGGCAGAACCTCACCGCCTTCATCGGTTCGGGCAAGGGCGAGACCCGAACGAAGAGCCAGGAGTTACGGCTCGAGGGCGAGATCGGCGAGCGCGCCAACTGGGCGCTCGGCGGCTTCCTCTACAAGAACGAGTTCATCAGCCTGGCCCGCCTGGTCTACGACGGTCGCGGCCTGGCGCCGGGCGAGCGGCCGCAATCGGATATCTTCTTCTTCATCCAGGGCAACCCAATGACGGGCGTCGCCTACACCGACCCCGCCAACAACATGGTGACGCTGTCGCGTTTCGTCGGTGAAGACAAGCAGCGCGCGTTCTTCGGTTCCTTCGAGTTCAAGCCTGTCGACGCCTGGACCGTCGGCGCCGAGCTGCGGCGCGACAAGGAGGAGCGCGAGCGCGTCAACACCATCGTCGGTGCGGCGACCGCGCAGGCACGGACCTTCGAGTACACGACCTGGCGCGGTCATGTCGATTTCGCGCTTTCGGAATCACAGCAGTTCTACGCCTCCGCTGCCAAGGGCGTGATCTCCGGCTACTTCAACGGCGTCGTCGACGCGGTCGCGGGCAACGCGACAGTGCCGGTCGAGCTGCAGGCCTATGATCCGGCGCAGAACAAGACCTACGAGCTCGGCTGGAAGGCCGAGTGGATGAATCGTCGGTTGACGACCGAAGTCGCGGCATTTTTCATCGACTACACCGGCATCCAGATTCCCGCAACGCCGCCGGCGCCGTTGATCACGAACCTCGTGCAGAACGTCGGCGATGCCACGTCGAAGGGCTTCGAGCTGACGGTGAATTTCGCCGTGACAGACAAGCTGCAGATCGGCGGCACCTACTCCTATTCGCCGACGGAGTTCGACAAGGGCACCGTCGATGCGGGCGTGCTGCGCTACTGCGGCGGCACCGCGACGACGATTCCGGTGGCCGCCCAGGGCTTCTGCCCGTCGCAGGTATTCCGCGGCGCGACGCTGCCGGACATCTCGGGCAAGCCGCTGCCGCGCTCGCCGAACCGGCTCGCCAGCCTGTACGGCTCGTTCGAGACGCCGCTCTCCGGCGACTGGTCGATGTACCTGCGCGCTGACGCGAGCTACACCTCGGAGACCAATACACTAACCATCGACCTGTCGAAGATCCCCGACCGCACCCTCGTCAACGCCCGTATCGGCCTGCGCCGCGGCCCGCTCGACGTTGCGCTGTGGGGCCGCAACATCACCGACGAGAAGTACGTCTCGGCCGTGATCTTCCAGCCGCCGCTGAACTCGGCCAGCGCCACGTTCCTGCCGAACGTGAGCCTGGGCGAGCGGGTCACGTACGGACTGACGGCGACCTACTCGATCGGCGAGTAGGACGAAGCCGCTCGCCGCCTCGAGGTCAGGTCACGGAGGCAAGCATTCGTTTCTTCTGAAGATGCCGGCCGCAGGCTGTCGTCCGACCGGGAGTCGCGCAGACTGGGTCCGGCAGGAGGAGACCATGCGCAGCAAGCTGTTCGTCCCCGGATCCCGGCCGGAACTGTTTGCCAAAGCCCTGGCGAGCGCCGCCGACGCGATCTCGTTCGACCTCGAGGATGCCGTTCCCGAGCGCTCGAAGGCGCCGGCGCGAACGGCCCTGGCCGCGTTCCTGCGTTCCGAACCGGCTCGCGCGAGTTCGAAAACCCTGATCGTTCGAGTGAACGGTATCCGCTCTCCGCACTTTGCCGCCGACGTCGAGGCTGTCGCCGGATCGATCGTGGCGCTGATCAACCTGCCGAAGGTCGGCGGTGCACAGGATGTGCGCGACGCGGCGCGGAGTCTCGACGACGTCGAACGTCGCCATGGCCGGGCGCTTCCTCTCCCGTTGCTGATCAACATCGAAACCCCCGCTGCGCTGAGACAGGCCGCCGCGATCGCGGACGCCCACGAGCGCGTCGTCGGCCTGCAGCTCGGGCTCGTCGATCTGTTCGAGCCCCTCGGCATCGACCGGACAGATCTGGCGAATACCCATGCTGCGCGATTTGCCTTGCGAATGGCGGCCGGCGAGACCGGGCGATTCGCCTTGGACAGCGCCTTTCCGGACGTCCATGACCAAGCGGGCCTCGAGCGCGAAGCGCATCAGGCGCAGCGGCTGGGCTACCTCGGCAAGAGCTGCATCCATCCCGCGCAGATTGCGATCGCCAATCGCGTGTTCGATCGGGCGGGCGTGGATATCGCTGCGGCACGCCGCATCGTTGCCGCAGCCGATGACGCCGCCCGCGCGGGCCGAGGAGCGTTCCTGCTCGATGGGCGGATGGTCGATCTGCCGCTGATCTCGCGAGCCCGAATGATGCTCGCCCAGGCGCCCGAAGCCGCGACGCCCCCCTGACCGCCGCGGGTCATTGCGCGTATTCTCGTGCGCCTCCGGCGATTCGGGGATCGATCCCATCGACACGCAGTACCTGAAGACCTTCATCGCCGTGGCCGACGGCGGATCGATGGCCGCTGCGGCCCGCGAGCTCGACATCACTGCCGCGGCCGTCGCGCAGCAGATCCATACCCTGGAGCGCACCATCGGTGCACCGCTGATCGTGCGCGTCGGACGCACGGTGCGGCTCACGGAGCAGGGCGCGCGCGTCCTGCAGCACATGCGCGTGCTGGTGCGCGACTTCGCCGACCTGCGCGGGATCGCGCAGGCTGGCGTGCTCACCGGCGAGCTGCGCCTCGGCGCCTGCCCGACGGTTCTCGCCGGCCTGCTCCCCGGCGTGATTGCGCGGATGATCGACAAGTTTCCGCAGATCAACGTCTACATCCAGCCCGGCTATTCGGCGGCGTTGTATGGCGC
>JAYTNX010000259.1:0-29461 GCA_043748075.1 Pseudomonadota bacterium
CGCCGATCACCTGTACCACGTCGCGCTGGAAGCGATCACCAACGCGCTGCGCCACGGCAACGCGAACCACATCCTCGTGGAGCTCGCCCTGGACGGGGAGGCGCTGCGCCTGACAATCCGTGACGACGGCCGGGGCATCCCGGCGGTGCGCGAAGGCAGCGGCCTCGGCCTGCGGATCATGCAGTTCCGTGCCCGCGCCGCCGGCGGCGACCTGCGGATCGAGCCCGACCGGCCACGCGGCACGCGCGTCGAATTCCGCGGGGTGCTGCCGCGAGTGGTATCGGGGCACTGATCGTCGCGAGCTGGACAGGATTCGGCGTAAACCGCCTAGCTGCAGAATGACTCCTCGTGCCCCATGGCACGAGGAGTAGGCCCTGTCAGAATTTGTATGTCACCCGCGCGCCATAGGTGCGCAGCTCCGGCAGTCCGAGGATGGCGTAGCTTTCCGCGCCCGTCAGCGAGAAGCTCGGCGTCAGCACGCTTCCCTGGAATCCCGCGACGTAATTGTCGTCGTCGAACGCGTTGTTCACGAACGCATCCACGGACAGCGCTCCGCGGGTCACACCGGCACGAAAGTTGACGACGGTCCGCGCCTTGATCCAGGTGAGGTTCGCTGCATTGAGGTACTGCTTGTCCTTCCAGGAGAAGTCGGCGCGCGCAAACCAGGACGCATCTTCCCAGGCACTGATTGTGGTGCCGTACTGGGCGCCGAGATTGGCCGAGTACTTGGACGACAGCGGCAGCTGGTTGCCCCGGAAGCCATTGCCAATAACGCCGGACAACTGCGAAACCAGGGGATTCGTGAAGCTCTGGATCTTCGACTGGTTCATCGCCGCCGAGAAGTTCAGCTCGAGATGGTCGATGAGCCTCGCCGTGGCCTCCAGCTCCAGGCCCTGCAGCTTGGTCTCGCCGGTATTGGCGAAACCGCTCACCTGCTGCACCGTTCCAATTCCGCCCTGCGACACCGGCAGGTCATTGAAGACCCGGCTGCGGTTGTTCAGCTGGTCGGTCCAGACTGCGTAGTACGCCCCCGCCTGTAGCGTCGCACGACCATCCAGGAACCGGCCCTTCAGGCCGATCTCGTAGTTCGTGATCTTCTCGGGCTTCTGGACGACGGACAACCCAAGGTCCACGGCGTTCTGGATTCCGAGCGACGACAGCGCGAGGAAGGCCGTGTTGAACGTGTTGCTGCCGACGTTAACGCCCTTGGAGTAGGACGCATACCCCATCAAGTCGTCGTTGAAATCATATTGCACGATGAGACGCGGCAGGAACTCCTTGTAGTCTTCTTCAACCAGCTGAGCCAGCGGGCCGTAGGTTCCAGCGGGAATGCCAAACGTGGCCGCAGTGGCGGGGCCAACAACGGTACCCATGGGCGCGGAGGATGTAAGGCCCCTGACGTTGTCTTGCTGATACCGACCTTCGAAGCTGACCTTGATGGCATCCGTGAATTTGTAGGTGGTGCCAAAAAACACACTCTGCGTTTTCACCGGGCTCTTGCCGGCCGACGTCAGCGCATCACGGTTTGCGCCTGCCAATACTTCGGAGGAAATATTGATCAAATTGTTCCAGATCGTGGTCTTCAGGTAACTGATTCCGACCACGCCGCTGAACGGCCCTTCCTTGTCATAGGCCAGACGCAGCTCTTGGGAGAAGTCGAAGGTCTCCCGCTCAACCCCGAAAATGAAATCCCAGAACGTGCGACGGGCGGGGTTCGTATTCCCGGGATTCGACGGATTGCTCAACAGACGGGTATCGTAATTGTCGAGATCCGCGACCTCGCTGTAGTACTCCGCATTCAGGCCGCTGAGCGAGCTCAGCGTGAATCCGCTCTCGCCGAACTGGTAGTCCAGATTCACGTGGGCGTGATCGTAGCCGCGCACCAGACCAAAGCCATGGGTCCCGTCCGAGGGTGACACGACTCGCTGCCGCGGGTCTGCGAGCGAGGCTGCAGACAGCGAATCCTCGAAGGTGTTCTGCGCCGGGCTGAAGCCGGCCGGCAGCCCCGGTAGCGCACCACAGATGTATGGCCTCACGACCCGGGCCTCCGATGCGTCGCGTCCGGCTGCCAATCCGCTGATCGTGCAATTGGAGCTGTTGGGAATGATGACCGTTCCGGCGGTGCTGCCGCCTTGGGCCGGAACTGACGCAACACCGTTGACAGCACGCACCTCGTAGGCCGAAAGGTAGCCTTGCGCGCTGGGACCATCGTCGTCCTCGGAATGGAGCAGGAACAGTTTTGCAGAGAAGTTGTCGGTCGGTTTTGCGCTCAGCAACAGGCTGATTGATTTCGTCTGCTGGTCGCCGAGTGTTTCGCTGGTGTTGGCACCGTTGTCGTAAGAACCGTCCTTGTTGAAATACTTGACGTTCACGCGGAAGCCGAAACGCTCATCCAGGATGGGACCGTCGAGCGAGCCGTTGAAGTCGAGATTGCTTCGCGATCCGCCCATCAGGCTGAACGATCCCCCGAGCTCCTGGCCTGGCAGCTTGTTCACGACGTTGATGGCGCCCGCGAAGGTGTTTCTACCGAAGTAGGCAGCCTGCGGACCTTTGAGGATCTCGATTCGAGCCGGATCGCTGACGCTGGCAATCGCCGAAGGCGACGCAACGGGCACACCGTCGATGAACGTGGCTGTGAGCGTCGAAGATGAACTGGAAGGCACCATGCCGCGCAGCGTGATCTGCTGGAACGACCGGTCGCTGCGGCCCGCACCAGCGGAGGCGTTCGAAATATTGACACCGGCCGTGCTTTCGGCGAGCTGGTTGAACGAGGTAATGCCCTTCTTCTCGAGGTCCGCGCTCGTGATCGCCGTGATTGCGACAGGAGTTTCGAGGATACCCTCCTCGCGCCGGCGAGCCGTGACCACGATCTCCTCGATGCCAAGGGCATCCTGGGCGGACGACCCCTGGGCGGCTACGGGCTGCTGTGCAGCGATCACGAGCGTGGCTGCGGTAATGGTTGACATCAGTATTTTATTGAAATGCATATGCGATTGCCCCCGGTTGGCCGCGTCAGGAAATGAACGTACATCCGATCTGACGCAAACGTTGATCGGCTCGAAGCTAGCACGACGATGAAGGGTCGCCGGGGTTGGATCGGCGATACACCCGGTGTTGATTTCAATATTGGAATCATGAGAACTGATCGCCATGCGAACGGCGCTCCGGAAAGGCGGATTCTGCGGTCGACGGGGTATCTGCACTCTTTCGGTGAGACGGCGTCAGACCGGGAGCGGCACGCCGACCGACGCACTTGTTGCGGAAACGAGACAAGTCATTTGCGCGATGCTAACGCGTCGCTGCTGGGCGCGCGACTAGCATCCAGCGCGCCGGTACACCATCTCCGTCGCCGGTCATCGATGATTGGACATGCGCTATTTTGCCGCCAACGCCCCGTCATGATGTCTGCGCCCGCCAAGTCTGTTGCCGGTTATTCCGCGAAGCCGTTGTCAAAAAAGCTCGGTTTCGCGCTGGGAACCCGCGTGCTGCGCGTGGACGCACCGGCCGACTACGGCGCGCTGCTCGAGCCGATTCCTGACGGTGTCGCTTTCACGGCCAGGGCCATCACTCGCGTGGATCTCGCGCACGTCTTCGTGACGGAGCAGGCGGATCTCGTCGAGCGCCTTGTCGGCCTGCGAGGTCTGGTCGGGGCTCGAGCTCGTGGTGCGCAAATCGTTGCGCCCTACGTGAAGCCCGGAACCCGCGCCGCGACGCTCGATGTCAGCGTCGGCTCGCGAGTTCCTGCGAACGCTCCAACATCCGCGGCATGTCCCGGAGTTGCTGCCGGATCTGCAGGAGTTCGCGTTCCTCGATGATCCGCACACCACCGGGCTGGCGCATGCGCATTTCGAGTTCGTCCCTGCGCTGGCGCAGGTACTGGGCATCACTGTTGAGCTCCATCTACGGCTTCCCCTTGTTGGAACGTCGATATGGATCGACTTGCGCGTCCGGTCGGCATGAACACTGCAGAATTGCGGCGCGCGCATCAAGAGATTTGTCGCGTTTCGCGCGGGAAAAACAGCCTCTCGAAACCCGTCGCAATAGCCCGATTGCGAGTGATGCCGCGAGCCTTCGCATGAATCCCATGGAAACCAACAGCTTCTATTTCATTGCTCGCTCAACGCTCAGCATGCGCATCCTGTCTCCGTGTGGCGACAGCCGTGACGTCTCGAGGCGCGGCATCGAACTGTCCGACGAATCAAGGCCGGCGCGACACCAGGTAGGCCGCGATGTTGACGATGTCCTCGTCGGTGAGCTGCTCGACGACCGGCTGCATCGGCAGCATGTCGGAGCCGGTACGCGCGCCCAGCTTGAAGTTGTAGAGCTGGCGCACGACGTTGCTCGGTGAACGGCCGGCGAGCGGCGGCACGTCGCCCATCCCGCGCAGGTCGGGCCCGTGGCAGATCACGCAGGCCACCGTCCGGCCGTTGCCGCCCATCGTGACCAGCACCCTGCCCTTGCGAATGCTGCCGCGCGGCACATACGCGTAGTAGCCGGCTTCCGAGTCGAGCAGTTCGAAGCGTTCCCAGTCGCGGGGCGTCTCGATGATGCGGTTGCCGATCGGTTCGGTACCGCCCTCGGGTACGCGCTTCAGTGTATAGACCCGACTGTGCGTCTTCGGCACCGTATCGGTTTCCATGACTTCGATATAGGGCTTCGCGATCTTCACCGACGCGTAGTACTCGGCAGCCGCCCGCAGGTCTGTCGCGGAAATCCGCGGGCCGATGATGTTCGCCATGCCGTGGAACGAGGCCATACGCAGGTCCACGGTCTTGCGCGAGCCCTGCTTGTAGTCCTCGATCTGGCGAATGAAGTAGTTCACGGGCAGGCCGGCGAGCGGCGCGTTCTCGGGCATGCCGACGCCGTTCGGCATGTGGCACCAGGCGCAGCCCGCGGGTTGCGGCCGGTGGCCGTGCATCACGATGTCTGGCGCCGGCGCGTGGCTCTCCGGGTGCCAGTCGACCACGTTGTAGCGGTCTAGCACTTGTGTGCGACTGAACGCCCGCCGGCTTCCCGGGATGCGGCGGACCACGGCGTCGTCGGGCCGCACCTGCAGGTCGGCGGTCTCGGGAGGGTCGCGCGTGAAGGCCCATTCGGGAACGGGCGTGGCCGGCGGAGGCAGATCGAGGTACGCGGGGCGCGGGTAGGACACGGGCGCCGCAGGCGTCTCAGCGACGACGAGCACCACCGCTACCGTCAGCAGGACGGGGACCACGCGATGGCGGATTGAGGCGATTCTCGGTGTCATGGTTGCTTCTGCAGCGCCTCGATCTCCGCCATGTCCCGCGGCGGCTCGCGATAGAGCGGTGCGTGGCGATCGATCCAATCGCGCAGCGACGCGGGCAGCGCGTCGTAGCGATCGACCCGCCACGAGGTGCGGTGCGTATAGACGGGCTTGCCACGACCGATCGGATGCCAGTTCACGAGCGTCAGGGTCAGCGTGGTCGACGGCTGCACCTTCGAGCGCTTCGGCTGCACCCAGAACTCGTACATCTCGAAGCTGCCGGTGCCGTCGGGGCGGGCGCGGGCGTTCGGCGCGCTGAATACGACCAGGTCGCCGACCCGACGCGCGTCCATGGCCGAGCCGATGTCGACCGTACGCTTCGCTGCGCCCGCGCCCTGCGTGGACACGCCGCGCAGCTCGCGGCCTTCGAGCCGGAAGGTCATGTACTGGTAGGGATAGAAGGACTCGTCGAGCCGCTGCCCGTCGATTTCTTCGATGACCACGCCAGTCTTCGGGTCGCGCAGGATGAAGAGCTTGCGGCTGGCCTTGTGGACCGTGCCGTCCGCGTCGCGCCGCAGCAGCCGCGCCATGTCGACGCCCTCGATGGTCGCGAGCAGTTCGCCGCCCGGAAACGTCTTCACCGTGCCGGTGGAATAGTAGTAGACGGGCTTGCCGTCGCGCCCCATGTTGCTGTCGACGAACACTTCGAACAAGTCGGCATCGAACCCGGCGGCGGCGGCGGGGAGCGCGAGACCGAGCGCGGCGAGCGCACCAATCAATAGCTGTAGCCCTGCCGGATGACTGAACCGCATGGCTATCCTCACTTTGGCGTCGACTGTTGCGAAGTCTAGCGCGCTGGCCGAGCATACTGGGCAGGCACACGCGACGGCCCGACAACGCCGCGGCGTCGCCCCGGTCGAAGCCACGAGGGAGCGAGCGTACGCATGTCGTCTGTCACCCGGGTTCCCGTTCCCGAGACCTCGCTGCTGAAGACCTTCGTGGGTGGCCGCCATCCGGAAGCCTGGGGCCGCTACAGCGACTGCTTCACGGTGGCCGTGCTTCGCCGGGTGACGCTGGAAGAGTTCGTACTCGCGTTCTACACGACACCCACGTTCCGGATCGAACGCTGGCTGTTGGGCGTACTGGTGCGACGGCCGTCGAGCGACGACGATGCGCGCGCGCTGGCCGCGGGCCGACGGGATCGTTTCGCCGCGTGGACGGTCGCAGCACGCACCGACTCGCAGATCCTGCTCGCGGACTTTCGCGATCAAACTCGCTCGTGGCTGGCCGTCACGGCGCTGGACGCGCCTGGCGCGCGTCGGACGCGACTGCACTTCGGCTCAGGCGTCGCGGCCGAAGCCCCTGCGGGTGACAAAGTTCCACGAATGGGCCTGACGTTCCGGCTGCTCGGCGGGTTTCACGTCGTCTATTCGCGGGCGCTGCTGAATGCCGCGCGCCGCGCGTTGGAACGCGGCGCTGGCCGCGCGTCCTGACACGTGGACTCCGCGCCGCGGCTGCTCGCGCTCGCGCTCTGCCTCGGCGCCGGAACCATCGGCGGCGTCTTCTTCGCGTTCTCCGCGTTCGTGATGCGGGCGCTGACGCAGCTGCCGCCGCCCGCCGGCGTGGCAGCCATGCAGCGCATCAACATCGTCGTGCTGAATCCGCTGTTCCTCGGAGTGTTCCTCGGCACGACGGCGCTGGCTGTCGGCGCGGCGATCGCCGCCTGCGTCCCCTGGTCGGCGTCGCGCTCGCCGCTGTTGCTGGCGTCCAGCGTGCTCTATGGCGTTGGTTGCTTCGGCGTGACGATGGCCTGCAACGTGCCTCGAAACGAGCGCCTCGCGAAGCTGGACGCCGGCTCCAACGGTGCAGCGCGGTACTGGCCGCAGTATCAGCGCGAATGGCTGTTGTGGAACCACGTGCGTACAGCCGCCTCCCTGCTCGCCGCAGTCTGTGCGGCGGCCGCTTCGGTCACTTGATGGAAGGGGCCCGAGCCATGCATGAGGAACCTCGGGAGGAGTGCCAGTGATCAGTCTTTCAACCGCAATTCTGTCGATACTGCTGTCCGGATGCGCGGCGATTGACGCGAACGCCCAGAGCGGATTGAGCGGCTTCTCGCGCTGGAGCGGGATGCCCGCCAATCGGGCGAAGACCTGTTCGCGCGTAACATCCGGTTGCTGCGCCTCGAGCTGAACGCCTGGCTCGCACACGTGGAGGGACGCGATGAATCGAGTGTCGCAATGATGCACGAAGCCGCAGAACTGGAGCGCCGCACGCCGAAGCATGCGGTAACGCCCGGGCCGACGCTTCCCGCCGAGGAGCAGCTCGGCGACCTGCTGATGAAACTGAAGCGGCCTGCCGAAGCGTTGGCGGCCTATCGGCGCTCACTCGAGGCCTATCCGAATCGCTTCAATAGTCTGCAGGGCGCCGCGCAGGCAGCGCAAGCGGAGGGCGACGATCGCCTCGCCGTCCGCTTTTATCGCGACCTGCTGGTTGTCGCCAGAGAGGGCACCCGACAGCCCGCCCTCGACGAGGCGCGGCGATTCGTGAATCAGTTCGAGCGCGACCCCGAATGACCATTGCCGCGGGTGCCTTCGGCGTCTGGCTGGCGGCGGCGCGCGCCGCGCTGCGCGGCGACGGCGGTGTCGAAGTGCCCTGCGGGGAATGCGTCGGCTGCTGTTCGTCGGGGTACTCGGTCCAGCTGCGCCCCACGGACACGCGCGCGCTCGCCGTCATCCCGTTTCAGTGGCTGGTGGATTCGCGTGCCTTTGCGCCGGGCCAGAAGACGCTGCCGTCTCGCCCCGATGGCCGCTGCCGCATGCTCGAGTCGGGTGGCTGCTCGATCTACGCACAACGGCCGCAGACCTGCCTCGACTACGACTGCCGCGTCTTCGCGGCCGCGGGCATCGACGCGGGAGGGGCGGACAAGGCCGCAATCAACCGGCGAGTGCGCGACTGGCAGTTCGCTTACCCGAGGGCGGAAGATCGCCAAGCGCACGAGGCGGTGATGGCGGCGGCTGCGTTCATCCGCAAGGTCGGCGACGGCTCCGTGGGCATCCGCGTGCCGACGACGCCCTCAGGAATCGCGGTGCTTGCAATCAAGGTGGCCGAGGTGTTCCTGGAGTCTGCGACGCCGTCGCGCAGCGACGCGGACACTGCGCGCGCCGTCGTCGCGGCGGCGCGCGCGTTCGACACAGCGCCTCAGGCCGCCGGCTTCTTCGCCGCCTCGATCACCGCGTCCGCGACGTTGCGCGGCACCGGGTCGTAGTGCGAGAACTCCATCGTGTATGAGGCCCGACCGCTGGTCATTGCGCGCAGGTGGCCGATGTAGCCGAACATCTCCGAAAGTGGCACGGTGGCCACGACGGCGATGTTGGCGCCGCGCTCGAGCTGGTCCTGGATGGCGCCGCGGCGGCGATTGATGTCGCCGATCACGTCGCCGAGATAGTCGCCCGGCGTGACGGCCTCGACCTTCATCACGGGCTCCAGCAGGATCGGGTTCGCCTTGCGGATCGCCTCGCGGAACGCGGCCTTGGCCGCGATCTCGAAGGTCAGCGCGTTCGAGTCGACGTCATGGTAGCTGCCGTCGAACAACGTGGCGCGGAAGTCGACCGTCGGATAGCGCGCGAGCACGCCATCCTCCTTCTGCATCTTCAGGCCCTTCTCGACGGCCGGCACGAACTCGCGCGGCACCGAGCCACCGGTCGTGTCGTCGACGAACTCGAATCCCGAACCGCGCGGCAGCGGGTCGAACTTGATCCACACTTCAGCGAACTGGCCCGAACCGCCGGTCTGCTTCTTGTGGGTGTAGTGCTCTTCGACCGGTTTGGTGAAGGTCTCGCGATAGGCGACCTGCGGCTCGCCCATGACGCCCTCGACATTGAACTCGGTGCGCATGCGATCGAGCGTGACCTCGAGGTGCAGCTCACCCATGCCGCGCAGGATTGTCTGGCCCGTCTCGCGATCGGTCTCTAAATGCAGCGAGGGATCGGCGCGGACCATCTTGCCGAGCGCGGCGTTGAACTTCTCCTGCTCCGTCTTGGCCTTGGAGGTGACCGAGACGCTGATGACGGGGTCGGGGAAGCGCATGCGCTCGAGCACGACCGGCGCGTTCGAATCGCACAGCGTGTCGCCGGTGTCCGTCTCGGCGAGCGACACCAGCGCGACGATGTCGCCGGCGCGGGCTTCCTCGATCGGCTTCGAATCCTTGGCGAACATCTCGACCATGCGGCCGATCTTCTCGCGCTTGCCGCGGGTGGTGTTCTGCACCGAGGAGCCCTTGGTCAGCACGCCGGAGTAGACGCGGATGAAGGTGAGCGCACCATAGATATCGTTGATCACCTTGAACGCCAGCGCCGAGAACGGCTCGGCGTCGGAGCAGATGCGCTCACCGATCGGATTGCCGTCGGCATCCACGGTCTTGATCGACTCGACGTCGGTCGGGGCCGGCAGGTAGTCGACCACCGCGTCCAGCACCTGCTGCACGCCCTTGTTCTTGTAGGAGGAACCGCAGAGCACCAGCGTAAAGGCGGAAGTCAGCGTGCCTTTGCGCAGGCAGGCGCGCAGCGTCTCTTCGGAGGGCATCTTGCCCTCCATCAGGTGCGCTTCCATCGCCGTATCGTCCATCTCCAACGCAGTGTCGACCAGTTCGGTTCGGTACTGCTCGACGGCATCGAGGATCTTGCGATCGCTCGGCACCGTGATACCCAGCTTGTCCGCGAGCTTGTCCATTTCCTGAGGCGCGACGTCGAGCACCTGCCAGACGGAGTCCTTGTCGTCAGAATCCCAGACGAGCGCCTTCATCGTCACCAGGTCGATCATGCCCTTGAAGTTGTCTTCGGAGCCGATCGGGATCTGGATGGGCAGCGGGCGCGAGCCGAGGCGCTTCTTGATCATGTCGACGCAGCGCGTGAACGAGGCACCGCTGCGGTCCATCTTGTTGACGTAGCAGATGCGAGGCACGCCGTAGTTGTCGGCGAGGCGCCAGTTAGTCTCGGACTGCGGCTCGACGCCGGCCACGCCGTCGAACACCACCACCGCGCCGTCGAGCACGCGCAAGCTGCGGTTCACCTCGATGGTGAAGTCGACGTGCCCCGGGGTGTCGATGACATTGATCTTCTTGTTGCGCCAGAAGGCCGACACTGCGGCGCTCTGAATCGTGATGCCACGCTTCTGTTCCTGCTCCAGGTAGTCCGTCGTGGTCGACGTCTTCAGGTCCTTGGTGTCGTGGATGTCGATGATCGTGTGCTTGCGCCCCGTGTAATAGAGGATGCGCTCCGTCGTCGTCGTCTTGCCGGCATCGACGTGGGCGATGATCCCGATGTTGCGGATGTCGGCGAGGGGGGTTGTACGAGGCATGGCAGTTCCGTAGAGGTTCCAGATTGAAGCGCACAGGTCGAACGCTGCCGTGCCGCTCTCACGACGCGGGCGTGGGGGGCGGCGGCTCGGCAGCAACAGGTAGGGCGACCGGGGGGTGCCCTAGCCGCCTAGTGTGCCATGTTCCTCTTTTGAACACGACCGGCAGTCGGGGCTGCGACTCCGGGACCAACATGCCCAGTTGTCGGAATTTTCCTGGAAATAGACCGTCTTCTGCCGATGTTCAGCACGAAATCGGGCCGTTAGATTGTCCCGGGGCCACGCCGGACGGGGCGGCCCAAGCGCTTTGCTCGCACCAGCACCGGGCGCACACTGACGGCGCGGCGTCCCGCGCGCATTTCAGGGGATGAAGGTATGGATCGAAGGCAATTTGTCGGCTCCTCGACCATGGCGACCGTGGTCGGAGTTGCGGCGGGAGGTTCCGCGGGGGCCGCCGTCCTGCCCGGCGGCGGCGCGGCGGCGGCGGCCAGACCCCGTTGCGCCGCAACGATTGCGTTCGATCCGGCTTACGCGCGCAACCCCGAGCTCGGCCGCAAGCTGCCGCTGAACCGTGACCGCGCGTACGCCGTGCTCGAGGAACTGGGCCTCGATGGCTTGATCGCGCTGCGCCCTCACAACGTCTACTACCTGACCAATACCGTCACGACGCTGACCGCGTTCGGCGCCGAGTATCCGGCCTTCGCCACCTTCGCCCGCGACCCGGGTCAGCCCTCGTTCCTGATCAGCTCGAACGGCAACGCCTGGGAGACCTCCAACGGCGAGCGTGAAGTGCCCGAGGTGATCACCTTCTCTGGGCCCGCGAACTGGCAGGACTACGTGAATGCCTCCCCCGAGACGCTGCGGGTCGAACCACTCTCTGCCGGCAAGAAGTCGAAGGGAAATGCCGTACGTGCGGACGCGGCGCTGACACCGCGCGAAGCCGGCTGGAAGCGCGCGCAGGAAACCTACCTGCCGAACTCGGCCGCGTCGCCGGAGTGGGCGCTGGTGCACGCGCTGCGGCAGTCGGGGCTCGTGAAAGGCCGCATCGCCGTCGACGACATGCGCATCGCGTGGCTGCTGCAGCGCATCGGCTTCGACGGCGTGACGATCGTGCCGGGCGACAACGTGTTCCGGCGCATCCGCCACGTGAAGAGCCCGCAGGAGATCGCGCTGCTGCGCGTCGCGCAGCGCATTACGCAGGATGCGGCACTGACGGCCGCGCGCAGCCTCGAAGTGGGCATGACCTTCCACGAGTTCCGGCAACGCCTGTTCGCCGAAGCCGCGGCGCGCGGCGGCGACCCGGGTTTCGTTCTGCTGGGCGTGACGCAGGGACTGCTGCCCGACGGGGTCGTCAAGAAGGGCCGCAGCTACCTGCTCGACTGTTCGACCCATTTCAAGATGTACCAGGGCGACTTCGCGCGCACGGTTTCGATCGGCGAACCGTCGGCCGAGGCGATGAAGCGCTTCCGCGCGCAACAGGCCGGCCGTGAAGCCGCATTTGCGATCATCAAGGCCGGCGTGCCGTTCCAGACGGTGGAACAGACGGCGCGCGAGGCGATGGTGAGGGCGGGCATGCCGGCCGGGCTGCCGACCATTTCGCTGCATTCGATCGGACTGCAGCACGGCGACGACCCCTCGCGCCTCGAAGTGCCGTTCGCGGTGCGCGGCGACCTCGTGCTCGAGGAGAATATGACGGTCACCCTCGACCTGCCCTACGTCGAAATCGGCTGGGGGGGCGGGCACAACGAAGACATGCTGCGGATCACGCGCAATGGCTATGAACTGCTGAACGATCCGGGCGACGCCCTGGTCGTGGTCTAGCCGCCGCGGACAAGCCATACCTCGAGTCATGCCGAACAACGCCGCCGGCTTCCGCTGGCAGTACCACGACGTCGTCCGACGGCTCGCGCTGCTGTCTGCGGCGGCGGTGCTGCTCGCCGCCTGCGGCAGCCTGCTGCGCCCGCCGCTGGCGCCGCCCATCGACCCCGACGCGGTGCGCGCGCAGATCGCCGCACTTCTGCCGTCGCAGGTCGTGCAGCGCTCCGACTGGGCCGCCGACCTGTTCTCCGCAATGGAGGCGCTGGACATCGCGCCGACCCGCGATCACCTCTGCGCGGTGATCGCGGTGACCGAGCAGGAGTCCGGATTCCAGGCAAATCCGGTCGTGCCCGGACTGCCGGCGATCGCGCGCCGCGAGATCGATGCCAAAGCCGCGCAACTGAGGATTCCGGGCTTCATGGTCGACGCCGCGCTGGCATTGCGCTCGCCCGATGGCCGCAGTTACCGCAAGCGCCTCGCAGCGGCGAAAACCGAGAAGGCGCTGAACGACATCTACGACGACTTCATCGCCGGGGTGCCGCTCGGCCAGCGGCTGTTCGCCGACTGGAATCCCGTGCGCACCGCGGGGCCGATGCAAGTGAGCATTGCGTTTGCCGAGCAGCGCGCCAGGCGCAAGCCCTATCCGTTCCCGCTCGCGGGGCGCATCCGCGATGAAGTGTTCACCCGGCGTGGCGGGCTCTATTTCGGCATCGCACATCTGCTCGACTATCCCGCGAGCTATGGCGATATGGTGTATCGGTTCGCGGACTTCAACGCCGGTCATCACGCGAGCCGCAACGCGGCATTTCAGAACGCCGTCGGCGTGGCCACCGGCGTCCGCCTGGCGCTCGACGGCGACCTGCTCATCGACGGCGGTCGCGGCGACGAGGTGAGCCAGACGGAACGCGCGGTCCGCGGTCTCGGTGAAGCGCTCGGCATGAGCCATGCCGTCATCCGCAGCGCGCTGGAGCGCGGCAGCGGCGAAGGCTTCGAGGGGACGCCGCTACACGCCCGTGTGTTCGAACTCGCCGAGCGTCGCCAGGGGCGCGTGCTGCCCCGGGCCATGATTCCAAAGATCCGGCTCGAGAGCCCGAAGATCACGCGGACGCTGACGACGGAATGGTTCGCGCGCCGGGTGGACGAACGCTACGAGCGGTGCCGCGCGCGCGGCGCGCCAGGCGCCCTGAGGCGGTGACCGTGTGCCGCGGCCGCCCAGTGGCGCAGCACCTGCGCAATAATCCGCGGGCCAGTGTTCTGGGGGCCGAGGCATGTACATCAATTTCTGGTATCCGGTCGCGCTGAGTTCCGAGATCACGGCGGACAAGCCGCTGCGCGTGAGGCTGCTCTGCCTGCCGTTCGTCGCGTTTCGCGACACCCAGGGCCAGGCGCGCGTGCTGTCCGACACCTGCGCGCATCGCGGCGGGTCGCTCGGCCTCGGCAAGGTGCACGGCGACGCGGTCGCCTGCCCCTATCACGGCTGGAGATATGGCGGCGACGGGCGCTGCGTGAAAATTCCTTCGCTCGGCGACGAGCCGAAGCTGCCGGCGCGCGCCAAGGTCGATAGCTACCCCGTGCAGGAGAAGTACGGCCTGGTGTTCGCCTTCCTCGGCGATCTGCCCGAAGCGGAACGCCCGCCGCTGTACGACATCCCGGAGTTCGGCACGCTGGAGTGGAAGGCGCAGACCTTCGTGATGGACCTGAACGCGTACTACGAGCGCTCTATCGAAAACGGCCTCGACCCGATCCACAACGAGTTCGTCCACCAGGCCCAGGGTCAGCCGTCGCTGTCACCCGAGCAGCAGCGCGTGCCGCTGCCGATCGAGCAGATCCCCTGGGGCAGCAAGCACTACATCAAGTTCGGCGGCAGCAAGGACGAGAACACCGCGCTGGCCAGCGTGAAGACCGGCCCGCGTGTCGGTGCCGCGGGCTCGTGGCACCAGGGCCCGAACCAGCTCGTCACCTATATCGACCTGACGGCGACCAACTCCTTCCACCAGTACATGTTCGAGGCCCCGGTCGATGAGTCGCACACCAAGGTGTACCTGGTCAGCCTGCGCAACTGGCTGATGCAGGACGTGCACGACGCACGCATGGCCGACATCACGATGCGCGTCGTCAACGAGGACATGGCGGTGGTGCAGAACCTCAACCCGATCCGCACCCCCGACAGCAACACGAAAGAGGTACTGGTCCCCGGCGACACCGCCATCGCGGCCTACCGCGAGTGGCTCAAGAAGTGGGATGCGATGGGCTGGAAGATCGACGTCAAGTCGCTGAAAGCCCGGCTCGGCGACTACGCCATCACGATCCCCTGCCCGGCGCGGCGCACCTCGGACAACTGGGTGCACGAAACCGTGCCGCTGGTGCCTGCCGCGCCATGAGCCCGGCCTCGCGCGACGCACGCGTCCCCGCCGGCATGGATCGCGCGGCCCTGCTGCAGGCGACGGCCATCGCGTTCGCCGGCGGTTTCGTGGCCGGTTCACTGGCGTTCCTGTACCTGCGCGGTCTCGAGAAGAAGGCCGAAGCCCGCAAGCCCTGAACCGGAGCGCCCCGCAGCACGTCCTGGCGGACCTGAAACACCTGCCCTGGACTCCGCCACTGCGGGACCGTGATGCGGTTCGCCGCAGATTTCACGCCAGCGTGTTTCGCTGCGCGCTCGACTCACCCTCGGAGCGCGTTCATGAGCGAGGTACTCGTTCAGTTCTTCATGACCGTGCTGCCGTCGATGCCGGTCGAGCCGTTGCGTGAGATCGCCGGCTCGATCGCCGCCTTCGTGATCGGTGCCGGAATCTCGCTGTATCTGTTCCACTTCCGCCGGCGTCGTGGATCAAGGTCGGGTTGAGGGCTTGCCCGCACTGGCCTAATATTCGAGCACCCGTCGATCGGACGCTGCAGACCCACCAGGCGCTCATGGGCTCCGTCGTTCCTCTTCATGCCCACCCTGCCGGGATCGAAGCGGATCGGCTGGCCAGTTCGGCGCCGCGCCACATGTCTTTCAGCGCCGCCTCGCTCGGCGCACAGGCGCGGCTGCTGACGCTGCTCGGCTCTGACGCGCCCCTGCCGGTGCTGCTCGATGCGCTGGCCCGCTACGTCGAGACCTGGGCGCCGTCGATGTGGTGCTCGATCCTGATTCGCGACCCGGTTCGCAACGTGCTGATGCCAGGTGCGGCACCGAGCCTGCCGCGCGCCTTCGTCGACGCGCTCGGCGACGTGCCGATCCGCGAGAACGTCGGCTGCTGCGGCACCGCCGCGGCGCGCCGCCAACCCGTGACGGTGCCGGACCTCAACGAGTCGCCGCTGTGGGCGAACTTCCGTGACCTGATCGAGCCGCACGGGCTGCGCGCCTGCTGGTCCGTACCATTCCACGACGATTCAGGCGAGGTGCTCGGGACGCTTGCACAGTACTACCAGACGCCGCGCGAGCCGGCGGCAGAGGAACGCGAGCTGATCCGCTTCGCCGGCGCCCTGGCCAAGATGGTGGTGCTGCAGCACCGTCGCCTCGCCGCGCTGCGCTCGAGCAACGCGCGCGTCTCGCTCGAGCGCGCGACGATCGAAGCGGCCGAGCAGGAGCGCGAAGCACTGGCGCTCGACCTGCACGACGGGGTCAGCCAGCAGCTGATCGGGATCGAATGGTTACTCGCCGCCGAGACCGCGCGCGCGACGCCGGAGCGGAGCGCCGCGTTGCGACATCTGCAGGAGCTGGTCGCGGGCGTGCAGCGCGACGTCGGCACGCTGGCCACCTGGATGCTGCCGCTCGCCCGGCATCATGGCGGGCTGGCCGGCGCGATCCGCGATCTCGCGGGCGACACCAGCGAGCAGCATGGGGTCGACTGCCGGGCGACCATCCGCGGCGAGGACGAGCTCGCGCTCGACGAGGCGACCGGCGACCAGCTGCTGCGGATTGCGCAGGGCGCCGTGTCGCATGCGATCGAAGCCGGCCACGGCTCGACGATTTCGATCGAGCTGCGCGCCGCGCCGGCGGTCATTTCGCTGGAGGTGGCCGTCGATGGCACCGGCCTGGCGCAGGGCGAAGCCGCCGGCCTACGTGCCATGCGCTACCGCGCGTTGCAGATCGGCGCCGCAATCGTCTTCGAAGCACCTGCCGAGGGGAACTCCCGCATGCGCCTGATGTTGCCGCGCCGCCGTCGCTAGCCGGCCGCCGACTCGAGCTCCCAGGTCACCAGCGGCGCGCCGCGGCGGATCCAGAACCCGGCGCCGATGCGACGGAAATGGCGCGCGAGCCGCGCGCGATACCACTCGCCGCTGCGCAGGTTGACGTCGCGATCGGTGCGCGACTGGTCGCAATTGTGCTTCCAGTCATGGGACGTGAGCGCGCTGAAATACAGCACTCCGCGGCACAATCGGCGGAAGTTCGCGATCGCGCGCCCGGCCGCACGGTCGTCGAGGTACTGCAGGACGTCGTAGCAGATCACGAGATCAAACGCCGCGCGCGGGCGATACTTGTCGATGGTGCCCTGCACCCAGCCGTAGCGCTGGCACAGATACTCGCTGATCTCGAGACCGGTGTAGCGGGCGCGCGGCAAGGTGCGCATCAGCGGCGCGCGCAGCATCCCGATGCCGCATCCGGCGTCGAGAATGCGCCGCACGGGCAAGCCGACGTGCGCGGTGTACGCCGCGATCAGCAGCGCCCGCGCGCGCATCTCCGCGTTGGAAACGGCGGCCGTTTTCGCGTCGTGGTAGTACTTCTCGTAGTAGCCGCGATCGAACTGGGTCTTCAACTGACGGAGGCCTTCAAACGATACCGGCGAGCTTCTTCGCGACCGCGGCGACCAGGGCAGGATCCGCCTTGGAAACCTCTGGATATTCGGTGAAGCGTTCCGGCACCTTGATCGTCGCGTCGATGCCCATCTGCTCGGACCGGAACGCGCCGAACTGCGGCGACTTCTCGCAGGAGGGGTCGAGCACCATCGCCGGGCCGGCATGGTTGACCAGCGAATCCTTGACCGGCTGCCAGCGCGTCATGATCGCCCACTCCACGCTGTCCATGTCGTACGGGTCGACGTCCGGCCCGACGACGATGACGAGCTTGGCGGTGCGCCCCCAGCGCCCGGCCGAACCCCAGACCGCGTGGATGATGTACTTGCCGAACTCGTTGTGCGGCTTCGACGCACCGTCGACCGAGAGCTGCACGATGTAGCACATGTTCGGCGTGACGGCGACGTCGTGCACTTCGGGAATCTTCTTGCGCAGGTCCGACAGCACCTCGGCCTCGACCGGTAGCAGTGCGATGTAGTTGTGATCGAACGGCGGCACCATTTCCATGGTGGCGTGCCAGATCGGGTTACGGCGATGGGTGATGCACTTGACGCGCACCATCGGGAACACCTGCACGCGGTCGTAGTAGCCGACCGGGTTGGAATGCCAGCCGATCGCCTCGGTCTCCTCGTGGATCACCTCGCCCTCGATGACCCACTCGGCCGTGGCGGGCACTTCGAGATCCACTGTCTCGCACTTGACGACTTCGAGCGCCTCGCCGCGCAGGCCACCCGCGAGCGCGGCCTCGTCGGCACCGTAGGCGCAGCCCGTCGCCGACGCGAGATGGATCGCAGGCTCGCAGACGCCCGCGATCGCGACCTCGAGATGCTTGCCCATTTTCGAGGCCTTGTAGGTGTGGCGGCCGATGTCGGAGAACGGCGGGTTCCACCAGTAGAACGCGGCGAGATCCGTCTTCGCGCGCTCGGGCGGATAGGTGCCGCCGAGCGGATGCGTGGCATCCAGGAACTGGGTGAAACGGTACCAGCCGACGTTGCGGCCCCCGTTCTCGGGGTCCTTCGAGAACGTCATTGCGTTGGTGATGTAGGCCGGCCCTTCCTTGCCGAACCAGACATGCGGCAACTGCTTGTCGAGGGAGACGTCCTTGCCCTTGATGACGACTTCCTTGCACGATGCCTGCGAACGATCGACCAGCTTCGGCTTGATCCAGCGTGAGGGATCGCCGAGCACGTCGGCGTGGTGCAGCTTGGCCTCGCGCCAGTCGCGGAAGCCGATCGTCATGGCCGTACGTTCGCGCGTCCCGAACGGGTTGAACAGGATCGGGATGCCCTTGGTGTTGATGCCGTCGACGTTGTTCAACATCAGTGCGGGGCCGTTCTTGCTGCAGATGTAGTTCATCAGCGACTGCAGCTCGTTGCTGCCGCGGCGACCGTCGAACGGCACATCGACGTGCTTCAGCTGACCTTCCTTCTCGAGCATCGCCAGGAAGGCGCGCATGTCCTTGAATGCCATCTCGACCCCCGATGAAACAGGCCCAATGAAACAGGGGAGAGAGCCTAACCCCCGCCCCGTCTCGTGGCCAGTGGCAGGTCAAGCGCCCGGACGGGTATGACCTTAGCTTGGTCATGGTGCCGCACGGCCGCGCGGTCGGCAGAGTGGAACCGTCATCATCCGCGGGCCGGCGGCTCGCGCGCCGCGCGCAATGATTCGCCCGCCCTGCTGAATCGGCCTGATGAACTGGAGCCGCCATGACTTCAACCCCGAATCCCCCCGTCCGCAAGGTTGCGATCGTCACCGGTTCCGCCACCGGCGTCGGTGCCGCCGCCGCCATCATGTTGGCCGAGCGCGGCTGCAACGTGGTGATCAACTACACGCGCAGCAAGACCGAGGCTGAGGAAACGGCCCGCGCCTGCGAGGCGCACGGCGCCGGGACGATCGTGTTCCAGGGCGACGTCGCCGACGACACGTCCTGCCAGGCCATGGCGAAGGCCGCGGCGGACAAGTGGGGGCGGATCGACTACCTGATCAACAACGCCGCCAAGACCAAATTCAACCCGTACGAGAATCTCGACGGCCTAAGCGCCGACGACTTCCTCGCGATCTACAAAGTGAACGTGGTCGGCGCCTATCAGATGGTGCGCGCCGTCGCCCCGCACATGCGCAAACTGGGCCGCGGCTCGATTGTCAACAACTCCTCGATCGGCGGCATCACGGGGATCGCCTCGTCGATGGCCTATGCGGCGAGCAAGGCTGCCCTGAACATGATGACGCAGTCGCTGTCGCTGGTGCTCGGCCCCGAGATCCGCATCAACGCGATCGCACCCGGCGCGATCCAGACGCGCTGGCTGCAGGGCGGCATGACGCCCGAGCAGTACCAGACCTTCCTGGTGATGGCCGCCGACATGGTGCCCCTGAAAATCGTGCCGACCGCGGAGCAGATCGCCGAGGCGCTGGTCTGGTTCCTGGAAGGCGCCAGCGTCGTCACCGGCGAGGTGCTGATGGTCGACGCCGGCCTGCATTGCGGGCGGCTGCCGCCCACCTCGAGCAGCAAGGCGACCTGGACGGACATCAGGAAGTAGAACGCACGCCGGAGCGTCGCATGGCTCACCGGATCTCGCGTCGCATAGTGCTCGGTTCGCTGGCCACCGTGCCAGTGCTTGGGATCACGGCACAGACCGACCCGGGCAGCGCGGCCGTACCTGCCTCGAAGGCCGTTCCATCCCATCCCGCGCCCGCGCCGGGATCCTCACTTGCGGCGGTGCCATTTGCACCCGGCGACGTCGTCGCGGGCTGTACGCTGCTCAACGATCCGAATGACGATCATCGCGGTCGCGGGCGCATCCTGCATTTCGACTCGCAGCTGAAGCTGAAGCACTCACTGTGGCTGGACGACACGACCCACATCGTGCAAGGCACGCGCTTCGGGCCCGATCGGTCGCTGTGGGCATTCGATACCTTTGCGTACGAGATCGTGCGCTTTGCACCCGACGGCCGCCGTCTGCCGAACTTCACGGGTGCGCCGGCGCGCTCGTTCGCGAATATCTGCTTCTCGCCCGACGGCCGTTTCTTCATGGGCGAGAACTATGTCGGCGAGAAGTCGCGCGTGCCGCTGCGCACGACGCTGCCGTTCATGCCAGGCACCCAGCGTTTTGGCGACGGCCACCTGTTCGAGTTTTCGCCACCGGGCAAGCTGCTGCGTGAACATGCCACGCGAGTGCATGGCGGCATGGGCGGCTTCCAGGCGCTCACCTCGGCCGCGCTCGTGCCTCCGGATGCGCGCCGCGTCGTCTACACCTCCGAGTCGGGCCCCAAGGTATTTCAGTACGACCTCGCCGAACGGCGCCAGTTGCCCGACCTCGTCTCGTTCGAGGAGAACAAGGGAAAATTCTTCTTCGACGTCGCCTACGATCGGACCGGCCGCCTGCTCGTCGTCAACGGGCTCGGCATCGACGCGCTCGATGCGCAGGGCCGCGTCACGCGCAGCTATCCGCTCGGATCCTTCGGCTGGGCCTCGATGTCCGTGCCGCTCGCGACCACGCACGTCTACGCGACGAATTTCTTCTCGGGCGAGATCGCCAAGCTCAACCTGGCGAGCGGCGCGGTCGTGGCGCGCGCGGATGTGGGTATCCGCAAGTCGCTGTCGGGCGTTGCCGAATTTCCGGGCTGACCCGGGCGTCGCCGCCACATGAGGAGCCGCGACGCATTGCGCCTGTCACGCAGGCAGTTCCTCGGCGCTGCCGCGCTGATCGCGGGCCGCGGTTCTTTCGCGGCACCGCCGCGCGCCCGTGCCCTTGCCCTTGCCGGTGCCGCCGCGCCGTCAACACCGACGCTCGCCGCGCCGCTCGATGCCGACGTGATCGTCATCGGCGCCGGACTCGCCGGGCTGCACGCCGCGCAACTGCTCGAGGACGGCGGCCTCACGGTGCAGGTGCTCGAGGGCGATACCCGCGTCGGTGGCCGAGTACGCACCCTGCTCGACCTGCCGGAGCGCCCCGAAGCCGGTGGCGCGGAGGTCGGCGCCTACTACGCGCGCGTGCTCGACCAGATCCGGCGATTCGGCCTCGCGACCCGCAAGCTGGAATTCGGTGGGCTCGATTTCGCGCTGCACGTCGACGGACAGCTGCTGGCCGCGCGGGAATGGCCCGCCAGCCCGCGCAATACGATCGCGGGCGCCGCGCATCGCGTGATCCCGCCTGGCATCGAGTCGGCCTTCCTACCGAAAGAGACCGGCCTCGCCGAACTCGACAGCTGGCTAGGCCGTGGACGTGGGCTGCCCGACCCCTCGCTCGCGGATCAGTACCGCCAGCTCGGCGCCAACGACCAGGCGCTGCGCTACCTCCAGCGCGCCGCGCAGAGCGACAGCCTCGACCAGGAATCCTGGGCCTGGAGCCTGCGCAAGAAGAAGGCCAGCGACTGGGGCCGACAGTCGAGCGACGGCGCCTTCGTGCAGGTAGTCGGCGGCATGAGCCAGCTGCCGATCGCGATGGCCGCGGCGCTGTCGCGCCCGCCCCAGCTCGGCGCGGTCGTGACCGCCCTCGAGACGAACGGCCCGGACGGCGTCGTCGTCCACACCCGCGGCAGCCGTCGCTATCGCGCTCGCTTTGCCCTCTGCACGATGCCGCTGACGACGCTACGCGAAACATCGATCTCGCCCGCCTTGCCGCCCCTGCAAGCCGAGGCCGTCGCGAAGATCCCGTACGGCCACGCCACGAGCGCGTTCCTGCGCGTACGCGAGCCGTTCTGGGAAGTCGACCGCCGCGGATCCTCACTCTGGTCCGACGGCCCAGCCGGCAGGGCGTACTACTGGTCCACCCCGAGCGGCCGATATATCTGGTGTTTCCTGTCCGGCATCACTAACCGGCCCGTTCGCCGCCTCGCCGATGCCGACACGATGCGCTACGTGCTGCGCGAACTGACGGCTGCCCGACCGAGCATGAAGGGCCGTGTCGAGCCTATCGGCCTGATGAACTGGAGCCGCCACCCGTTCGCGCACGGCACCTATGCGTATCGCGCGCCAGGCCAGATCGCGCGCTATGGCAACGTGGCCGCAGACGTCCACGACAATCTTCACTTTGCCGGCGAACATACCGCCGTGCTGCTGCAGGGGATGGAGGGCGCGATGGAGTCCGGCGAGCGCGCAGCGCTGGAGGTTCTTGCGCGCCAGTCTTGAGAGCATGCCGGGGTATGATCGCCGAGTAGCGAACCGGTAGTCCCAGACGATGAAGCCATCCGCCGCCCTGAATGCTCATAGATCCGAAGTCCGCGACGCCGTCCGGCGATACCGAAGCGCGAACCCGCGCGTGTTCGGTTCAGTGCTGGATGGCCGAGATCAGGACGGTAGCGACCTCGATCTCCTGATCGACGCTCTACCAGGAGCGACGCTGTTCGATCTGGGTGGACTGCAAGTCACGCTCGAAGCGCTGCTGGGCGTTCCCGTCGATGTCGTAACGCCAGGCGACCTTCCCGCCAAGTATCGCGAGCACGTCGTGCGCGAGGCCCAGCCGGTATGACCGCCGGCAGGGTGGCGGACACGCTCACCCAAATGCGCGGAGCCACGCAGCTGGCTCGATCTTACGTCGACGGTATGACGAAAGAAGCTTTCGTCGCGGATTCGCGGACACAACAGGCCGTGATCATGAACCTCGTCATCATCGGCGAGTTGGCGACGAAACTGCTCAAAGACCACGGAGCGTTCATCGCGCTGCATCCAGGAATTCCGTGGTCCAGCATGAGGGGTATGCGAAATCGTGTTGTGGCCGGCTGCCAAACCCTCGACGTATCAGGCACTGTCCTGGACAGCATGCAAGCGATTTTTCCTAGCGACCTGAGCGGATGACGTGACTGAATTGGAGCCCAGCGGACCGTCGTTGCTGGCGATATCGTCGAGCGCGTCAATGGTCGTACGGACTGTGGTGGGTTCTGGTACTTGCGATATCCGTATTGCGGGGGCAGGCTTGACCTGTGGCCCCCACCTATGACGGTATCGGCCGGGCGTACTCCAGTGCCCGTCGTCGGGACCTGCGGATCGCTACGGCGATCGGGCGCGCGCTTGAAATATGCCACACGGATCTGAATGTCGGTACAGGCACGGGCTCCTTCGAGCCCCGCCCGGCGCGCAGCGATCGACCGGAATCCGCCACCGGCATACCGCACGATTCCTGACTACGACCTCGTAGATAGTTCCTTTGCGATTCAGTCGATGGAACAGTGTGTGAACACCTCGGATTTTCAGGCCGCCAAACTGGCATTCGTCGACGCGATGGGCCTCTCAAAGGATGCCCTGCACATCTACGTCGGTCTCAGTGTGTTCCTGGCGGCGATGTTCGCTTTCAGGCGAAACCCCCGTTCGGCAGCACCCATAGTGTTCGTCCTTGGGTTGGCTGCTCTCGGCGAGATCTTCGACGCACGGGATGACTTCCGGTCCGTGGGTCATTGGCGTTGGAGGGCCAGCGTCCACGACGTTTTCAACACACTGTTCTGGCCGGCGTTCCTCTGGACCATGTTGAAGGCCGGCCTCATTTCTACGCGCGTCCGCCGGCATTGAATTTGCGGAGACTGACTTGAAGGACGTGGACTTCATGCGACTGGCGCTGGAAGAAGGACGTAAAGCGCTCCCAGCCTGCCTGCCCAATCCGCCGGTCGGATGCGTTCTGGTCCGAGACGGTATCGTCATCGCTCGCGGTTTTACCCAGCAACCCTATGGGAATCACGCCGAGGCAATGGCTCTCGCTCAGGTGTCCGGATCGCTCGCCGATGTCACAGCCTACGTGACTCTGGAACCATGTTCATTTCATGGGAGAACGCCCTCCTGTGCGCGCGCGCTCGTCGATCGAGGCGTGCGCCGCGTTCTCGTCGCCACCGTCGACCCTGATCCACGAAATGCAGGCGCGGGTGTGGGGCTGCTCCGGACTGCCGGGATAGACGTTTCCGTTGGTCTCTTGAGTGGCGTCGCCCTGGAAGACCTGGGACCATACCTCGCGCGCCCGACAGAGTGACCGTCGTGCGTGGCGTACTGAAACCAAGGTGCGTCGTGCTCGATGCGATGGGAGTGCTGTTCGCTGCGGCGGACGACTATCTGGCGACACACTCCGTCATGCCTGGAGCGCTGGCGTTCCTCCAGTCCGCGATGGCCGCAGCACTTGCTCGCCCGAGTCGGTGATCAGGACAGCCTCGCCTTCAACGATGTAGAGAAACTCGTCTTCGCGGGTATGCCAGTGACGCTGGCTAGACCAAGTGCCTGGCGCAAGTCGGGTCAGATTCACGCCGAACTGCGTCAACCCAACGGTATCGCCCATGCAACGCCGGAGTCGCTGCTGGCACGGAACATCAAAGGGGAACGGGTATCGTGATCCGATAACGGTGGGCGCCGACGCGATATCGATTTTCGGCATGAATGCTCCTCAGAATGAAGTGCGTCGAGTTGCCGTAGCGCGGATGGGCTCGCTCTGGTCCAGCTAGGGGTGCCACAGTTGACCGCCACGGGTCGGCTCCGTCACGCCGGTCGTGGCGGGCCACGTCAGGGGCAACGCGCGGATCGAGCGAACCGCGAGATAGGCGAAGGCCTGTGCTTCGACGACGTCCCCATCCCAGCCCAGTTCCTCAGCCGCCATCACCCGGCCATGCAGCCGCTCGCGAAGCCGCTGCATCAAGGTCTGATTGCGCCGGCCTCCGCCCACTACAATCCACTGCAGCGGAGGCGCGGGGAGCGTTGCCGCGGCGGCGGCCACGGCCTCGGCGGTGAAAGCAGTAAGCGTTGCGGCTCCATCGGGGCCGCCCAGATGACGGACAGGTTCCGACGAGAACGCATTGCGATCGAGCGACTTTGGCCCCTGCGCTGCAAACTAGGGATTCGACATGAGCCTGCCCAGCGCCGCGAAGTCGACGACGCCACGACCCGCGATCGCACCCCCTTCGTCGTACGCAAGGTGATACTGATCTCGAACCCAGTCGTCGATGAGCGCGTTCCCTGGCCCGCAATCGCAAGCCATCGTCGCCTCGCCTCGTATCCAGGTCAGGTTGGACACACCACCAATGTTCAGGACGGCAATCGGCTCGGCTAGTCCAAATGCACGGACGATTGCGCGATGGTACGCAGGCGCCAGCGGGGCGCCCTGCCCGCTCTGACGCAGATCGTTGTCCCGGAATCGATTGACCACTCTGCAGCCCAGTGCGCTTGCCATCTGAGCGCCGTCACCCAGCTGCCAAGTTCGCCCGGCCTCTGGATACGGGACGCTGAGCGTGGCGCCGGGAGTGACGCGATCCTCCCCATCGGTCGTCAAAATAGCGGCATCGATACCGTCCATCGAGGTGCCGCTCATCAACCCCAGCGCTGTCACCGTCGGTCGCATCATCCGCTGAACGAACGTCGAGAACTGCGCCTAGCGTGGCGTGAAGTTGCTCGACACGTCAACCCCGAGCGAGTATCCGAATCGGCACCCGCACACGAGGTCCGTTGCGGCAGGTAGTCGAGGACGACCTCGGTGCGCCGCGGGTTCGAAACCATGACTTCGATAAACTGCAGCTGCGACACTGTCCCGGGCAGGCGCTCGTCCGGCCGGCGGGGAAATGAGTCTTGGGCCGGCACTACCCTTGATTTCGAGCGATTGGAGGAACCGTGACGGGTCAAGTGTTGAAGAAAGGGGTTCGCTTGCGTCGTTGGCTCGGCCTGGGATTCGTGTTCCTGTGGTTCGTTGTCGGCGGCATTGCTCACTTTGCAGCAACGGATATGGAAGTGCGCTTGGTGCCGCCGAATATCCCGTGGCCGCGTATGGCGATCTGGGTCAGTGGCGTGTTCGAACTGATCGGCGCCGCGGGCTTGCTGAGCACTCGCACGCGCCGCGCGGCGGGGATCGGCCTGGTCGCGCTGACGGTGGCGGTCACGCCGGTGCACATCTACATGCTTCAGCAACCCGAGTCGTTCCCGTCGATTCCCTACTGGGCGTTGCAACTGCGACTGGTGCTGCAAGCGGCACTGATCTGGCTGATTGCGTGGAGTGCGGGCGTATTTCAGCGAAGCCCGCGTTGAGCTGAACACGGCGTGACTGCCCGCGCGTCAGGGCGCCTCAGAAAGTGCCTTTAGGGACGCGAGCCCTTGCTCGAACTGCGAGCCAACCATCTTCTCCATGCTGAAGAACATCGTCATCAGTCTGTGGGCGTAGGGCATACCGCCGCTCATTTCCCAGGTGACCTGAGTCACGGCGCCCTCGGGCTTTAGCGAGAACACCACCTTGTTGTTCGCTTCCATGGGCTTGGTGAAGTGCAAATCCATCGCCACCCGCTGCGGCGGCACCGATTCGGTCACCTGCATTCGTCCGGCGCCGCTCTTGGGTCCGCTCCAGGTGTACGCAGCGCCGTTTCCTTGCGTGATGGCTTCGTACTGAAGCTTCTGTTCCGGGTCTTCTCTGGCGAATGGATTCCAGCGGTTGAAGCACTGCAAGTCGTTGATGAGCGCAAATATCCGATCCGGCGGGGCCGAAATCATCACGCTGCGCTGGAGCAGGAATGTCTTGGGTCGGGCAGCCGCGTATAGGAGGACCGCCGCGATGAACGCGCCAAGCCCTAGCAGAGTCGTGGCAAGCATGGGGCTCTCCTTCGAATGGTCGCCGCGGGATCGCGTCGGGCAACCGCGCGCTCGAGAGGCGGGCAACGCCCTCGGCAACACTCGTGACGATCTCACAATCGCTACAGGGTTGGCGAGCCGAGGCGGGCGGGCGCCCGATTGAGAGCAATTCCGGTACGCTCGCGCTTCCGCCCGAGGCCTGCTGGCGTTGACCGCCGCAACTATCGGAGAATTCGGGGGGTGCACTGCACGCTGCAACCATCTGAGGCCAGGTTCGATGACCCACGCTACCGTCGAGATCACGGTCCGGGAACGCTACCTGCTGGAGAAGTACCTCTACCTCTCCGAGGACGTGCTGGCGTTACTTCGATCGAGCCCGTTGGTGTGGGAGATGCACGTTTTTGAGATCGACTCGTTTTGGGTATCTCAATGGATCGGCGATCTCGCGCATGCCGGCCGAAAGTCACGCAGTTCGCGGCTGCGCGAAGCACTGGACGAGCTTTGTGAGGTGCTCGAAGGCGCGGTGCGACGAGCGGAGCATCCGCGGGGCTAAAGCCTGCCCGCCGCCCGCAGCCTCCGCAGTTGCGTGGCGGTGCCGAATTGCGATTCGGAAAATCGCCACGGATCCGCAATGAAGCCGGGGTAGACGCTTTCGGTGGCCGCGGCGAGCCAGACCGGGATGTCGGCGATTCGTCGGTACTTCTGGCCGAAACCCTGCAGCATGATGCCGCCGGGACGCTTGGCCATCATCATCCACAGGGGCCAGGGGGTTTCGCTCACCATCGTCAGTCTGGCCGGCACGCTCGCGGGTTCCCGCAGGCCGATATCTTTCAGGCTGGCGCGGTAAGTGAGGATGTCGACGCTCGCGCGGCTGGGGCCGGCGTAGGCGCGGGGAAACTCGGCTTCGGTGATCGAGGTCGGGAATTCGTTGTAGCGCGACTCGGTAACCCACAGTTCCGAATCGTCGTGGCGCCAGTCGAGGCTGAGCGTGCCGCGGCGCTCGGCGGGGCGTGCGCGGGCATAGCTGCCGGTGGTGTCGAAGAAATAAACATTCTTCGGCGACACGTAGCCGATCGGGATCACGGTCTCGCCGGTGTAGGGGTTGGCGAAACTGGTGGCGACCGCCCCGGTGGCGAGGTCGGCGTAGTGGTAGGCCTCGCGCTGTTCGGTGCGATAGACGTCGGGCTCGATCTGGTCGGCGCGGATCTGCACGATCGTTCGGAAGGCGATCAGGGGCTGGGGCAGCTTGCCGGCGATCCGCCCGTACAGCGTGCCCTGGTAGGCGACGGCGCATTCACCGGCTGCGCTGGAGAACAGGCGCATGAACGTTCGCAGCTGCGTGGACGTATCGGCAGCGTCGACACTGGGAGCCACGCCGACGCCAGCGGAGGCGGCAGCGGCAGTGACCGCCGCAGACACGGGCCTGACAGGGGTCGCGTCCGCAGGCGCATCGAGCGCCGATGCGGAACGAGCGCCGAGCAGCGCCAATAGGCTCGCAGACCGCAGCAACGCGCGGCGGCCCGTGTCCGTCACTTCGCGCGAATGGCGCGGGCGAGTGTTCATCTCATCCGTCTCCTGGTCTCTGATGCAATGGCCCCTCACATTCTTCCTTCCAGTCCGCCACGTCGGTCCCGCGCCGGAGCTCGATTCGGCTCGCCGCCGAGTGTACGCGGGATCCCCTGCCCATTCGGGCGGTCTGACGCGAGCGAGCGCCGAGGCAGGACGCAGTTCGAAGTCCCGCTGCAGACTCGCCGCGGTGCCGCCTGGGCGCTACATTCTGTAGTGGACCCGACCGCTATCGTCTTCCGATCGCCGCCGATCCGGCAACGTCATCGTTCAGCCAAGGAGTCTCGACATCATGCAGGTGCGCCCGAACACAAACCGCCGACTTCTGCTGGGAATCACCGCGCTCTTGCTGGTTCCGATTGCAACGGGCCGTGTTGCGGCGGACGCGCAACGCACCGACGTCGACGCCGTGCGTGCCGTCGGCAAGACGTGGATGGGGTATTACATGCAGGGCAACTATGCGGCCATTCCCGATCTCTACACCGAAGACGCGATGATCATGCCGCGCGGTCGGCGACCCATCTCGGGCCGCGAGCAGTTGCGCAAGTCGCTCGGCGGTCTGGCCGCCGGGCGCAAGGTAGATATCGAGGTCACGGAACGCGAGATCACCATTGCCGGTGACATCGCCTGGTACATCGGCGACTTTCGCGTGAGCTATTCGCCCCGAACGCCCGATGCCGCGCCCACGGTCGAGTTCGGCCGCTCGATGCTGATCTTCCGCAAGGGTGCAGACGGACGCTGGCGCATTCATCGCGACATGGACGCCCCAGCGCCGAATCCCGGTGTCGGTTCGCCGCCATGAATTCGACGGCCTTGGTCCGCCGCACCGCGGAATCACGTGGCCGGTTGCTGAATCGAAGGGCGGGCTCGGCGATGCTTGCGGCAGTCCCACTCTGACCGGAACGCCCCTGCCTCATTGCGTCGTATACCCCCGCGTCACCATCGTCCGCAAGACGGCCCCGGCCGACGACGCGGCAGGTCGCTACATCGATCAGACCAAGGGATTCCGCCTGCCGCCTCCGCGATGCGCACCGGCGAACACCTATCGCAGCGGCTCAGCGCCCTTGCAGGTCCGGGTCCGACGGACGGAGGGTGCACGGCCGGCTTGCCCCGTCGTGATTTCAAACACCGAATGGACGCTGCTCGCCTATCGCGACGGCGCAATTCGCTCGCGCGGCGAACCGTCAGATATCCAAACCGGCAACATA
>JAYTNX010000260.1:0-10531 GCA_043748075.1 Pseudomonadota bacterium
GTGCGCGTGGCCTTGTACTTTCCGCTGCTGCCGCGCTTGGTGGAGTGCCCGTTGCGGCGCTGAGACGCGGCGGCGCGGTTCAGAACGTGGCTTCCTGCGCGAACGGCCGGCGTCCGTTTGCGTCGGGTGAGCCGAGGAACGCGATCTGCCGCGCCAACCCCGGCGGCGCTTCCGGGCGAACCGCAACCGTGCCGTTCAGCAAGTACCCCGGAGCCGGCGTCAGCGCGAGCGTGCCCT
The DNA here is from genome assembly GCA_043748075.1 of Pseudomonadota bacterium. Lineage (GTDB taxonomy): Bacteria > Pseudomonadota > Gammaproteobacteria > Steroidobacterales > Steroidobacteraceae > UBA964. The sequence goes on from JAYTNX010000260.1 coordinate 238, forward strand.
CGACGGCCAGCGGTCCGCCGGTGTCCCTCAGACGCCCGCTGACATTGCCGCCCGGCGTCGTCGGCCCGTCGAATCGCAATTCGTAGCTGCCCAGCGGTAGCACACCCTCCGCGGTGCGCTGCTGCACTCCGTTGACCTCGACGACGCCGCGCAGGGACGTCACCGTGCGTTCGCGCACGGCGAACGCATCGAGCGCGAGGCTGACCCGGCCGCTGAGATCGGCGGGAATCCCCGGCAGCAGGCCGCCCGGGCGCAGGTCGAAGTTGCCGCGCACCGCGGTACCCTCGATCGCACCGCCGAACAGTCTCCACGTGAACTCGCCCTCGAGCGTCGAGCCCGGCGGGGCGACGCGCAGCGCCGCCGCCGCCTTGCCGCCGAGCAGGGCCCAGGGATGCAGTGACCAGCGGACGGCGCCGGCGCGAAAGCCGCGCGCATCGAAACTGGCGCAGGACCCCTGCCAGAATGTTCCCACGGGATCGGTGCAGGCGACGCCCTCGGGCAGCAGCGCCGGAAGCCAGCGTGCGGGCAGCCGCGCGAGAATCGTGAGCGCGAACGCCACCATTGCCAGCACCAGCAGGGTGCGGTGCGAGGCCATCAGGGCGCGGCAGGCTTTGGCGCGCGCAGTACGACTGTCGCGTTGACCTTGCCCGGCTCGCCGGTGGACTCGATCTCCGCCGACTGCACGGCGACGTTTGCCTGGGCGCTGAGGTTGGCCAGCATGCCCGCGAAGGCGTCGAACGACACCGCGCGGAACGAGGTACGCAGCGAACCGTCGGCGGCCGCCTCCGAGCCGGTGAGCGACTCGACCAGCCCGGCTTGGCGCGTGGCGCGATCAGCGACCACGACCAGCGGTTCGTTCGCCGCACCCGCAGGTCGAACCGGTCCGGCGGCGAGGATCTCCGCGGCCGCGGCCTGCACGAATGCCAGGTCGCGCTGCTTTTGTTCTACGCGCTCACGCGAAAGGGACACGCCCTGCTCGAGGGCCAGCACTCCGGCGGCCACCAGGATCAGCGCCGCGGCCGCGCCGCCCCACGCGACCATCCGCTGCTCGCGCGCCGCGAGTGCGTCGTACCAGGCGCCGAGCCTGGCGAGCCAGCCGTTCATGAACCGGCTCCGGGGGCACCGGCGGCACTGATGCGGATGCGGCCCTCATAGGCCTGGTCAGTGCCGGTGCCGCCCAGCAGGTCGGTGGCCCAGCCGCTGGCGCGCAACGCCGCGCCGACGCGCTCGATCGCGGCCGCGTCTCGCGCCTTCAGGCGCACCTCGAAGCTGCCCCCACGATAGCCGAGGGACTTCAGTTCCGCATCGGGTGCGGCGCTGCGCGCGGCGGCGAGCGCCGAGAGCGCGGGCAGGAATTCACCGCCTGCAGCGCCGGCGCCGCGCACGGCGGCGAGCTGCGCCTCGACGCGTCGCCGCGTATTGCGCAACTCCGGCTCGCCCGGAAACAGGGGCCGGGCCGCCTCCGCGAGCGCTGCATCGACGCGGCGCTCCTCGGCGGCGAGCCGACTGCTGCGCCAGACATTGCCCGCCACGCTCAGCAATACGAATGCCCCGGCCAGCGCCGCCGCCACTCGCCAGCGCCGCCAGCTGCCGCTCGTGGTGCTGCGCCGCGGTGCAAAGCTGCCCTGCAACAGATTGATGGGCGCGCGCGCGGCGAGCCCCTGCGCGAGCCACGGCAGCGTGCCTTGAGGGAGCAGTTGCACGCCGAGCCCGGCGTACTGCGCCCGCAGTGCTTCGATCTCGGCGCCGCGGGATTGCCAGTCTGCGGGCGAGGCGTAGACCCGCAGGCCGAGCGTCGCGCTGGCGGCCGAATCGCCCAGCACCAGTGACAGCGATTCGGCGATCGACGTGGACGGCAACGTGACCGCGCGCATCTCGGGCATGCAGGCATGCATTTCCTCGCCGTCGATCAGCACGACGAGCTGTCCGGGCAGGCCGGCCACCAGAGCGGCTTCGGCATGCAGGGCATGCAATGCGAGGCCAGACGAGGCGCAGGCCTCCTCGATCGACTGCATCAGCGCGCGCGCGACGATGCAGACGGGCGTGCGGCCGTCGGGCGCGCGGGCGCCGATCGCGAAGTGCAGGTCGTCGATGTCGTCGGCGACCTGTTCCTCGAGCGCATAGGGCACGGCCTGCAGCAGCTTGCCGCCCGCGCGCGCCGGCAGCTCGGCATCGAGCGTGACCACGTCGCTGGCCGGCAGCAGGCCGACCACCCGGCGCAGCGAAGCCAGAGTAGCCGCCGTGGCGAGCGTGCCGCGCTGTGGGGGTTGCACGACCAGGCCGGCCTCGTTGCAGACCATGAAGGTGGCCGCATCGGCACCGTCGGCGCGGTCGAATCGGAGCAGGAGAATCTCAGCCATGGATCATTCCGTGAAAGCGCGGGTGACGACTCGCACGCGGGGCGCGCCTGCGGCATTGCCGGCTTCGTGGTGCAGCAGACTGTACAAGGCGAACTCCGACGTGCCAATGGTGGCCAGGGTGCGCAGCTGGAAGTAGTCCGAGGTCTCGCCCCAACTCAGCGCGGCGGACAGTTTCGCCAGGTCTGCGGGAGGCACCGTCGCCTCGAACACGGTTTTTGCGGGAAAGCACTTGCCGTTCCGGTTGCTCTGCAGCGCGTCCTGCGCACCGACCCATTGGCGCTGGTTCGACAGGGCATCGAGCATCTCGCCCGAGGCGGTGCAGAGATTGATGGCCGAACCGCGTGGCAGCGCGGTAACGAACGGCGCGATCTTCGCGTACTTCTCGGGCGAGAGGCCTTTCAGCGCCAACAATTCCGTGGGGCTGGTGATCACCCGGTTCGGCGGTCGGTAGGCCGGTGTTTCGCTGCTGTACACCGCGTCTTCCGCGCCGCCGCCGACGGGATTGACGTCGTCGTCGATCCAGTCGGCCATGTAGGGCGCCCAGTCGCTTTCGATGCCCGCCAGTTCGAGCAGGCGGCGGAAGACCTCGACGGCCTCTTCATTGATCGTGCCGTCGTCGCGGGTGAGGTTGTTCAGGTTGAATCGACCCTGCAGGTCCGCCAGGCTCGCCTGCAGGGTCGCACCCGGCACGACTTCGACCGGACCGATCGGCCGTGCCCAGACCTGCCCGCCGTGGATGGCGGCGCTGCCCTGCCGTCGTTGCTCGACGATCGCGTAGGCCGCGATCGACTCGGCCGCGACCACGATCTGCAATGCCTCATCGTAGGCCGCGCCGCCACCACCGCGGCGCGCCGCCAGCGTGGTGTCGAAGGCGATGGCCGTTGCCACCACCGTGGCGAGCGCCACCAGTACGACCGCCGTCAGCAGCGCGATGCCGCGCTGTCGCCCCGCAGCGGGTCCGCGCGGCCTCATCCGGGCACCTCGACGAGGCGCGTCACGGTGCCGAAGTCCGTGGTGTCGAGCGTGATTTCGACCGCGATCGGGCGCGAGCGGGATCCCTTGCCGACGATGCGCGGGGTATTCGGCGCAGGCCACTGGTCGAGCCATTGTCGGCTGGCATCCATGTAGCGCAGGCGAACCGCGCGCAGGTCGCGGGCGATCACGCGCCGCGGCGCGACGGTCGACTGGGTGCGATCGAGCACGGGCCAGGCCTGGCGGATCAGCGTGCCGTTCTCGAACACATAGTCGATGCGCTGCATGGCCGGACGCGCCGCACCGGCGAGGTTGCCCACCCCGCCCCGGGTCAGCGAGACGAGCAGCGCCACCCGCGGATCGGCGCGCAGGGCGTCGTCCTCGCCCGTGCCGAGCACGTCGCGCACGGGGCGGGGCGCCAGCTGCGAGAAGTCCTGCGTCAGGACGCGGATCGTCCGTTGCAGGTCGTTCAGCCGCTGCTGCTGTAGGCGCACGCTGTCGCGGTTGATCAGTGCCTCGGTGATCGCGCCATAGCCGATCGCGAACATCACGGCAGTCACGAACAGCGCGACCAGCAGTTCCACCAGCGTGAAGCCGCGTGTCTCGAGGGGCGGCGCGGCGGCGGGCAGGGCGCTCATGTGCGCGGACCTTCGCCCACGACCGGAAGGCCGCGCGTGGCGCCGCCGTCTCCGGTCGCGCCGCTGGCAGAGTTGCCCGCACTCGTGTTTCCGCCGGTTCCCGTGCTCGTGCCAGGGCCTTTGCCAGGGCCCGGGCCCGGGCGAGCGCCGTCGCCCGGAGCGGTCGGCGCAGGCTCCCAGTCGATCGTGCTGCCCGGCGCCGCGATGTCGCGACCGAGCACGCCGCTGACCGTCCGCGTCCAATCGTCGGCGCCCGCGGTCGGCTCCCGCGCGCCGGGCACGATCGGCCGGACACTGACGTCGATGCGACGCAGGCCGGGGACCTCGCCGTCCGTGATGGTCTGCCGCCACTTCCAGCGCCGGCTCGCGTAGTCGAGTTCGCCTTCGGTCTTGCCGTTCTGCGGTGGCGTGGTCGCGAGGCGTGTCTCGGCGATGCGGTTGCCTGCAATCCACTGGGCAAACGATTTCTCGCGCAGGTACACCGTGCTCGACGCGGCCGAGTTCAGGGCCGACAGCACGGCCGACGCACCGGCAGCCACGATCACCAGCGCGACCAGCACCTCCACGAGCGTGAAGCCGCGCGCCTTCACCCGGTCCCCGTCTCGACCAGTGCGCCGACCTCGACGCCGCCGTCCTCGCGCACGCCGACTGACTGTCGTGGCAGACCCCCCGCGCGCTTGAAGGTCAGCTTGAACGACGTGAAGTCGCCGCTCGAGGCAACGCCGATGTGCGGCGTCAGCGCGACGGCCCGGGTCTCCTCCTCGAGCACGATGCGCCGGCCTTCGAGTTCGAGTTCGAATTCGAGGCCCGCGGGCAGGGTGCGAGGTCGAAGCACGTCGTCGCTGACTTCGAGCCACTGGCCGGTGCGTGGGTCGAAGGCGATGAACAGGTAGCCGTTCCGGGTGAATCGCAAGCCGTATTCGCGCGTCTGCAGCTCCGCCTGGTCGCGCGCGTAGCCGAGCAGCGCATCGAAGCGGCGCGTCTCGTTCTCGAGCGAGCGGTCGCGTCCGGCGACGCCGAGTGCGAGTACCGCGCCGACCACCATCACGCCGATGATCACCACGACCACCAGCATTTCGACGAGCGTGAAGCCGCGGGCGGGAGGCGCGGCGAACATGGAGGCGGCGTCCCTGCGACCTACTCGTCGAGGTTCCAGTTGCCGACATTGTCCTTGTCGGACTCTTCGGTGCCTTCCTGGCCGTCGGGACCGACCGAGTACAGGTCGAACTCGCGGCCGCGGGAACCTGGATAGCCATAGCGGTACTCGTTGCCCCAGGGATCCTTCGAGACCCGCGACAGGTAGCCGCCCGACTTCCAGTTGCGCACCGCCGGATCGTCGGGCTTCTTGACCAGCGCGAGCAGTCCCTGCTGCGTGCTCGGGAATCGAGCGGTATCGAGCCGGTACATCGACAGCGCGGTCTCCAGCATCTGCACGTCGCCCTTGACCTTGGTGACCCGCGCTTCGTCAACGCGGCCCATCACCTGCGGCACGATGAACGCGGCGAGCAGGCCGATGATCACGACGACCACCATGATTTCGATCAGCGTGAAACCGCGAATGCCGGTGGCGGCCGCGTACCGCGCCAGACTGCGGCGGCGGCGGGAAAGCGCGCGCGGCGCCGTGGGGGAGGCGGGAACGAAGAACACTCGCATCATGGCGGTACTCGCAGCGCGGGCTCGCGACCTCTTGAGGATTGATCGCGATCATACCAAAGGGGCTTGACTTTCCGGCTGTCTGCCAATGGAGACTCGGGCGACGCCGGCGTGGCTATAATCGCCGCGCGCCGGCTGCCGAGGTTCGCGGATGACTGTTGCGTTCGTATTTCCGGGACAGGGATCACAGTCGATCGGCATGCTCGCCGAACTGGCGTCGCTGCACGACGACGTTCGCCAGACCTTCGACGCGGCCTCCCGCCGTCTCGGCTACGACCTCTGGGCGCTCGTGCAGTCGGGCCCGGAAGCGCAGTTGAATTCCACCGAGTGCACCCAGCCCGCGATGCTGGCGGCCGGCGTTGCCACCTGGCGCGCGTGGCGGCGCCGCGGCGGTGCGGTGCCCGAGCTCGTCGCCGGCCACAGCCTGGGCGAGTTCACCGCACTTGCAGTCGCGGGCGTCATTGAACCCGACGAGGCCGTGGATCTGGTTCGCTTCCGCGGCCAGTGCATGCAGGAGGCGGTGCCGCGCGGTGCCGGCGGCATGGCCGCGATCATCGGTCTCGACGATGCCGCGGTCGAGGCCGCCTGCGCCGAAGCTGCGCAGGGCGAGGTCGTCGAGGCGGTCAACTACAACGCGCCGAGCCAGGTCGTGATTGCCGGTGCCGCCGCCGCCGTGCAGCGCGCCATCGTGGCGGCCAAGGCGCGCGGCGCCAAACGGGCGCTGGCGCTGCCGGTCAGCGCGCCGTTTCACAGCAGCCTGATGCGCCCGGCCGCCGCGCGAATGCAGGGCCGACTCGAGGCGCTGACGCTGCAGCGTCCCGTCATTCGCTTCGTCAGTTCGGTCGATGCCCGCGAATACGCGGACCCGGGCGCGATTCGCGACCTGCTGGTGCGCCAGCTGGCCAGCCCGGTGCGCTGGACCGCCACCGTCAAGGCGCTCGCCGACGGCGGGGTCAACCGACTGGTCGAGTGCGGGCCAGGCAAGGTGCTCACGGGCCTGAACCGGCGGATCGACAAACGCCCCGGCCTCGAATGTCTCGCCCTGGAAGACGGCGCGTCCCTCGAAGCCGCGCTGGTCGCGGTGGCCGGAGGCGGAGCGTGAGCCTGCTGCAGGGACAGTGGGCACTGGTGACGGGCGCCTCGCGCGGAATCGGTCGCGCGATTGCCGAGGCGCTTGCCGCGGCCGGTGCCCAGGTGGTGGGTACCGCAACGACTCCCGCCGGCGCAGAGGCGATCAGCGCGTGGCTGGCAACGACCGGAGGGCGCGGCGCGGTACTGGATGTGGCCGACCCCGTCGCGATCGATGTGCTGATGACGGCGCTCGACGCCGAGGGTTCGGCGCCCTCGATCCTGGTCAACAACGCGGCCATCACCCGCGACACGCTGTTGTTGCGCATGAAGCCCGAGGACTGGGAGCAGGTCATCGCCACCAACCTCACGTCCGTGTTCCGCACCTCCAAGGCCTGCCTGCGCAAGATGATCAAGGATCGCGGCGGCCGCATCATCAACGTCACCTCGATCGTCGGTTCGATCGGCAACGCCGGCCAGACCAACTACGCCGCCGCCAAGGCGGGGGTACTCGGGTTCACCAAGTCACTGGCCCGCGAGGTCGCCTCGCGCGGTATCACCGTCAACGCCATCGCACCAGGGTTCATCGACACCGACATGACCCGCGCGCTGACCGACGAGCAGCGCAAGGTCCTGATGGGGCAGATTCCGATGGGCCGGCTGGGCAGCGCGGGCGACGTGGCGGCCGCCGCCGTCTACCTCGCGTCGCCGGCGGCCGGCTACCTCACCGGGCAGACCCTGCACGTCAACGGCGGCATGCACATGCCCTGAAAGGGCGTTTTTTCACCGATTTCACGTTCAGAAACAAGCACTCCCGAGGCCCTCCGGTGGCAGTCGGGGGGGTGTTCCCCTACAATACGTCGCCCTTCGGCCCGACCGGTCCAGGGCCACACAGGTCGTCAAGAGGACAAGAACCGATGAGTACCGTAGAACAACAAGTCAAAGCCATCGTCGCGGAGCAGTTGGGGGTCAAGCTCGAACAGGTCACCAGCGACGCCTCGTTCGTCGACGACCTTGGCGCCGATTCCCTCGACACCGTCGAGTTGGTCATGGCCCTCGAAGAGGAATTCGAGACCGAGATTCCGGACGAGGACGCCGAAAAGATCACCACCGTGCAGCAGGCGATCACCTACATCACCGAGCGTCGCAAGGCCTGATCGCGTCCCGGACTCCGCGTTGCGCGCCCCAGGCGTGCCGGCACGGCGGCGATTCCGTCCCATTCATTGCCAGCGCGCGAGGATTGCGTGAGTAAACGCCGTGTCGTCGTCACGGGCCTGGGGCTGGTGTCTCCCGTCGGCAGCACGGTGGATTCGGCCTGGGCCGCGGTGCTCCACGGGGAAAGCGGCATCGCACCGATCACGCGCTTCGACGTCTCGAATTTCGCCACGCGTTTCGGCGGGGCGGTGCGCGGCTTCGACGTCGGCGCCTACATCGCGCCGAAGGAAGCGCGGCGCATGGACGAGTTCATGCAGTACGGCGTCGCAGCCGGCATGCAGGCGGTGACCGACAGCGGCGCGGACTTCTCCCGGCTCGATGCCGAGCGCTGTGGCGTGATCAGCGGCGCAGGCATCGGCGGCCTGGCGACGATCGAGTCGGAACACAGCGCCTATCTCGACGCTCAGAGTCCGCGCAAGATTTCGCCCTTCTTCATACCGTCTTCGATCATCAACATGATCTCGGGCCACCTGTCGATCAAGTACGGACTGAAGGGGCCGAACCTCGGCGTGGTGACGGCCTGCACCACCTCCACGCATGCGATCGGCCTCGGGATGCGCTCGATCCAGTACGGCGACGCCGACCTCGTGGTCACGGGCGGAGCCGAAATGTCGACCACGCAGTGCGGCGTCGGCGGCTTCAGCCAGGCGCGCGCGCTGTCACAGCGCAACGACGCGCCCGCCCGCGCCTCCCGCCCCTGGGACCGCGACCGGGATGGCTTCGTCATGGCCGATGGCGGCGGCGCGATGGTGATCGAGGAGCTCGACCACGCGAAGGCACGCGGCGCGCGCATCTACGCCGAGCTGGTCGGGTTCGGCATGAGTGGCGACGCCCACCACATCACCGCGCCGCCCGAAGATGGCGAGGGCGCCATGATCGCGATGCGCAACGCGCTGCGCGACGCGACGATGAACGCCTCCGCGGTGCAGTACCTGAACGCGCACGCCACCTCGACGATGCTCGGCGACAAGGCCGAGACCGTCGCAATCAAGCGGGCATTCGGCGACCACGCCCGCCAGCTTGCGGTCAGCTCGACCAAGTCGATGACCGGGCACCTGCTCGGCGCGGCGGGTGTCGTCGAGGCGATCTTCTGCGTGCTGGCGATCCGCGACCGGGTCGCGCCGCCGACGATCAACCTCGAGAATCCCGATCCCGACTGCGACCTGGACTACGTGCCGAACGTCGCGCGGCCGATGCCGATCGATGTCGCGCTGTCGAACTCCTTCGGTTTCGGCGGCACCAACGGTACGTTGATCTTCCGCCGCTTCGCCAGCTGACGCCGATGGGCGGGCGTCCGCAGCGCCTGCTGAGTCGCGACGTCTCCCTGCCGGCGGGCCTGCTGTTGGGGCTGGCCGAGTCGCGGCCGGACGCCTATCCGGTGTTGTTCGATTCCGCGTCCCGCGGCCCGCTGGCGCGCCACAGTGTGCTGGTGGCGGCGTCCGGCGCCTCACTCTGGCTCGATCGCGACGGCCGTCTCGGTGGCTCGGGAGAGGCGGCCCGCCACGTCAGCGATGCAAACGGTTTCCTCATGGGGCTGGATCGCTGGTGGCGCGACGCTGCCGCGGCCACGCCGCTGGAACCGGCGGGACTTCCCTGGTGCGGCGGCTTTGCGGTATTCGCAGGCTATGAGCTGGCGTCGGAGGTCGAGCCGATCCTGCGCCTGCCGGCCGCCGACCTGCCGTATCGCGCCTATGCCCTGCGCGTCGACGCAGCGCTGGTGTTCGATCATGCGCAGGGCAGGCTGCGCGCGCTCGCCGAGCCCGGTGCGGCCGGCGAGGCGAGGCTGGCGCAGATCGAGGCGGATGCCGCGGCCTGGGCCGCGCGCGCGCCCGCGATTGCCGGCGCCATCCACCTCGAGGATCTGCACGAGGACGAACCGGCGGAGTTTCTGGGACGCGTCGCGCGTGTGCAGGAGTTCATCCGAGCGGGCGACCTCTACCAGGCCAATCTGTCACGGGGCTGGCGCGCCCGGCTCGGTCCCGGCACCTCCGCCGCGGCGATCTATCGGCGTCTGCGCGCCGTCAATCCGGCGCCGTTCGCCGTCTGGTCGCAGTGGGGCGGGATGGATATCCTCAGTTCCTCGCCCGAGCGACTGGTGCGGGTGGAAGGGCGACGGGTCACCACACGGCCGATCGCGGGTACTCGGCCGCGGAGTATCGGCGCCAGCATCGCGGACGACTCGGCGCAGTGCGACGCCGCGGCGGCCGACGCGCTGGTCGCCCACCCCAAGGAGCGGGCCGAGCACGTGATGCTGATCGACCTCGAGCGCAATGACCTCGGCCGCATCTGCGAGGCCGGCTCGGTGGAGGTGCGCGACTTCATGACGGTCGAGACCTACGCTCACGTGCACCACATCGTCTCGGAGGTCGCCGGGCGGCTGCGGCCCGA
>JAYTNX010000261.1:0-2631 GCA_043748075.1 Pseudomonadota bacterium
CGGCGCTGCCGGGCAAGCCGCGGCCTCCTGGCGCGACCCCGAGCCCGATGAAGTGCGCGCCTCGCATGCCGAAGCGGCACGCATCCTGCGCACGATCGGCTACCGCGTGCCCTTGCGCAGCCGCGCGGCCGTGGTCTTCGATCAGGTGCTGATGCACCCGATCGGCGGCATGCTGATTCTCGCGACGCTGCTGTTCTTCATCTTCCAGGCGGTGTTCGCCTGGGCCGCGGCGCCGATGGAGTGGATCGATGCCGGCGTGGGCGCATTGGCGAAACTGCTGAACTCGGTGCTGCCCGACGGCGTGATGAAGAGCCTGCTGGTCGATGGCATCGTCGCCGGCCTCGGTGCCGTCGTGGTGTTCCTGCCGCAGATCGTCATTCTGTTCTTCTTCATCCTCGCACTCGAGGACAGCGGCTACCTGCCGCGCGCGGCCTACCTGCTGGACCGCATCATGGGCAGCGTCGGGCTCTCGGGCCGCGCGTTCATTCCGCTGCTGTCGTCATTCGCCTGCGCGATACCGGGAATCATGGCGACGCGCACGATCCCGAACCTCCGCGACCGGATTGCGACGATCATGATCGCACCGCTGATGACCTGCTCCGCGCGCCTGCCGGTCTACGCGCTGCTGATCGCGGCGTTCATTCCCGACCGGGCGATCGGCTGGCTGAACCTGCAGGGGCTGGTGATGTTTGCGCTGTACTTCGCGGGCATCGTCAGCGCGCTCGCCGTGGCCTACGCGATGAAGCGCACCGTGATGCGCGGCCAGTACCACCCGCTGATGCTGGAGCTGCCGGACTACCAGTGGCCGAACCTGCGCAACCTGCTGTTCGGGCTCTGGGAGCGCGTGCAGATCTTCCTGTCGCGCGTCGGCGGCATCATTCTCGCGATGATGGTGTTGCTGTGGTTCCTGTCGAGCTATCCGGCGCCGCCGCCGGGCGCCACGGGGGCACCCATCGAATACAGTTTCGCCGGGCTGCTGGGACGCGCGCTGCAGGTGGTGTTCGCGCCGATCGGCTTCAACTGGCAGATCTCGATTGCGCTGGTGCCGGGCCTGGCGGCGCGCGAGGTCGCGGTGGGCGCCCTCGGCACCGTCTACGCGATGTCGGGCAATGACACCGATCTCGCGACGACCCTGACGCCGGTGATCGCGCAGAGCTGGAGTCTCGCGACGGCGTTGTCGCTGCTGGCCTGGTATGTGTTCGCGCCGCAGTGCCTCTCGACGCTGGCGGTGGTGAAGCGCGAGACGGGCGGCTGGCGCTATCCGCTGCTGATGGCGGGTTATCTGTTCGCGATGGCCTACGTGGCGTCCTTCGTCACCTATCGCATCGCGCTCGCGTTCGGCGCAGGCTGAGGCGGTCATGGTGCAGCAAGGGGTCGTCGTCCTCGCGGTCCTCTGCGCTGCCGCCTACACGGCCTGGTCGCTGGTGCCGTCGCGCACGCGTTTCACGCTGTTGTCGCGGCTCGATGCGAGGCTGGCACGGCGGGCGGACGCGGCGCGCAGCTCGGGCGTGCTGCGCGCGCGGGTGGTCGCGCCCCTGCTGCGGCGGGCGATGCCGGCGAGCGGCTGCGCCAGTTGCGGCTCGGATCGGCCCGTGGCGACTCCGCCGAAATCGCCCGACGGATCGGGGCGCGCGTGAAGGCGAAGGGGCGTTCACGGCCCGGCGCGGCGTGGCTCGTGGGCGCGGTGCGGATCGCGACGGCGGTGTGGGCGATCGGGGCGTGGTCGGCGCCCCTGCTGCTGTTCGCCAACACCTCGGCGCTGCAGGCTTCGCTGGCGGGCAGCGCACCCCGACCCGGCTATGCCGCTGGCGCGCTGAAAATCACCGACGATACCGGCGCGAGCCTGACGCTGCGTGCGCCGCCGCAACGGATCGTCAGTCTCGCGCCCGGCGCGACCGAGATGCTGTTCGCCGCCGGTGCTGGAGATCGCATCGTCGCAACGGTGCTGGCGGCGGACGAGCCCGCCGCGGCGAAGAAGATCCTACGGATCGGTGATGCGAACGCGCTGAACTACGAGCGCCTGGTGGCGCTGAAGCCGGAGGTGGTCGTGGTCTGGGAAGACCTGACGAACCGGCTGGTCGTCGACAGTCTGCGCAAGCTGAAGATGCCGCTCTATTTCATCCGTACCCAGGGGCTGGCCGACATTCCGAAGTCGGTGCGCCGGCTCGGCCGCATGGCCGGCACCGAGGTGGTCGCGGAGTCGGCGGCGAAGGCGCTGGACCAGCGGATCGCCGTGATCGGGCAACGCCGGATCAAGGGCCCGCCGCTGCGCGTGTTCTACATGATCTGGGATGAGCCGATCTACACGGTGGGCGGCCGGCACGTGATCAGCGACGCGATCGCGCGCTGCGGCGGGCGCAACATCTTCGACGACATTGCGTTCCCGGCGCCGATCGTCGAGCTCGAATCGGTGGTCAAGCGAGACCCGGACGTGATGCTGCTGTCGGCACCGCCGATCACGGCGCGCGACTGGCGCGAACGCTGGGGCCGTTTCACGACGATCCGCGCGGTGCAGACCCGGCAGATCCTGGAATTCTCCGATACACGCCTCGATCGGATGGGGCCGACCGCCATCGATGCAGTCGAGAGCCTGTGCGGTCAGCTCGACGCCGCGCGCAAGGTACTCGGCGG
>JAYTNX010000262.1:0-13463 GCA_043748075.1 Pseudomonadota bacterium
CCTCTCCAGCGTCAACTTCTCCGACCTGGAACGCGTCGAGGTGTTGAAGGGGCCGCAGAACGCCTACTTCGGACGCAGCACCTTCGGCGGCCTCGTCAATCTGATCACCAGCAACCCGTCCGAGACGTTCAAAGGCAAGGTCAACGGCGAATTCACCGATCGCGGCACCAACAATTTCGACCTTGCCGTCGAGGGTCCGCTGTTTGGCGACAAAGTCCGCGGACGCCTGCTGGTGCTGAGCAACAACAAGGCCGGCCAGTACACCGCCAGCGATGGCGGCACGCTCGGCGAGGAGAACACCAAGTCGATCACGGGCACGCTTTACGCGACGCCGACCGAGAACTTCTGGCTCCGCCTGCGGGGCCACTACCAGGAAGACGACGACAGCTCCGCCGCCCTCGGTTACATCAAGGCCCGGCCCTGCGCCGGCTTCACCTATCCCGCCAAGTCGGAAACCGGCGCCGAGGTGGGGCTGCGCTTCACACTGCCGAACGGACATTGCGGCCCGGTGCCCTCGCTCGACTCGGGCGACCCGCGCGTGCTCGTCAACGCCAACACGGCGCTGCCAGCATCCGCGATCGGCCCGCAGATCAGCAACACGCTGGGCGATCCGTTCCTCAGCAAGGGTCCGACCCTCGACCACATGGGCATGCGCCGCGACACGTACCGCCTCGCGGTCCAGGCCGGCTATGGCTTCGCCAATGACTGGTCGCTGGACTTCAACGCCGGCTACAACAACTCCGACTCCGTGTCGGCCTGGGACCTGGATCGCGCCGCGGTGCTGAATTTCCAGAACATCCAGCCGTTCCTCTCGTCGGACATGACGATCGACATGCGCCTCTCCACGGATCCGAAGAAGAGGGTCCGCGGCCTGGTCGGCGCGAGCTACTTCCGCTCTGCCGTCCGGCTGTCGCAGATCGACCTGAACGCCATTTTCGGTGCGACCCAATACGTGCTGAACACCGGCAACTACGTCAACAATCGCTCGCACGTACCCGCTGCCTACGCCTCGGTCGACTGGGACATCCTGGACACGCTGACATTCAGCGCCGACGCGCGTTACCAGCAGGACGAGATCACCACCGTCATCCGCACCGGCGGCCCCGACGTCAAGAACGAGACCAAGCAGACCCTGCCCCGCTTCACTCTGAGCTGGAAGCCGACCCAGGGCTCGAACTTCTACGTGACCTACGCCGAGGGCGTGCAGCCGCTGACGCTGAACTCGGGCTTCGTCCAGGCGACGCCGGCGCAGAAGCTCGCCCTGCAGACCCTCTACCCCGGCATCTCGGAGTACTCGATCCTGCCGTCGCTGGAGAGCTTCGAGATCGGCGCGAAGCAGAGCCTGCTCGACGGCCGCCTGCAATACACCGTATCGCTCTACGATTCGAAGTGGAAGAACCGCACGACCAGCTCCTCCGTCTTCAACCCGCCCTCGTGCAACGGGCCGCCGCTGATCCAGAACACGCCGCCGAACTGCCCGTTCGGCGTGGCCGGTTCCTTCCAGACCCTCGCCAACGATGCCAGCGTGCAGGGTATCGAGCTGAACGTCGACGGTTCGTTGACCGACCGCTGGAGCGCCGGCCTCGCGCTGACCTACAACGACGCGGTCTGGGACAAGTACTACAACACCACCTTCGCGACCTGGACCGGCCCGGTTCCCCCGGCGACCGATCCGCCGCGCCGCTTCGACGGCAACACGCTGGCCAAGACCCCGGACCTCGTCGCCTCGCTGACCTCCACCTACCGCGCCCCGCTGGTCGGCGACTGGGAGTGGTTCGTGCGCGGCGACGTGCGCTACCAGGGCCGGATGTGGGACAGCGACCTCAACGTCACGCAGAGTGACTCGTTCACGAGGGTGTTCGTCCGCACCGGCGTGCAGAAGGACAAGCTCGCCGTCGAGTTCTACGCCAACAACCTGACCAACGACACCAGCTACGACTTCATCTATCGGCTGCCAGACCTGTCGCTGGTGCCGCTGGCCAACTTCGCGACGCAGGGCCTGGGCGTCCTGCTGCCGTCGAAGCGCGAGTTCGGGATTCGCGCCTCTTTCAGCTTCGATTGAGCCGCTGAGCACTCGGACCGGCACCGCGATCCGCACTGCGGGTCGCGGTGGCCCGGTCGGCGGGCGCTCCTACGGCGCGGGCCGCGAGCATCGCCAGGACGCGCGCTTGCTCGTTCCCCACGATCGTGATCGCCGCATCGACGTCCATGGCCGGCTTGGCGAGCACCATGTCGGGTTGCGTCGCCACGGCGATGTGCGCACTGACGGCACCCGAGATCTCCGTCTCGGCGTAGCTGCCCCCGAGGTAGGCACCCACGCCATGCGCCTTGAGCGCATGGGGCAGTACCGGAATCCCGAAGTCCGCGCAGATCACTTCCGCCATCGTCATGCGCCGGATGTGGGCGGCGGCCTTCAACAGCGCCTGGCTGATGCCGTACTCCACTGCCACCGGCAACCCGACCAGGCTACATGCCCGTCCTCGAGGCACAAGCCGACGCTGAGCGACTCCGAGGGCCGCCGCACCTGTCGAAATCCCGCCGTGACCGGCGCACCGCGGTACAGGAATCGTCCTGCGTCACGCCAGCGCGATCTGCCGCCTGGTCGTCGTAGTAGTAGCCGCCGAACCCGGCGGCGAACAGGACGTCGACGATACGCATTGTCGCAATGCCCTGTGGGTCTCGGTGTTGCAGCAGGGCGCCCCCTTGGTGGCGTGATCAGGCGTGGATGCCGGACATGCCTCGGACGCTGGCCACCTGCCAAAGCGCGCCATTTTATGGCCTGTCCCGGCCGAGGGGCCTTCAACTTCCGTATCGCGTGATAGGTTCGACCAAGCGGGACGCGGCGGATCGCAGGCCGGAGCATCGGCTAGAGTGTGTCCACCGTCCGCACTGCCGTCGCTGCAAGGTTGCCAGGCTCTACGCTCATGAACATCAACCAGTTGCGCTACTTCGTCACCGTCGTCGACCTGGGCAGTTACCGCAAGGCCGCTGAACTCCTCTCGATCAGCCAGCCCGCACTCTCCAACAGCATCCGGACGCTCGAGGAAGCATTCCAGGTTCCGCTGCTCGAGCGCGGCAAGGGGGGCGTGAAGCCGACCGCCTACGGGACAACCGTCTATCACTTCTTCAAGTCGGCGCTCGACTCGATGAAGCGCGCGCGCAAGGAGGTCGAGTTCCTGAAGAAAGGCGCGAAAGGTCATGTGGCGGTGGGGGCGCCCACCGGCATGATCGACCAGCTGTTGCCCGGCATCATTACCAAGGTGTCGTCACGCGAGAGCCGCCTGACCTTTTCGGTCAAGTACGGGTACCTCAACGAGCTGCTGACAGACCTGCGTCGCGGAGAACTCGACTTCCTGCTGACACCCTATTGGCCCGGCACCGACCTCTCGGGTGACCTGCAGTTCGAGAAGTACCTCGACCTGCGGATTTCGATCTACGCACGGTCCGAGCATCCGCTTGCCCGCAAGCCGAGCGTCGGCCTCGAGGATCTGCTGGCAGCGCGATGGATCCTGCCCGAGTCCGCAGGCATGCGGACGTTCCTGAAGCAGATCTTTGGCGACGGGCCGGACACCGCGGTGAACTGGTCGATCACCCACGACTATCCTCCGTTCATGATCCGGATGCTGATGGGTCTCGACCTGCTCTCGTTGATCCCCGACTACACCGTGTCCGACTGGGTGAAGTCAGGCGCGCTGCGTCGCGTGAACTATCCGGCGTTTGCTCCCAAGTTGCCGGCAGGACTGATCTCCGTCGCCTCGCGCAGCCTCACGCCGGCGATGAAGCTGTTTGCGGAGACTGCGGGCGTGGCGGCGCGCGGGATGGCCAGCCGCCTGAAGGGCTAGGAACGCCCGGGAATCCGCGGGCGCCGCGGCCGCCGAACGCCATGGCGTGGGATCCGTGGTCGCCTTGCGGCGGTCCGCATGGATTCGAACCCTCGATCATCGGATTCGAGGAGCGAATCGGCCTGGCGCGACCCACGTGCAACACTCGACCGACGAGCGGTCATGCCTGTGCGACCGGCGTTTCGTGGGCTCGAGGCACAGGGCACGCTTCATCCGTCGCCGGAGAATTCGTTGATGCGTCAGTCAGTGCCGTTGGCACCGATCCGTTCCGGGCCCTGGGAGTCGGCGGGCGCGCGCGGCATCGAGGTGCTGCCACTGAACCAGGATCCCGCTACGGGGGCGCGCACCGCCCTGATCCGCTCCGTGCCTCGGGACGGGGTCGAGCACAGGGCTCAGTACCATCGTTGCGAGGAGGAGTTCCTGTGCCTCGCGGGACGCTTCACGTTTGACGGCCTGCACTGGATGCGCCCGTTGTCCTATGCCTGCTATCCGCCACAGGTCGTGCACGGCGCACGGGTCTCCGTGCCCGGCGGCTACCTCCTCTACCTGCGCACCAGCGGCTCGACCCAGGCATACGCGGTAGACGAGCCATCGAGGGACCAGGCCTACCACCATCCGGATTCCCGGGTTCTCGAGCCGATCGTGGTCCTCGAACACACGCTCGAGCATCTTCCGGAGGACACGAACGGCCAGGCGGCGCCGATCCGGATCCGCCGAGTGGTCCTGAGGACGCAGCCGGAGACCGGCGCCGAGGCGACCTTGTGGGAGTTCGGCAACGGCGCAACGGACATCTTCCGGCACTTCCCTGCCGCTGCGCCGCTCGAAGTGCTGATCGTCCGTCCCGGATCCGGATCGATGAACAGCCCGGGTTCTCAGTCCCTCGCCTATGGCTACTACCGTCCGGGCGACGAGCGTCCGTCCATCGACGCTGAAGGTCTCGTGTTTGTCATGGTCCACGCCGGACCTTGGGCGTGACCACGAGAGCCAGGGCGCGGACGCTACGCGGTGCGCCGCATCACGAACGCGGGACGGCGACAGGCGGAGGACGCGCGGGGACGGCGTCGTTACTGCCCGAGCGGCCCGGCGACTTTCACCACCGCAGGCGCCGGCCCGAGCGTCGAATTGCGAAGCCACGCCCAGATCATGGCAACCGTCAGTGCCATCCCGAGCGCTGGAAGAACGGCGACGCCCAGGCGCACGCCCAGCAACGCGCTGTCGGGCTGTGTGACCAGAAGTTGCGTCGAAGGCACCAGGCCCAGCATCTGCAGGATGCCGCCGAACACGAACACGCCAATGGCGAACAGGACCTTTTCGATCGCCGACCAGACGCCGGACAGCAGTTCCGGTCGCGATTCTCCCGTTTGCTCGGCGTACAGCTGGATGGAGTCGACGAAGAGTGACCAGGACATCAGCGCACCACCGCCTGCGAACACGCCCTGGAAAGCGCTGATGACGATGGCGGCCTGGTGGTCCCCGGGACCCAGGGTCGCGAACGACAGGAACGCCGTTCCGATGCCGACGGTCGCGATCACGAACGTATTGACCTTCCCGATGCGCGCCGCGAGCTTCACCCACAGCGGCTGGGTCGCCAACGCGGCGAGCGTCATCGTGACGACCATGGCGCTCAGGAGCTGGAATTCAGCCTTCAGCACGTACAGCACGAAGTAGGCATTGGCGGCGTACTGGATCCCGTTCGAGAAGTACTTCACGCCGTAGATCGCGGCGAGATGGCGAAAACTCGATTGGCGACGCAGTACGAGCCAGAGATCCCGCGGCCTGGCATAGCCGACCGCAGAACGCCGTAGCGGCACCCGCACGGTCGAGAGGTAATTGATCGCGACGGCACAGAGACACAATCCGCAGAGCGCAACGCCCATCAGGGAGTAGCCGCGTCGACCCGAACCGAGAAGCGCCACCGCCGCGGGCGCAAGGCCACCCAGCAGCACGCCTCCCATGTGGAAGGCGACCCGCCATGACATCAGAACCGTGCGCTGGGACGGCTCGCCGGCGATGTCGAAGGCAGACGCCAGGTACGAGACCGTGAGGCACGACAAGGCGGCGTTCGCCAGCAGGAATCCGACGAAGATGTACGTCGCCAGCACGACCGGATTCGAGACCGAGGGCGGATGGAACAGCATCGGGAACGCCAGCGCCGTCGTGACGCCGCCGACCAGCAGCAATGGCCGACGGACCTGCCAGCGCGTCGGGATGCGGTCCGACAGCATTCCCACGAGCGGGTCCATCACCATCGCCGAGACCTTCGGCAACATGATCACGAGGCCCGCGATGGCCGCCGGGATGGCGAGCATGTTGGTCATGAACGGCAAGAGCAGCAGCGAGGTGACCTGGAAGAACACCGAGATCGTGACCTGCCCCGCGCCGTAGGCGAACCCGGTCTTCGCGGCGGTGAGCCTGGCGGGCGACGTGGAATCGGACATTCGACCTCTCGGGGCGGCGTGAACCCGCGATACGCAGATCATCACAGAAGCGGCGGCGGATCTATCCATTCTCCCAATGGCCCGATAGCTTTCTGTGCGGTCCCGGCCGTCGCCGCCGACGCGCGAGTCGGCAATACTGCCTTCTCCCACGGACACAGATCCGGCGTTCCCGAGGAGCGGCGACCAGGGATGGCAGAGAGCGACAGTTGGGACTTTGTCGTGGTCGGTGCGGGCGCGGCCGGATGTGTGCTCGCGGAGCGGCTGTCGCGCGGCCAGCGGTACTCGGTGCTGGTGCTCGAGGCCGGGGGACGCGACTGGTCTCCCCTGCACCATGTTCCTGCGGGAAAACTCTTCACGCTCGGCAACCCGCGATACGACTGGCGCTACCGCACCGAGCCGGATCCCAGCCGATTCAATCGCACCGAAGTGTGGCCTCGCGGCAAAGTCGTGGGCGGCAGCACGACGATCAACGGCCTCTTCTACGTGCGCGGCAATCGGAGTGATTTCGACCGGTGGGCAGCGCTCGGCAATCGCGGTTGGTCGTACGCGGACGTGCTGCCGCACTTCAAGGCCGTCGAGACTTACGGCGGCCAGGGCGATCCGGACTTCCGGGGAGCCGCAGGAGGGCTGCGGATCTCGGACATGCCGGCGCCCCACATGCTGAGCGAGCGCTTCGTGCGCGCGGCCGAGGAGCTCGGGCTCGGCAGGGCGCGCGATTACAACGGCGAGGCGCAGGACGGTGCCTCCCTCGCCCAGACGACCATCCACCGCGGGTTCCGGCAGAGCGCAGCCAAGGCGTTCCTGCATCCGGCCGTTCGAGAAGGAAGGGTGACGCTAGTCAGCGGTGCCAGCGTTCAGCGGATCGAGATCGAGGCGGGTGTGGCCACCGGCGTGACCTTCTCGCGTGGCGGCCGTGTCCGCACGGTTCGCGCGCGGCGGGAGGTGCTCGTGGCGGCGGGCGCGGTCGGATCGCCGCACCTGCTGATGCTCTCGGGCATTGGCCCCGCCGACCAGCTGCGTGACGCGAAGGTCGACCTCGTGCACGACCTCGCGGGCGTCGGACAGAACCTCCAGGAGCATGCCGGCGTCTGGATCGTCCAGGGCGTGAAGCCCGGGATCCGCACGGCCAACATGGACTACAACCCGCTGGGCGTCGTGCGCCAGGGGCTGCGCTACCTCACGACGCGCCAGGGTGCCATCGGCACGCCCACGGCGCAGTGCGTCGCGTTCCTGCGCACCTCGCCGGCCGAGGACTCGCCGGACGTACAGGTTCACTTCATGCCGATGGGCTACAAGATCGACAAGAGTGCGATAGAGGTGCTGAAGACCCCGGCGATGATGGCCGTCCCCAACGTCAACAGGCCCGACAGCCGGGGCGAGCTCCGGCTCGACCCGGAGCACCCGCAGGGACCGCCGCGCATCTATCCGCGGCTGCTCGACAGCCGTCGCGACGTCGAGAGGATGATTGCCGCGTGTCGGCTCATCCGGCGGATTTTCGCCGCACCGGCGTTCAGCGAGGTGGTGGCCGAGGAGCTGTTCCCGGGGCCCGCGGTGCACAGCGACGGTGAGTGGGAGCGGGTGCTGCGGGAGCGCGTGGGGCCGGTCTTCCATATCGCAGGAACCTGCAAGATGGGTTCGGACCCGGGCGCCGTCGTCGATGCGTCGCTGAAAGTCCAGGGTGTCGCGCGACTGCGAGTGGCGGACTCGTCGGTGATGCCGATCATCACGAGCGGGAACACCAACGCGCCCACCCTGATGATCGCCTCCAAGGCCGCCGAGATGATCCTGGACGAGGCCGAAGGGGCACCCGGAGCATGAGTTAGCCGGAGGTTATTGCCTCATTTGCAGAACGAACCGTGGTAATAGCGGCTATCGATAGAGTGGGCCCGCCTCCGAGGTGAATGCCCTGCGGGCGGTGGAGTTCGAACGATGAACCGGAAGCCCTTGTCGCCCGTGACGACTGAGCAGATCGACACCTATGGACGGGATGGCGTCGTGCACCTGAAGTCCGTGTTCGACAGCGAGTGGATCTCGCTGCTGCTGGGCAGCTGGGAGCGCATGCGACAGCAGGTTCGCACCAACCCTTCTGCGCTCTACCGGTTGCCGCCCGAGTTCCTCGAGCAGGATGCTCGCCTGCGGCGTGAGATCGAGCTGATCCGGAGCGAAGACATCGACCACCGCAATGTCTATGCCGAGCAGGCCGCGGGCTTCCTGCGCTGCAAGTACATGCGCTGGTGGTCCGACGAGTTCCGCAGCTTCGTGTTCGATTCCCCGGCGGGCCAGGTCATCGGGGAGGTCATCGGCGCACAGCGTGTCCGGTTCTTTCTCGATGCCATGTTCATGAAGGAACCGGCCGTGCCCACGAAGACGTACTGGCATGCGGACCATCCGGCGTGGCCGACGCAGGGCGAGCAGGTGCCGACGATGTGGATGCCCCTGCTCCCCGTCCGCCAGAACCTGAGCTGCCTCGAGTTCGTGGCGGGCAGCCAGACCGACACCCGCATGCCGTGGCCGAACACGTTCAACGCGAAGCATGATCCGCAGCCGGCCGATCGACCGAGCTTCTACGACTGGGAGCAGCGTCGGACAGATCCGGGCGTGCGCTTCCTCTCCTACGACATGGAGCCGGGAGACGCGCTGGTCATTCACCCGCGGACCTACCACGGGGGTGGCGCGAACCTGCATCCGACGCAGCCGCGCATTGCCCTGAGCACGCGCTGGTTCGGCGATGACGTGCGCTGGGATCCCCGCGAAGGCAGCATCAACACGCCGGGCATGCCTCTTGATCGGATGCGGCTGGGAGAGGCACCCGCGGACGATCGCGTTTTCCCGGTCGTTTGGGAGCGCGCTGCGGCGGCGACAGGAGCACCGGCTCGCATGCAGTAGCGCCCGGCCCGTCAGCGCTGTCACGGTGAGTTGCACGTAGCGTCACGATCGCGGAATCTCGGGCTTCGTGTACCGGTCGTGCAATTCATGGACTTACGACAACTCCGCCATTTCGCCGCCGTGCTCGAGGCACGCAGCTTCTCGGTGGCCGCGCGCGATCTCGACGTCACGCAACCGGTGTTGACCCGCAGCATCCGCGATCTCGAGCGGTCCCTGCGTGTCTCGCTGTTCGAGCGCGACTATCGCGGCACCCGCCCGACGCCGGCGGGCGTGGAGTTCCATCGGCACGTCCGCCGGATCCTGAACGACTGCGAACGCGCGGAACAGGAGGTCGCCACCCTGCGCACCGGCGGCGTCGGCCGAATCTCGATCGGCGCAGGGGCTTCCTACATGTCCGACCTGCTCGCTGACGTGACTGCCCGGGTGGTGGAAGAGATGCCCGCACTCGAGATCGAGGTGGTCGAAGGCCTGATCGAGAATCTCCTGAGTCCGCTCTATGACGGCCGTATCGACCTGATCTTCACGACTTTTGCTGCGTTTCCGATTCGTCCCGACCTCGTGCTCGAACCACTCGTCACCGTAATCCCGGGCGTCGTGGCGGGCGCCCGGCACCCGATCGTCCGTCGGCGCGATGCGAAGCTGGCCGAGCTGATGCGTTTCGACTGGGCGAGCCTTTGCCAGCCCTACACGCTCGATGTCCTCCAGCGGCTCTTTCAGTCGAACCAACTGGTGCCCCCGGATCCAATCCAGGTTGAGTCCCTCGACCTGATCAAGGCCCTGGTCTTGAGCGGCCGGTTCCTGGCGCTGCTGCCGAATCGCGCCGTGGCCCGGGAACTGGCCGCGGGCACTGTCGTGAGATTGCCGTTCGAGGTGCCTGCTGCGCCGCTGCCTAGCGGCATCATCTACCTGCAGCAGCGGCCTCGGACGGCGGCGATGAACCGGGTGATGGAACTGCTGCGTGAAGCCTGCCTGCGGAGTGCGCGCTGATGGAACTGCGACAACTCCGCCATCTCGTCGCGGTCGCCGAATTCAAGAGCTTCTCGGAGGCGGCGGCACGCGTCTACCTCAGCCAACCCGCCCTGACGCGCAGCATCCAGCAGCTCGAGAAGCACCTCGGCATGCCACTCCTGACGCGCTCGACGCGGTCGGTCTCCCTCACGCCAGCAGGCGAGCGCTTCTATCAGTACGCGGCGCTGATCGTGAAGGAGTGTGGCGACGCCAAGTCGGGCGTGGCGGACATCCAGACCGGGGCGGCCGGCAGCGTCACCTTCGGGGTGGGCCGGTTCTTCTCGAACATCATCGTCGCTGCCGCCATCCTGCGCTGCCGCACGCAGCTGCCTGGCGTCGCCGTGCGGGCGGTGTCGGGCACCCTCGAGGAGCTGACAACCCTGGTGCGGCGCTCGGCGATCGACTTCGCGTTCTGCAGCTTCGTCGACCTCAAGAGTTCACCGGGCCTTGCAGTCGAGTCGCTGATGACGCTGACCGACGCCGTCGTCGCCAGTCGTGACCATCCACTTGCCAAGGAGCGACACCCCGACCCGCAGGCGCTGTCCAGCGGCCGATGGGCCGTAGTGAACCGCCGCTACGCGCTCGACGCGCATGCGAATTTCTTCGCATCCCTGGGTCTGCACGTGCCCCGCCCCGTTCGCACGAACTCGCTGACGTTGATCCTGAGCCTCGTGGCGCGTCGCGGCTTCCTCGCGATGCTGCCGCGCGAGGTCGTGGCCACAGACTTGCGCGCGGGTGCGATACGCATACTGCGCACCCCTGCTCCGGCGCCCCAACGTTACGTTGGACTGCTCGATTCCGGTAGCACCCCTCAACCCGCCGTCGGCCGGGTCATGCAGATCGTCCGGGAGACCTGCACGACACGTGGCGCCTCGACGAACGGCGCTGAAAGAGGCTGACGCCCTCCTCATTCTTGATGCGCCGCTCAGGTGAACGACGGGGGCTTCCTCTCGCCGAGACTCTGCAGTGCGGTGCAGGCGCCCGCGTTGGCAATGAGCGCCTGTTGCCGCAGGAAACGCGTCAGCGCGCGGGGCCCGATACGCGAAGGACCAATACCCGAGTGTTTGAAGGAGGTCTTCTCTGCATCACGCAGAACCGCGCCGTTCAGTGTGGTGTCCTGCAGGCTGACTCCGCCGGCATGCAGGCGCTCCGCGATCGCGGCAGCGGCGGCTTCCGTCGCCGCGATCACCGCCGCCGAGAGGCCGAAGACCGAGTCGTTCGCGAGTTCCACGGCCTCGTCGATCGTCTCGTACCGCATCACGGGGATCACCGGGCCAAAAGTCTCCTCCTGCATGATCACCATGTCATGGGTCACGTCGGTCAGCACCGTCGGCCGCATGTAGAGCCCGCCACCGAGCCGTTGCGACTTGCCGCCGGTCTGCAGGCGGGCCCCACGAGCGAGTGCATCGTCGATCTGTGCATCGACGACCTCGGCCTGGCGCGGCAGGATGAAGGGGCCGATGTGCCCGGCGTGCATGTCCGGGTAGTTGAGCCCGATGGACTCGCATTTCTCGACGAGCTGGCTAACGAACTCGTCGTGTACCGCGGCCTGGATGTAGACGCGCTCAATGGAAAAGCACATCTGGCCGGTGGCAAACACCGCACCGCGCAGCACCGCGTCAGTCGCGCGCTCGAGATCGGCGTCTGCGGTGACGATCGCGGGATCCTTGCCGCCGAGTTCGAGGAACGCCGGTATCAGCCGTCGACCGCATTGCTCGGCTACCTGGCGACCCGTCGCAACACTGCCGGTGAAGCACACGGCGTCGACTTCGTCGATCAGTGTGCGGCCCGTTTCGGGGCCGCCCACGACGTAGTGCAGGACGGATGCAAGTTCGGGGACCCGTGCCAACGTCTGTCGCAGTGGCTCAACGAAGCGCGGTGCCACCTCGCTCGGCTTGACGATCACTGCGCAGCCGGCCAGCAGCGCCGGAACCGCATCGACCAGAGACATCGCGAGCGGGAAGTTCCACGGACTGATCACCCCGACCAGCTCAAACGGCACGAGGTTGGTACGGAACCGGATTGTCGCGGCGGAACTGGAGGTCCCCTCGAGCATCGCGGTCGCCATCGCTTCCGGCGCCTTGGCGGCCCAGGCACGAAGCGTGGCGATCAGGCCTGCCGGGCTCTCGAGCGAGAGACGGTAGCGCCCGGTATCGATGCATTCCGCCGCACTGATGGCTTCACGATCGCGCTCGATCTCCCCGGCCCAGCGGATCAACGCGGCAGCGCGCGCCTCGACGCCGACCATTTGCCAGGCTCGCTGGGCCGATCGCAGGCGAGAGCACGTGTCCGCCATTTCCGATCTAGAGGGTGGGAGAAATCGATAGTCCACCAGGCCCGTTCGGGGGTTGATGACGTCGATGGTGGCTGCGTGAGAAGTAGGGGAGACGGGATTCATGAAATCCTCGAGGCAGGCCGACTGCAGATGACACAGATTTGGGGCGGGACTCCTCGTGCGCGTCCGCCGCGCATCAGCTCCTCCGAGGCTTGCGAGCGAGACATAGCCATACGCCGAACCAACCCCGGATATCCCTCAGCTACCTCAGCACATGCCTGCCGGGCGTGTTATCGAGAATAGACATCGGGTCATAGGTGCCTCGTATCGCCCTGCATGCGGGTTGCGGGCAGACTCTGCGATCCGAGCGTACGGATCGGCCGCGAATTTACGGAGATCTGGGCGGATAGCAAATTCAATCCACCTTTCCCCGTCAAACCGATTCGCCCACCCGGACTCATGGTGGGCCAAAACCTACCTTCGACAGCCCTTGCCTGGTAAATCCTGCGGCCAGGCTAGCCCGACAGACCGCCAGCTGAGCTGTGAAAATCCTGCCCGCGCCCCCAAATCCGCCCGTCCCCGCCGACGCAGCGGGCAAAAGCTGCATGTGCGGCGGTGGCGCCAGCGCAGCCAGTCGGCCTGCAGCTCGAGAAGGCCACGCTGAACGACCTGGGCGATGCCAAGAAGATCGTCGTGGAGAAGGAAAACACCACGATCATCGACGGCGCCGGCAAGGCGTCGGACATCAAGGCCCGCGTCGAAGACGCGCTGCACGCCACGCGTGCGGCCGTCGAAGAGGGCGTGGTGCCGGGCGGCGGTGTCGCGCTGATCCGCATCATGAAGGCGCTCGACAAGCTCGAGGGTGCCAATGAGGACCAGACGATCGGCATCCGCATCCTGGCCCGCTCGGTGGAAGAGCCGCTGCGCCAGATCGTGCAGAACGCCGGCGAAGACGCCGCGGTGGTGTTGAACAACGTGCGCGCCGGCAAGGGCTCGTACGGCTACAACGCCGCC